>CAYZVY010000048.1:14562-22089 GCA_964481675.1 uncultured Verrucomicrobiota bacterium
GATCCCGCAGCCGCGACGGCTCCGATCGAAACAACGCCCGCGTCGACCGGGTCGGTGGCCTTCGTGCCCTCGCTCGAAGACCCGATTGTCATCCCCTCCCAAACCAATGTCCCGCCGCCTTTTCCGCCCTCGGAACTGCTCGCGAACGCGTCCAACAAGCCTACCCCGCTCCTGACGCTGAACGACCCCGTGCCGGCGCCTTTTATTCCCGTTGTCGCTAAAGCGCCACCCCCGGCGCCGCCCGCCCTCTGGCCGGGCGTCAAGCTGACCGGCATGGTCAAGCTGGGAGGAACGGCGGCGGCCCTGATCAACGGTCGCATCGTGGCGCCGGGTGAAAGCATCGAAGACGTCACGCTCATCCGCGTGAACACGGAAGGCGCCCTGCTTCGGTTCAAAGGCGAAGAGCGCCTGCTGCGCGTGGGTGAAACCGCCCGCTGATCACGTCGCCTGGGGTTTGGCGGCCAGCTCCGCCTTCCGCTTCTGGACGCGACCCAGCGAAGCGGCAAAATCGGACGGACTTGTCAGGAAGAAATGGCAGCGCCTCCCCAGGCTCAAGGCCACCTGCTTGCGCAATTCCAGGTCATAGGGGTTCTGGATCACCACCAGCACATCCGGCCCCAGCAGGTCGAAAGGGAGGACGCCCTGCCGGATCATCGTCTCCACCGGCAAAAGCAGGATGGCGTCATCGCCGAAATCGAAGCCGCTCAGGTCGATGAGCGGCAGATCGCCCTTCTGGGAAGCGAACACCAGTATCCGGTCGATATTCCCGAAGGCGCGATGCTCAATCACATGCAGCATCGAAATGCCGCCCTGGTCTTTCTTGTTGGAGGAGATATTGGTCAAATCCTGAACCACCTCGGCGTATTGCTCCTGCGTCAATTCGCCGTTTTGAAGCAAATCCCACGCCAGCGACATCTCTTCGGTGATGTTGATCCGATGGTCAAGCAGGGGTTTGACGGTGACCGGCGGCGCTTCCACCTTTTCCGGAAGGCCGCGCTCCCCGGCCAGCATCTCCTTCAACCGGTCCGCCTGCTGCTCGACGGTCGGATCCCCCGCGAAAGACTCCATCTGCTCCAGGATGGTGGCCGCCGCCTCCATGTCGCGCTCATCCATCACCACGCGGGCCAGCCGGACCAGATAATCCCGCGCCCGCGTGCGATCGCCCAATTGTGTGTAGGCATGCACAAGCGTATCCAGGGAGGTGCGGTCGTCCGGCATGACCTCCAGAATGCGCTCAAAGGCGGAGATGGCGTTCCAGATTTCGGTTTCAGCGTCGGGATTGTTTTTCTCGGGTCCGGTATTCATGACGCTCCTGCGTGATGTTTTATTATCACGATTCCCCGCCCTCCGGGTCAAGCATATACGCAGCCTTGACCCCATTCCCCGTATCCCGCACAATGAATCATCTTACAGGAGGCACGCTCATGCACGATGAAGAGTTCCTCGTCTTCTTCGCCGTCATCATCTCCGCCTTTGTCTTTCTCGTCTTTCCGGTCTGGGCGCTCATCCTGCTGCACCGCATCCGCCGGAACGTGAACACCCTGCTCGACGGGCAGGCCAGGGAAACGCCGCTCGCGCTCCCGCGCGAAACGGAAAGCGGGTCGCCCGCCCTGACGGCGCTCAGGCCCGTCCAGCAGCCGATCCCGCCGCCCGCCCCGGCGCCCGCGCCGCAACCGTCTCCGCTGCCACCGCCCGCACCCGCGGCGGCGCCTCCGCCGCCCCGGCCACTGCACGACCCGCCGCCGCTCCCGCCGTCACATCCCGCCCCGTCCTCCATCCCGGTGGCAGCGGCGGCCGCCACCCGGACGCCCCCGGCCGCATCCAGGCCACTCCCGCCCAAACCTGACATCGAATCGGCCGCGGCCATCCTGCTGCGGAAGGCCTGGAACTGGATCGTCGTGGGCGAGGAATTCCGGCGCCAGGATGTGACCATTGAATTTGCCATCGCCTCCCAGTGGCTCATGCGCATCGGCATCCTGATCCTCCTCTTCGGCGGCTACTTCTTCATCAAATACTCGATCGACCGCGGTTACCTGGGAGAAACCGGGCGCGTCGCCCTCAGCACCCTGGCCGGCGCCTTGATGGTGGCCGGAGGCCTGCACCTGTTCGGGAAAAAGTACCAGATCCTGGGGCAGGGCTTCGTGGGCGGCGGCATCGCCCTGCTCTACTTCAGCCTCTATGCGGCCAACGTGATGTTCCACATTATCGGGCCACCCGCCGCCTTCGCCGGCATGGCCCTGGTCACCCTGGTCTCGGCCATCCTGTCCGTCCGCTACCGGTCGCTGCTCGTCGCCATGCTGGGCCTTCTGGGCGGCTACCTGACCCCCATGCTGCTGAGCACCGGCGTCAAAAACTATCCCGGCCTCTATGCCTACCTTCTGCTCCTGGGATTCGGCATGCTGGGCGTGTCCTGGAAACGGCAGTGGCCCATCGTCACCTGGGTGGCCTTCACCTGCCACACCGCCCTGGTCTGGCTGTCCCTCGCCCGGGACTACACGCCGGCCGACTTCACCGTCGTCATGCCCTTCCTGGCCGGCTTTTTCCTGCTCTTCTCCACCGCGGTCTTCCTCTATAACCTGGCCACGCGGACTGTCGCGTCCATCCTGGAACTCATCGGCCTGCTCCTGGCGGCAACCTTTTTCTTCGGCTTCGGCTACTGGGTCATCCTCGCCACCTGGCCCGGCCAGCATGACCGGGCCGCCTGGCTGGCCCTGGGCCTCTGCGCCTACTATGTCAGCCATGTCATCGCCCTGCAATGGCGCGGCGTGCATGACCGAGGCCTCCAGACCATCTTCCTCGGGCTCGGCGCCATCTTCCTGTCCATCACGCTCCCGCTCCTCTTCAGCAACGCCTGGCTGACGGTCACGTGGGCCATGGAAGCCCTGGTCCTGCTCTGGATGAGCCAGAAGCTGGGCAGCCGCATCCTGCGCCAGCTGGCCGCCCTGATTTATGCAATCCTCATCGGCCGCGTCGTCTTCCATGACATGGGATCCGGCTTTTTCACGGGGTCTGCCCCCCAGGACTTCTCCACTTACCTGGCCGCGCTCGGCCCCCGCCTTATCCAATTCCTCGTCCCGGTCCTGTCCCTGGCCGGCGCCTGGCGCCTCCTGAAATCCGAACCGCCCCAAACGGCGGCCACCCCCGAAGCGCCGGAGACGAAAGCGTATGGACTCGTCCCCGCCCTCGCCCTGCTCTTCACCTATGGGATTCTCTTCCTCTACATGAATTTCGAGGTTTACCGCTTCTGCTCCACCCTCTACAGGCCGCTGGTCCATCCGGGCCTCACGCTCGTCTGGGTGGGCCTGGGCGCCCTTCTGCTGGCCTACCGCCGCCCGCTGGGCCCGGTCGCCGCCGCCATCCTCTGGACCCTCCTGGCGGCCGCCCTGATCGGCAAGCTGATGATCTACGACCTGCCCGCCTGGCAAATCGGGACCGGGTTCCTGTATGGCGACCTCTACGACGCCCCCCACGTGCTGGTCCGCTTCCTCAACTTCGGGCTCCTGATGGCTTTTGCCCTGGTCACCTTCCGCCTGCTGCGCCCCGAAACCGGCCTGGCCGCCGTCTCGCTCGCCGCCGGGTGGCTCGCCATTCTCCTGCTGCTGGCCTATCTGACACTGGAGACGAGTTCCGCCCTGCATGCCTTCCTGCCCGCCTTCGAGAAGGGCGGCGTGACCGTGCTGTGGACGGTCTTCGCCTGCAGCCTGGTCATCGCCGGCCTGCGCAACCGCGCGCGCGCGCTGCGCTGGTTCGGCCTCGCCCTGTTCATCGTCGTCGTCGTGAAAATCTTCAACGACCTGGCCCGGGCTGAGGCCATCTACCGGGTCATCGCCCTCCTGTCCGTGGGCGTGATCCTGATCCTCGCCTCATTCTTCTACCTGAAATACAAGGACCGGTTCGAAAGCCGGTAACCGCCGGAGGCCCCATGACCCGCCCGCTGCCGCTCATTCTCGCCGCCGCCTGCCTCGCCGCCGCCGCCGGGGCCGTCACCATCGACTCGTCCGCCTACCAGCACCGGCTTGGCCTCCCGATCCCGGCCGATGGCGCCGTCGACGAGATGTATGCGCTGCGCCTTCCCGACAGCCTGTTCGCCGTCACGCAGGATTCCCTGGCCGACGTCCGGATCGTCGACAGCGCCAGCCAGGCCGTTCCCTTCGACATCACCCGGCGCATCGAACTGACCGCCGCCACCCAGCGGGTCAGCGTGGCGATGACCCGGGTCGGCTTCAGCCAGCCCGCCGGCGAAAACCGGATCGAGATCACCTATGAAAAAGCCGATTCTTCCGGCGCCCCCCAATGGCTGACCCTCCGCACCCCCCTGCTCAACTTCGAAAAAAGCGTCACGGTGGAGGGCAGCCGGGACGGCAAAGCGTGGTCGACGCTGGTCGAGGGCGCCATCGTGTTCGACGCCTCCCGCTACATGGATGTCTCCCGGAAAGAGGTGCCTCTGCCGGCCGGCTCCTATCGCCTTTACCGGATCGTCCTCCATGACGTGACGGACCTGCAATCCTCCCCCGTCTCCGAAATCGCCCGCTATGCCGGCAAGGCCGGCGAGAGCGACCCCCAGCACACGGACCGCCAGAGCGCGCTCCAGAACCGCGACTTCCGCCTCGACGCGATCGACTTCGGCCGGCTCGACGTGCTCCAGTCGGCGGCGCGCGAGCGGATCATCCCGCATGCGGTCACGAACCTGACCATCACCCCGGACGCGAAGACGCAGCGGACGGTGGTGCGGTTCGAGGCGGGCCGCGTGCCGGTCACCGAGCTGACGCTCCGGACGGACTCCCGCAATTTTTCGCGCTCCTTCACGCTGGTCGCCGTGTACCCCGGGCAGCGACAGGACCGGCCGCGCCCCGTCCTCGCGAGCGGCACGCTGAGACGGATCGCCTTCCGGACCCTCGACGAGACCCGGCTGACAGTCTCCTTCGCCGAATCCCGCGCCCCGGCCTTCGCGCTGATTATCGAAAACGGGGACAACCCCGAACTGAACATCGGGGGCATCGAGCTGCGGGGCCCGGAAATGCAGGCGCTCTTTTTCGCGCCGGCCTCGGCCCGGCTGGACCTGCTGGCGGGATCGCCCGGAGCCGTGCCGCCCAGGTTCGACCTGTCCGCCATCCGCATGGCCCTGGACCGCGGCCTGCGGGGACGCCTCATCGAACCGGACGGCACTTTGCAGCCCAATCCGGACTGGAAACGCTCCGGCGGATTTTCATGGAACCGCAAGGCCTTCTTGACCGGGGCCCTGGTCGTGATGGTCCTGATCCTCGGCTTCGCCCTCTACAAGGCGACCCGCAAGCTTGAGGAAACCGCCGGGAAGGATCAGGGCTCTTGATGAGGTCAGGGGTTAAAATCCTTAGGTCCCTTTGGTCTCTTCAGTCCCTTGATTCGCAAAAAAAAAGCCGCCCGGCTGATGGCCGGGCGGCTTAAGGTAACAATGGAAAGCCGTCTTACTTGATGGCGACTTCCTTGCCGACTTCAGCCGACTTGTAAACGGCGTCGATCAGCTTCATGTTCGTCAGCCCCTGCTCGCCCGTGGCGAACGGCGCGCATTCCCCGCGGCAGGCCGCCAGGTAGCACTTGGCCTGGTTGTGGAACACGTTGCCGCGATCCGCGAAATGCGGGGTCACGTCGGCCATGCGGCCGCCCTGTTCCGTCAGGATCTTCATCGGCTTGCCGTCGAACACGCGCACGCCCGCCTTGGTGCCCAGGATATCGATATACCCGGACTCCTCGGCGTTGCAGGCCCAGGCGATTTCGAAGCTCATGGTCGCCTTGTCGCCATAGCGCACAAAGCCGGCGGCATAATCCTCCACGTCGCAGACGCCGTCGAACTTGGGCGGGCCGGCCCACATGCCGACGTAGCGGTAGTTCTTCATGTCCTTGCCGAACTTGGCGTAGGTCATGGAGCTGACCGCCGTGGGGTTCCAGTGGCCGCTGAGATACATGGCGGCGTCAAACCAGTGCACGCCGATATCGATGAGCGGGCCGCCGCCCGACTGGGCCTTGGTGGTGAACCAGCCGCCCAGTCCGGGAACACCGCGGCGGCGGATCAGCACGGCGCGCATGTGGTAGATGTCGCCGAACTCGCCCTTTTCGACGAGGTCGCGGACGACCTGGGCCTCGGTCGCCTGGCGGCGGACCATGCCGATCTGGAGGACCTTGCCGCTCGCCTTGGCGGCGGCGACGATCTGGGCGGCTTCCTTGGCGTTCATGGCCATGGGCTTCTCGAGCAGGACGTGCTTGCCGGCCTTGAAGGCGGCCACGGCCACATCCTTGTGCAGGGTGTTGCCCACGCACACGCTGACCGCATCCACGTCGGATTTCAGCAGTTCGTTGTAATCCGTGAACCGGCCGGCCACGTTCAGCGCCTTGCCCTTTTCTTCGAGGCGGGCCGCATCCACATCGCACACCGCCACCAGATCGGCCGCCGCGGCATTCGCCTTGTAGGCGTCCGTGTGCACCGATCCGATCGCGCCCAATCCGATGACTCCGACTTTCAGCTTCTTCATGTCGCTCCTGGCTTATGGATTCTTCCGCGGACAAAAACCGGATCAAACTAGCCTAACCCGCCCCCGCATGCAAGCCGATCCTTTCCGGTCCGGCGCCTCGTACGGCCTTTCGCCGTCAGGCCCGTCCGTCCGCTCACCCCAGGGCAACATCGAGGGTCATCATCAGCGCAAAGCCCAGGATGGCGCCGATGGTGGCGGTGTCCGTATCCTCATTGCGCTGCGCTTCGGGAATCAGCTCTTCCACCACCACGTAAATCATGGCGCCGGCCGCGAAGGCCAGCGCATAGGGCAGGAGCGGCTTCATCACGATGACCATCGCGGCCGCGGCGACGCCGCCGACCGGCTCCACGACCGCGGACAGCTGGCCGTACCAGAAACACTTCCAGCGCGGCATGCCTTCGCGCCGCAGGGGAACCGCCACGGCAACCCCTTCGGGGAAATTCTGCAGGCCGATGCCGACCGCCAGGGCAATGGCCCCGCCCAACGTGGCGGAGGTGGCGGAGCCGCCGTCGGCCAGCGCCCCGAAGGCCACGCCCACGGCCATGCCCTCGGGAATATTGTGCAGCGTGATGGCCAGCACCAGCAGCGCGCTGCGCTGCCACTGCGTCTTGATGCCCTCGGCCTTGTCCGTGGCCAGGCCGGGATGCAGATGGGGAAGGATTTTGTCGATCGCCCACAGGCAGGCCCCGCCCGAGAGAAACCCGATGAGGGGGGGCACCCAGGGGGTGTTTCCCATTTCGGCCGACAAGGTGATGGCGGGAGCCAGCAGGGACCAGTAGCTGGCGGCGATCATCACGCCGGCGGCAAACCCCAGCATGCCGTTCAGGACTGTCGGCTGCACCTTCTTGAAAAAAAACACCGTCGACGCGCCCAGGGCGGTTACCCCCCAGGTGAAAAGCGTGGCCAGCAAGGCCTGGATAACCGGATGTAGATGCGCAAACCAAGCCACCATAATCCCCTCCTGCTGCTATACCGTATCACAAACGCCCCCTGACCGCAAGCACGCCCGCGACAGCACGCC
>CAYZVY010000049.1:0-21892 GCA_964481675.1 uncultured Verrucomicrobiota bacterium
CACCGCGTCGGCACGCCGCTCACCGAGCTGTTCCTCTGGCTCGCCCTGCTCACGGCCATCCTCGAAAGCGTCCTGGCCGCCCGCGCCGTCCGCCGGTCGACCCGCCTCTCGGCCCACATGAACGTCGACCCCTCCGGCCGCATCCGGGAAACCCACTCACCCGCGGAGGCGCCATGATGGCCGACTGGATCTTCCAGCACACGGTCGGCACGGCCTTCATCGGAGGGGCCCTGGGCCTCGCCCTGCTCGCGCTCCTGCTGGCCGTCTGGCGCTGGCCCGGGTGGTCCTGGCTCCAGGCCGGGCTGGCCGCCATCCGGATCGCCTTCCTGGCCCTCCTCGGCTGGTGCCTGCTCATGCCGGCCGCCCGGGAGGACCAGCGCGAGGTTCTCCGCCCGCGGTTCATCATCGCCCTCGACACCTCGGCCAGCATGACGAACACCCCCTCCGCGGCCATTCCCTCCCGCCACGCCGCGGCCCGCGCCCTGCTCACGCAGGACTGGGTGCGCGTGATCGCCACGCGCGCCTCGGTGGACCTCTACCCCTTTGACCGCGAATTGGGAACACGGGCCGACCCGACGGCCGGCCTCGGGCTGCCCTCCTCCGGCCAGGCCACCGGCCTGCGCGACAGCCTGTCGCGCCTGGTCGAGCGGCTGCGCGGGCAGGACGTGGCGGGCGTGCTGCTCCTCTCCGACGGCCTCGACACCCGCGAGGCCTCGGCCCTCTGGACCCGGCAGGCCTGGCCCTTCCCGGTCCACACGGTCCGCCTGGAGCCGCCGGCGGAGTGGTCGGTCCCGCCCGATGTCCGGATCGATTCCATCGACACGCCCAGCCGCGTGACGGTGGGCTGGAACAGCGAGCTAAAGGCCTCCCTCTCCGGCGAGGGCTGCGGCGGCAAGCTCCTGGCCGTGCGGCTGTACCGCGACCAGCAGCCAATCCAGGAGGCGCCCACGCAGCTCCCCGCCGAGGGCGGCTCGCGCGAGGTCATCTTCCCGCTGCAGCACGACGCGGTGGGCCTCTTCACGTACGAGGTGCGGGTCGATCCGCTGGAGGGCGAGCTCCAGACGAACGACAACCGCTACGCCTCCACCGTGCAGGTCATGGATACCCGCAACCGCCTCCTGTACGTGGAAGGGCTGCCCCGGTGGGAATCCAAGTATCTCGTCCGCGTGCTGCGCGGCATCGCCACCATCACCCCGCTCGCGTTCATGCGGGGGCCCGACGGCCGCTTCCTGTCCTACGGCTCGCGGGGCGGCACCACGCTGGACCTGACCGAGAGCCAGCTCGCCAACTTCCGCATCGTGATCCTGGGCGATCTCGACGCCGAGGCCCTGGGCTCGGGCCGCGACGCCTCTCTGGCCAAGTTCGTGGAAAAGGGCGGCAGCCTGGTCCTGCTGGGCGGCCCGCAGGCCTGGGGCGAGAAGGGCTTCGCCGCCACCGAGCTGGGGCGGGTGCTTCCCGTGCAGCATCCCGGCCAGGCGCTCGAGGGGCGCTACCGGCTCGTGGCCACGGCCGAGGGCCGCGCCCATCCCGCCTTTGCGGGCGATCCCGCCTGGCTCGACCGCCTGCCGCCCGTCCTGTCCGTGTTCCCGGGGTCCCAGCCGGCGCCCGCCGCCACGGTGCTGATCACGGCGCAGACCGATTCCGGCGTCCAGCCGCTGATCGTCTTCCAGCGCTTCGGCCAGGGCAAGATCCTGGCCGTGCTGACCGACTCGCTCTGGCGCTGGCAGCTCGAGCGGCAGGACACGGCCGACTCCTACTTCCGCTTCTGGAACCAGATGCTCAACTTCCTGCTGCCCGCGGAAAGCGAGGCCGCCCCGGTCCAGCTCGACCTGTTCGCCGACACCGAGCGGCTCTACCTGGGCGACGCGCTGGTGCTGAACGCCCGCTACGCCGCCCTGTCCAAGGCGGACGCCCCGCCGGAGACGCTGACCTGCACGATCCGCACCCCGGACAGCCGCGCGCTGCCGTTCGTCATGCAGCGCCAGACCGTCACCACCGGCGCCTCGGGCGCGGCCGCCACCTACACCGTCCGCTTCCAGGCCGAGGGGCCCGGCCTCTACCGCGCCGCCGCCTCAGTCAACGTCAGCGGCACGCCCGTGGAATCGCCGGCCTACTCCTTCTTCGTCAAGCCCTTCACCCCCGAGTCGCTGCCCCGGCCGCCCGACCTGGACGTCCTCCGCGCACTGGCCGCCTCCAGCACCGGCCGCTACCTGCTGCCGGGCGAGGTGGCCGACGCCATGACCGCCATTCCGATCAAGCCCCGGGAGGAGTCGCTCGTGACGTTCCACTCGCTGTGGAACAACCTGCCGGTGCTGGCTTGCCTCCTGGCCCTGTTAGCCGTAGAATGGATCGTGCGAAAGATCAAGGGGCTCGCCTAAGATGAAGGAACACGCCATGCGCCTGCTGCTGATGATGGTTCTGATCGCCGGGGCGAACCTCTCCCAGGGGGCGTCAAACCTGCTGCCCAACGGCAGCTTCGACGACAAGAACGACCCCCTCGCCAACTGGAAATACAAGTACGACAAGGAAGGCGAAAGCTGGTACTTCAAAAACCACGAGTTCGTGAAGGTGGAGCCCTCCGTCGAAGGCCGCTCCGGCGTGCTGGCGCTGTTCGGCACCCAGGACATGGTGGCCGGCACCGGGCAGGGCACCAAGGTGGACAGCTTCCCCATCCCGGTCAAGCCGGGCGGCCGCTTCCGCCTCACGATGACCGCCCGGTCGAGCGGCCCAGGCACGCGGACGCTGGTGGAGGGCTACATGTGGCGGCCGGGCGTCAAGCCCCACGCCAACCCGGACATCTCCGAGCTGCGCAAGTGCTTCAAGTTCGAGCTGATCCAGTTCGGGAGCGTGAAGGCGGGCGACCATTCCGAGGTGGGCCGGACCTGGAAAACCGCCAGCGTCACGTTCCCGGGCGAGAACCCCACCGAGCTGGCGTCCGGCCTGCTGCGCAAGGTGGAGTTCCTGATCGTGCACATCGTGGCCATCTTCGGCGGCGAAGGAACCCTGTACGTGGATGACGTGAAAGTGGAACAACTCAGCCAATGAGCCCGCTCCGCGACCAGCTTGACGGCATCGGGCGCACGGTGGTGCGCTGGCGCGCCACGCTGTTCACCCTCGCCGGCGCCGCCGCCGTGGCGGCGCTGCTGGCGCTCGCCGCGCTGGCCGACGTGGCCGCCCACTTCAACCGGCCGGGGCGCGTGGCCTCCGCGGCCATCGTCTTCGCCGCCGCCGCCGCCGCCCTGGTCCTGGTCTCGCGCGCGGCCGCGCGCCGCTTCTCCGACGTGGCCATCAGCGCCGAGCTCGAGCGCGCCTTCCCCGCGCTCGACAACCGCCTCATCAACCGCGTCCAGTTCGAGAAGCACAGCCGCCCCGACCCGCTCGAGCAGGCCTACCTGCAGCAGCCCCCGCCCTCGCTGGCCGGGCTCAACCTGGCCGTGCTGCGCGACGGCCGCGCCCATCGCCGGGCCTGGCTCGGCCTCTTCGCGGCGGGCCTGCTGCTCGCCACCCCCGCCTTCTGGTCCGCCCCCGCCTGGGGCAACGCCCTGCTCCGCGTCATCAACCCCTTTTCCAACCGGCCGCCCACCCTGCTGGCGCGGGTCGTGGAGGTCCAGCCCGGCGACGCCGTCCGCCTCCAGGGCTCGCCCGCCGTCCTGTCCTGCCGGGTCGAGGGCCGCCGCGGCCAGCCCGTCTCCCTGGAGCTCCTGCCGGCCGACGGCCCGCGCCGCACGCTGAGCCTGGGCGCGCTGCAGGGCGGCGGCGCCGCGGAAACCTTCGCCTACACGATCGAGGCCCTCACCACCGCCACGCGCTACCGCTTCCGCGGGGGCGACCACGCCGCCGCCCTCTTCACGCTCACGCCCCGCCCCCCGCTCTCGTTCAGCGCGCTCTCGGCCACCATCACCCCCCCGGACTACATGAAGCTCGAGCCGCGCACCCTCGACGCCCTGACCGGCGAGAACCCCGTCCCCGCCGGCTCCACGGTCCGCTTCCACGTGGCATGCAACTTCCCCCTGGCCGCGTGCTCCGTTTCCAATACGGAAACATTCGCGGCCTTCGGCTCCGCCGCCGAAGCCGGCGCATTCGAAGGCGCCGCCGTCATCACCAACCCCGCGGGGCTGCTGATCGAGGCGACCGACACCGACGGCTTCACCGCCTCCACCCCGCTGGCCCTGCTGGCCATGCCCGACCAGCGCCCCCAGATCCAGCTGATCGCGCCGCTCGCGCCCGTCATCCTGGCGCCGGGCGGCGTGCCCCGCATCCAATGGCAGGCCACCGACGACTACGGCCTCTCCGGCCTGCGGCTCGAGAAGATCGAGGAAACGCGCGAGGCCACCAACCGGACGGTCGTGGCCAGCTGGGATCCGGCCGGCGCCCGCGAGTGGGCCGGCGAGTGGACCGGCGAGCCGCCGCCGACCAACCTGAGCCTCATCCTGACCTTCCGCCTGATCGCCCTCGACAACCGGCCGGGCGAGGCGCAGGAAACAGCCTCGCCGCCGATCGTGTTCCAGTCGCAAAGCTCGGAAGCCGCCCTCGAGGAGGCCACGAAGAACGCGGTTGAATCGCGCGACTCGCTCGACGCCCTCGTGCGGATGCAGGCCGAGAACATCGCCCGCACCACCCCGCTGGCCGGCGACCCCGTCCGCGCCCGCCCGGGGCAGTGGAAGGAGATTTTCGAAACCCAGGCGCAGATCCGGCAGCTGGCGGGCAAGCTCATCGCCGATCCGCGCCGTCCGCTCGGGGCGCTCAAGACCATCGTCGACCGCCTGTGGACGGACGAGATGCCCCGCGCCATCGACGTACTCAAGCGACTCCCGGATGCGCCCGCCGAAGCGCAGCGGCCGCTGGCCGGCCAGGCGCTCGCCCTCGAGGAGCGCATCATCGAGGCGCTGGCCCGCGCCCAGGAAGGCATGGCCGCCGTCCAGGAGCACCGCGAGATCACGGGGCTGCTGGCCATGCTCGACGGCCTCATCACCAATCAGAAACAGGTGCGGGACACCACCCAGCCGCTGCCGGCCGGCGCCTCGGCGCCCGCCGGACTGGTGGACCGCCAGGATGCGCTCTCCGGCAACACGGCCGAATTCGTGGTCGCCTGCCGCCGGGAATCCGAATCCCTGCGCAAGGCCGACGCCGCCTTCTCCGACCTGCTGGTCAAGGCCGCCGGCCAGATCGAAGGCACGAAGGTCGGGGCCGACATGACGCGGGCCGCCGAACAGCTGGAAGCCGGAACATTCCCGGAGGCCGTGATCTACCAGGAGAAGGCGCTCACCAACCTGGTGGCGGTCCAGGACATGCTGAACGCCTGGCGCGCGACCGACGCCCAGGCCAAGGCCGAGGAGCTCCAGCAGGTGGCCGCCGAAGCCAGCGCCAAGCTCGAGAAGCTGCGCCAGCTCCAGGCCAAAATCGTCCAGTCGATGCGCGAGGTCGACTCCCAGAAGGACAAGTCCGACAAGGCCTACGACGAGCTGATGGAGGAGGTCAGCGCCGTCAAGACCAACATGGCCGAAGCCCTGCTGAACATCGCGAAGGACCTGCACATCTTCCCCGAGCTGCCCGTCGGCAATGACCTGGTGGAGGACGTCTTCCAGATCTATGAGGACATGAAGCAGGTGCCGGGCTCGGAGAAGGACAAGTCCACGGAGCTGGGGCTGCAGAAGGAGGACTTCATCCTCGATCTTCTCGAGAAGGCGAAGGGCCGCATGGACGACATGGAGATGTGGCTCTCGCCCCGCCCCGACGCGACCAAGCGCAACACGGAAAACTTCGACAAGAACGAGCTTCCCACGGTGGCCAAGCTGCCCATGCCCTCGGAGCTGGAGGACCTGATCGGCGACCTCCAGAAGCAGGAGGAGGAGGAAAAAAAGAAGGCGGACGACTCGGCCACCAACCAGGGCTCGGCCGACATCCCGGCGGGCTGGAACGTGGCCGAGGGCGAATTCTCCAACTTCAGCGCCAAGGGCAAGTCCGGCAACGAGGCACCCGACCACAAGGAGCAGGACGGCCGCTCGCTGGTGGGCCGCCAGGGCATGTCGGACGGCGAGACCACGGCGGGCTCGGGCAAGATCAACGAAGGCGACGAGAACATCGAGGCGCGCCGCACGCGCGATTCCGCCCAGGGCGGCCAGGTGCAGGAAGACGGGCACGCGACGGCGAAGGCGACCGGCGGCGGCAAGTCGTCCGGCTACGCCGAGGAAACCGGCATGGCGGGAGCCGGTCCCCGGCGCGACGCGGCCATGGAAGGCTCCGACCTGGGTCTCCAGTCCATGCTCCGGCGCGACGCCGAGTCCCTCTACGCCAAGGCGTCCCTCATGCACGTGCGCACCGGCGCGCTGGAGGACGCCGTCACCGCCATGCGCCGGGTCGAGGACGCCCTCTCCGGCGGCCGCATCCAGCAGGTCCGTGAATTCCAGAAGCAGGCGATCACCGCCCTGAAGCGGGCGCGCTCCGAGCTCAGCTCCGGCCTCTCCTCGGAGGTGCTGCCCATCGATTACACCGGAAAGCCCGCGTCCGACCAGACCGCCGGCGTGGCCGACGAGGCGCCCGAGGAATTCCGCGAACTGGTCTCCGAATACTTCAAGGCGCTCAACCAGGCACCCTAATGCGAAACGCCCTCCTTCCCGCCGTCTTCCTCCTCGCCGCCTCCGCGGGCGCGGGGCCCTGGGCCGTTTCCGATGCGCCGCTCCGGTTTGATTTCACGGTGGAAACCAAGCCTTCGGTCCCGGCGGCCGGCGTCCTGGCCATGCTCCCCGACGGGGGGCTGCTGCCCGCGCCCGCCCCGCGGCCGGTGGTGCTGGACGAGGCGGGCAAGCCGCTCGAGTTCGACATCCTCTGGCATAACCCGCAGGAGGGGCTCGGGCTCGTGGTGGCCCCTCCGCCCGGCGCGGCGTTCTCCGTCTACGTCGGCCGGCAGTCGCGGCTGTCCCGGAATGAGCGGGCCGCCTTCACCCCCGGCCCCCTGTTCTACGTCAAGCTCGGCAACGCCAGCCTGGAGGCGGCCGAGCACCTCCCGGGCGGCTTCCCGCCCGGTCGCGACGCCATCATGGGGCAGGTCTCCGACATCGGGCAGATGGAAAACCCGTTCGGCCCCAACAACCACTTTTCCGGCTGGTTCAGCGCCTGGCTGCAGATCGCGAAGCCGGGGCGCTACTACCTCGCCACGATCTCCGACGAGGGCTCGCTGTTCAGGATCGACGGCAAGACGGTGGCCGAATGGCCGGGCCAGCACACGCGGCAGGCGGGCGCCAAGGGCCAGTTCGGCGGCACCATCGAGCTCGCCGCCGGGCCGCACCAGGTGGACTATTTCTACTTCAACCTCGAGGGCGCCTCCGAGGCCCAGCTCGCCTGGCGCCCGCCCGGCGCCACCAACCTGCCCGTGCTGGTGCCGGCCTCCGCCTACCTCCACTCGGGGTTCGCCCGGCTGACGAAGGTGACGGACAAGGACGGCGGCCCCGTGGCCGCGCCGCAGGCCGCGTGCGAGAGCTATTTCTGGTTCGGCGACCAGCCGGACAACCTGTTCCGGCTTACGCCCCGGTTCACGGAGCGGAACCCCTCCAACACGGTCTACGAGTGGAAGATGGACGACGGCCTGGTCGTGAAGGACACGAACGTCCTCTGGATCTTCGAAGGCAGCGAGCCGCGCGCCATCACGCTCACGGCCCGCTCCGGCAACCGCTCGAGCACGGCCGCCTGGACGGTCAAGCTGAACACGACGCCGGCGGCGGCGAACGTGAACAACCTGTTCCACCGCCAGGCCTACCGGACCGCCCTGCTCAATCGCTGCAAGGCGGTGCCGCCCCCGGCGCGGCCGGCCGCCAGCTGGCCGGCGGGCCTCTGGCAGGTGCTGGTGAACGTGGTGGAGCCGTTCAAGGGCCAGGGGCTGTTCGACGAGCTGTTCGAGCGCTCGCGGGACGACATGGCGAAGGCGCTGGCGCCGGCCGACCTCGCCCTGATGCAGGAGCTGTTCATGGACAACCTCCGCTATTCCGACAAGGTCCGGGCGGCGGCCTGGCTCGACACGTTCGAAAAAGAGGAAAAGAATACCGACCGCCGGCGGGAGTGGACGCTCCAGAAAATCGAGCTCGCCCTCTACCAGGCCGCGGACACCAACCTGGCGCGCCGCACGGCCGCCGAGCTGGCCGCGGCGGCCCCCGGCACCGAGGCGGGCGTGCTGGCCACCGTGCGGCTGGGCGACATCGAGGCGCTGGCCGGCCGCTTCGACGAGGCGCGCGCCCTGTATGCCAAGGCCCAGGCGGCCAGCCCCCGCAAGGCCGGCGCGCTCTCCACCCAGGCGAACGCGCCTCCCGCCGCGGCCCCCGGCCTGGCCCGCTCCCGCGAAGACCTGCTCAGGAAGAACCCCGAGGGCGGCGGGCTGGCCCGGTCGAAAGAGGCGCTGGACGAGGACCGGAACAAAAAGGCCTCGCCGGCCAAAACGGCTCCCGCCGCGTTCACCCGGAAGGTGGAGGCCTGGAAGGCCGAGGCCGTGCGGGGCGGCGCCTATTACGAAACCATCCGCGACCTGCTCCAGAAGGGCTACCTGCGCGAGGCCCGCCAGGAGTTGCGGAATTGGGAACTGGAGCTGCCCACGGAAAAGCTGGGCGGCGAGTACCCGGTGGCCGAGGCCGAGTTCTTCATGGCCGTCAAGGATTACAGCCGCGCCCGGGTGATCCTGCGCGGGTACCGCCAGGCGGTGGACGTCTCGCCTTTCATGCCAAAGGCCATGGGCATGGAGCTGGACTGCCTCCAGCGCCTGGGACTGGCGGAGGAAGCCGACGCCCTGGCCAAGATCGTTCTGCGGCGCTTCCCGGGCCATCCGGTGGCCGACCAGGCCAAGGTGTTCCGGCGCCTTTCGGAAAAGGATCTTAACGACGCCAACCCCGGAGTGGACACGCGATGAACCGCCGCCTCCTCCTGCTGTTGCTGCCGCTCCTCCTGCTCGCCGTCCGGCCCCCGCCGGCCCAGGCGGGGGCGTTGACAAAAACGGAACAGTCCTCCCGCCTTTACACGACGCCCGACGCCGCCGCGGGCGGGGGGCTGCGCTTCAAGCTGCCCGGAAAGCCGACGGGCGTTTTCGCCCTGCTCCAGACCGACGTCAACAAGTGCTACCAGGCGCGCCCGGACGCCGACGGCTGGCTGGTCAAGGGCCTGCCGGTGGGCAAGTATGACCTGGTGGTGGTGTTCGACGACCGCTTTTACGAGGGGCTCCAGCTCATCCGCGGGACAAACAACCTGACGGCCGCGGACCGCGCCTCCATCCAGACCATTATCGCCAACTCCATTCCTTTCTTCGAGATCAAGGCCGTCCACCGGGCCGAGGGGATCACGGGCCGGGCGGGCAAGTGCACCCTGGTCCTGCAGGAAGTGCGGGCCCGCCCGGTCACGCTGCAATCCGCCGAGGTGCGCAACGACATCCAGATCCGGAGCCTCAAGGTGGCCTTCCTGGAGGAGGTCAACATCGGCTGGCAGCTCATCAACACCCGCGAAATCATGCGCATCGAGGTGGGCGGACCGATGACGAAGGGCGTCATCGCCCACCACTATCTAAAGGAACTGGGCAATTTCCGGGTCACCGACACGATCAAGGACCTGGGCGAACTCCGGCTGAACTGAACCGCAGGAAGGAAGCGACGATCATGGCACATCTGATATTCACCAAGGGCGACCGCGAATGGCAGGCGGTTGCGCTGGAAGGCAAGCCGCTTCTCGTGGGGCGCAAAGACGGCTGCGACCTGATCATCCACGATGTCCTCGTCTCCAGCCAGCATGCCCGGCTCGACATGCGAAACGGCCGCTGGTTCCTGACCGACCTCGACAGCTCCAACGGCACGTATGTCAACGGCGTGCTGATCCGCAGCGTCCCGCTCAAGGAAGGCGACCTCGTGGGACTGGGCAACGAGGAACTGGTCTTCGGCGAAGGCCCCGCCCCCGATTCAGCGGTCCGGGCCGCCCTGGCGCCGGTCGCCGCCGAACCCGAGGCCTCTCCCGCCGCGGCCAAGTCGGCCCCGCCTCCCGCCATCATGCTCACCCCCACTCGCCCGCCGGATCCCGTCGCCGCCAGACCGCCCCGTCCGGTCGGACCTCCCTCGCCGATGGGAGCCGACCTGGACCTCGTGCAGGAGATGAAGGCGCGCACGGACGCCATCCGCGAAGAGGTGGGCAAGGTCATCGTGGGCCAGACCGAGGTGCTGGACCAGATCCTGATGGTGCTCCTCGCCGGCGGCCACGGCCTGCTGGTGGGCATGCCGGGCATGGCCAAGACCCTGATGGTCAGCACCATCGCCCGGGTTCTGGACATGGGCTTCAAGCGGATCCAGTTCACGCCCGACCTGATGCCCACGGACATCACGGGCACCGAAGTGCTGGAGACCAACCGCACGACGAACGAGAAGGAATTCCGGTTCATGCAGGGGCCGCTTTTCACGAACCTGCTGCTGGCGGACGAAATCAACCGGACGCCGCCCAAGACCCAGGCCGCCCTGCTGGAAGCCATGCAGGAAAAGCGGGTAACGGTGGGCAACAAGACCTACACGCTGGAAGCGCCGTTCTTCGTGCTCGCCACGCAGAACCCGATCGAGCAGGAAGGCACCTATCCCCTCCCCGAGGCCCAGATGGACCGCTTCATGTTCTTCATCTGGGTGGATTACCCGGGGGAGCAGGAGGAGGAGACGATCATCGCCACGACCACGGTCAAGCGCCTGGTCCAGCCGGAGCGGGTGCTGACCCGCGATCAGGTGCTGCAGCTGCAGGACGTGGTGTCCCGGATCCCCGTGTCGGAGCACGTCATCAAGTATGCCACCCGGCTCGTCCGCGCCACGCGGCCGGCCGACCCCAAGGCGCCCGATTTCGTGAAGCAGTATGTCTCCACCGGGGCGGGCCCGCGCGCCGGCCAGTTCCTGATCATGTCGGCCAAGGCCCGGGCCGTGCTGGAAGGGCGCATCCACGTGAGCTGCGCGGACGTGAAGCGCGCCGCGCTGCCGGTCCTCCGCCACCGCCTCTACACCAACTTCGCGGCGGATTCGGAGGGCATCACCTCCACGACGCTGATCCAGAAACTGCTCAACGCGGTTCCCGAGCCCGGCCCCGAGGATTACAAAGCCTGATCACGGGTCTGAGAACCGGGCCGTTTCAGGTAGGGCGCTCAGTCCCTTGAGCGCCGCCATGCGCAAGCCTGGCACATCGCGGCGGCGAAGGGACTCGCCGCCCTACCTGCTACGCGCAACGATTCTCATACGTGCTCCCTCTGGGCGCCGCGCCCAGCGATCACTGGTCACTGATTACTGATCACTGGTCACTGATCACGGCACCACCACCTTAAGGACGGCATTCTGATAAGCCGCCTTTCCGTGGACCAACACATAATAATAGTTCCCGATCACGGGTGAACCGATCATGATCAAATCGCTGTTCCCCGGAATCACGCTGCCGGCATCGAAGACGGCCAGGGTCGGAAACACCCCGCGACTGACATACAGATTGCCATTGCCGGTTCCACCCGTCAGCGTGAAGGTCAGCTGCTTCGCGCCCGCCGGCGCCTTGAACGCATAATACTTCAGGCTCTCCAGCGCGCCCGACACGGTCACCGGCGTGACCGCCTTCAACAGCGTGGCGATCTGGTACTCCACGCTGACCACGGCGCTGTCGGGCCGCCCCGCCTTGAAGGCCTGCGCCTTGACCGTCATCAGCGGCGTGGCGCCAAGCGTGAACGGGGCCGCGTAAGCGGCCGAGTCGGACGTGGGGTCGAGCCCGGTCAGCGTGTACCGGATCGTGGCGCCCGTCGTCACGCAGGACATGACCACCTTGATGGACCCGACCTTGACGCCGCCCGCGGGCGTGATGAACGGCATCTCCACGGGCGGGATGTCCACCTGGTACGCCGAGGTCAGCGTGACGCCGCCGTACCCGCCCGGACCCGCCGCCAGCAGGACATACCAGGCCCCCTGCCGCGGATTCGGGACCGACACCGACTCCGCGTTCCCGGGCAGGGCGGGACAGTAATCGTAGGCGTTCGTGTCGGGCATCTCGCCGTACCGCAGGATCAGGTCGCAATCGCCCCAGCCGCCGGAGATGGCAACCGTCAGGTTTGTCGCAAATTCAGGAACATCGACCCGGTAGGCCGCCAGGCCGCCGGCCGCGCCCGCGAGGTTTGCCCGGGCGGCGGGATTGGCCAGGGCTTCCAGGGGCGCCTTCCGGAACGAGGCCGACGCGGTTTCGCTGGGAATCGAGCCCATCTTGAAGCCCCTCACACTCAGCGTGGCGCTGTCCGTCAGCACCAGCGAGGCCGGCGCCGCCGGGGACAGCTCCGTCACCTCCGAGCCGTCGAGCGTATAGCGCAGCTGGGCGCCGGCCGTGGCGCAGGCGATGAGCACCGTCTTTTCGCCGGCGAACACACCGCCGGCCGGCGTCAGGACCGGCTTCTTCACAAACGCGGGCCGCACCTCCAGCGCCGCCGAGGCGGCGGCGTAACCGGCCATCGAAGCGCTCACGCGGACCGGCTGGGCCGTGTCGGCCACGGCGTCATCCACGGCCGTCAGATTGAACGCGGCAGACAGCTTTCCGGCCGGCACCAGGACCGAGACGGGCACGCGGAGCTCGGTCTTGTCGGACGACGCCAGGCGCACCACCACGCTGGTGGCGACCGCGCGCGACAGGGTAACCGTGGCGGCCTTGGACAGGACGCCGTCGTGCTCCCAGACGGCGGCCGGCAGCTTCAGCCCCAGCGAGAGCGGGCCGGCGGTGAACCGCTGGCTGTAGCCGCTGTGACCGGACTTGTCGGCCGCCTTCAGGCACATGTCCGACGCGGCGGCCTGGATGGTGACGTTGCCGGACCAGGTCCCGCGGGTGAAGGTAACGGTGGTGGAGGGCAGGATCTTGACCGTCCTGTAGCCCGGATCCCCTTCCCAGCCGGTGAAGCCCGTGAGGGTGGCCGTTCCGGAGAAGCCCGTTACCACATTCCCGCCGGCATCCCGGGCCGTCAGGTTGGCCTTGAAGGCGTAGCCGATATTCTGCGGATTGGCGACCGCGCCCCAGGCAAAATGATCCAGTGGGCCGATCAGGACGTCGAACGGGTTACTCCGGCCGGAAAAGCCGGCCGGACTGAGGGCCGTGACGATCACGGCGCGGTCCGGCAGCCCGATGGAGAGCAGCCCGGACCAGGCGCCGTTGACGACGGTCACGTTGGTCGGCAGCAGCGGAGTGGCGCCGGAGCGGCCCGCGGCCGTCAGGGCCACCGTCTCGTTCCGGACCAGGACCGGCTCCCCGTTCGTATCGCGCGCCGTCAGCGTGGCGGCGAACGGCGTTCCGGCATAGCGGGGGCTGGGAACGGCTGCGAACGCATAATGGTGGACGTCGCTGTCCCGCGCGACAAACGGAACAAGGGCGGGACCGAACCCGGCGGCGGACGCCCTGACCGTGCCGGTCTGTGAACCGTCCATCACGCCGTCCAGCGGAAGGGTGACCGTGAACACGGCGGACGTCTCTCCCGCCGGAATCGTCACCGTCGCAGGCACCATCCATTCGGCGGCATCGCTCGACTCGAGGGTGACCATCAGATCACTCTCCCGGATCCCGCCGATCACAAGCCGTCCGCCGTTGGTGTAGACCAGGCCTTCCGACGCATTCGAGGGGAGATACAGCGCCAGATTTGTGCTCTCGTTGTCGTCCACAATCAGCGTGGCGCTGCCAAAGCGGTCGGAAAAGGCGGCCAGGAAAACGGCG
Organism: uncultured Verrucomicrobiota bacterium; assembly: GCA_964481675.1. Taxonomy (GTDB): domain Bacteria; phylum Verrucomicrobiota; class Kiritimatiellia; order CAIKKV01; family CAIKKV01; genus CAIKKV01. Next base: position 13,708 of record CAYZVY010000049.1, read on the forward strand.
CGCGAGCCGGACAGCTTCCGGTCGTCCCCGATCGTCAGGTCGAAGGCCACCTCGGTCGCCCCGGCCGGCAGGATGACCGTTTCGGGAACCGCCACCCTCTCCGGATCGCTTGACGTCAGGCGGATCGTGACATCCGCTCCCGGGGCCACGCCCTGGCTCAGGAGGCCGGCCCCGGCCAGGAGGCCGGCGCCTTCGGCCGCGCGCGCGGGCGCCGAGAGGGTCAGGGGCGGCACGATCTCCATCCGGTACGGCAGCGGCGTGAAGGGGCTGTCCACGTCGTTGCACACCAGGGCCAGCCCGCCGGTCGCCGTCTCGCCTTCGGCCAGGCCCGCGGCGTCGAACGTCACCGTGACATTGGCGCCCTTCCCGGCGGGCACCAGCCCCGTGGTGGCGCCGGCCGTCACCACGTTGCCCGGCCCCACGGCCAGCGGGGCCACCCTCAGATCGTCCACGAACCAGCCCTCGAACGCGCTGTTCAGGCCGTCGCTCCTGAACCGGAACCGGATGAAGGCGGTGCGGCCGGCGTAGGCCGACAGGTCCACCGACTGCGCGGTCCAGGCCAGATTCGAGCCGGTGAACGACTGCAGGATCGCATAGGTGGCGCCGCTGTTGGTGCTGATCTCCACATACGCGTTGTCATAGCTCGGTTCGGTCGCATACCAATGCTTGTACTCGAGCCTGGCGAACGCGCCCAGCTGGAGAGGCGGACTGACCAGCGACGCGGTCATGTTGTTGACGTACTGCCGGGTGGCGTCGACGCCGCAATACCAGGATTGAACGCCCGAGGCGCTCCGGAGCGAGGAGAGATGCCACCGGTCGTTCACCCCGCTGTGCGTCCAGCCCCCGCCCGCGCTCTCCACGTCGTCCACCAGCTCGTCGTGCGGCAGGCGCAGCGACCAGAACAGATTTGAGGTTCCGGTGTTCCCGATCGCCAGGTTCATCGGCACCTTGCCGCCCGGCATGTTGGTGAGGCCAAACGACACCGGGTTCAGCGCCACGCGCGGGCTCTGGCGGATGGCCAGCGTCACGAGTCGGTCGGGATAGCCGGCGATGGCCTCGTTCCGGAAGAGCAGCGCGCTGGTGTGGAGGCCCTCCCCCAGAGACGCGGCGGACGGATTGACCGTCACGGTGACGGCAGCGGCGGCGAACGCGGGCAGCGTGCCGGAAGCGGGCTCCACCGTCAGCCAGGAGGCCGCTCCGGAAACGGTCCAGGCGATCTCGCCGGCGCTCCGGTTCGTGACGGTGAACGTTCCCGAGCCCGCGGGGAACGGCCCGCCGGGCCGCCCGGCAAAGTCCAGGCCGGCAGGCAGCACCTCGATCCAGTTGCTGGCGCCGCACCCCGTCAGCGACAGCGACTTTTCAGGCGTGTCGGCGTCATTGCTGCGGACCAGGAGCGTGTTCCGGTTCGAGGCCAGGCTCACGGGAAGGTAGGCCGCGTTGAACGTGAACGAGGAGTGGGGCGCCAGGCGGACGGGGAACACGGGCACATTGTCGAGGCGGAATGTCCCGTTGATAGTTGTACCTAAATTAGATTTTTGTGCGCCGCGGTCGGAATCCGGGCCCGGGTAGACCGGCACGACCCAGTCACGCGGAGCCTGGGTCAGGTCCGCCGAGCCGCTGGGCCGCTCGTTGTACCACCGTTGCATCACGCTGATGCCGGCAGGTGCCTCGGGCTGGGTCACCGACACCTCGTCGAAGAAATGGATCGTCTGAGTCGAATCGCCGCTGTAGCCCAGCAGCGCCACCCGCCCCGGACCGGTCACGCTCGAATCATTGCCGGACGCCACCTCGTGGCCGTTGAAGGAGACGGTCAGGGAATCGCCCTCGATCGAACACTCCACCAGGTTCACCCCGTTACCGAGATAGGGCGTCGACGACCACGACTGCAGCATGGTGACGGAGCCGTTGACCGACTTGGCGACGAAATAATAGCCGCCGTTGGCGATGCCGATGAGATAGGCGGACCCGGTCGAGTCGGTCAGGCTGAAATCGTCCGAGGCCCGCATGGCCAGGATGGCGGAGCTGTAGGCGTATCCCGTTCTCCGCATCCTGACCTGAAAGGTGCCGTCGGCCCATTTCTCGCCGAAGTACCGCGATTCCATGAAACGGCCCGTCGCCTTGGCGTAAGCCTTGTACTCGTTGTTGGTGACGGTCCAGTGCATGGATGTCTTGGGGACCCAGTTCTGGGCGAGGCCGTCGTTGAAGTCTTCCTCGTAAAACCCGAACCCAATGCCCGACACCAGGAGATCGTGCTCCCCGCTGCGGTTCCAGACGGTCACCGACTCGGTGCGGGCGAAGCCGGGGGCCACCAGGCCGAACGGCAGGGCCAGGTCGCCCTCTGGCGCCACGGAGTCCAGCACCTCGATGCGCCCGGGAATCTCCTTCACCGTCAGCTGGACCGTCATGCTCTGGGTGATGCCCGACGTCGTATTGCGGAAGCGGACGGTGGCGGCATAGCTGCCCGGAGCCAGGGAAAGGGCTGGAGCGCCCAGGAACACGGTCACGGCCAGCGAATCCCCGGGGACCAGCGTGCCGGATGTCTGGCTGAACGACAGCCAGGCCGCCGTCGAAGTCGCGGTCCAGTTCAGGGACGCGTCGCCCATGTTCATCAACTGGTAGACCGACGACGCGGGGCTGAAGGGCCCGTATTGATAGCCGGTGGCCGACCAGCCCTCGGTCGGCTGCACGACCAGGTCGTCGGGCAGCGTGAAGGATTCGACCAGGCCGTCGGTATAGTCCGAGTCCGGCGACCAGGCGTTATAGCCCATGCCGCGCTTGGCGAACCCGGCCCACAGCTCGGCGAAGTTGGCGCCGTCCGTGTTCACCAGGTCGGCCTGGATGATGGCATCGCGGGCCTGGAGGTAGTTCGGATTGGGCGGGCTGAGCGCCATGCCGTCGGTCACCAGCTGCAGCATCAGGTCGTTGCCAATGGCGTAGCCGTGCTTGTCGACCAAGTTGGCGCGGACGTCCCAGAGGGCGGCGCACCAGACTTCGCCCGCGTTGTGCACCTCGTCCGCGGAGCCGCCGCCCAGCGGACTCATGGGCACGCCGGGATGGCTGCTGGCCTGGGCGGGATCGATGTCCTTGAACGTGAGCGGGTTCTTGGTCATGTCCGTGCTGTAGGGATACCGTCGGATGCCGAAATAATAGTTCTGCGTAAGGTCGTAAAACAGATAGGTGGCATACCCGCCGCAGGCATAGACGGCATGCGGGTCGTCACCGGGTTCAGACAGCAGGGCCAGGGGATAGAAATCGGACCACCCCTCGCCCATGCCGCAGGACTGGAGGGTGTAGAGGCCGCCGCCTCCGCCGACGTGGCGGTTGCTCAGCCCGTGCACATATTCATGAAGCACGATTTCGGAATCCAGGGATCCGTCCCGGTCAGGCGAAGGTCCGGTGAAGATATACATCTGCATGCGCGGCTCCATGCCGTCGGGAGGCGATGAGAAATTGGCGTTGTCGGTGCCGCCCCCGTCCTGCGCGTCCGCCTGCACCGCGTCGCCGCCCAATCCGCCGCGGCCGAAGTTGTCGGTCTGGAAATTGCCGGCCGCCTCGGTGAAGCCCAGGTCGTACAGCTTGTCATGTATCCAGTTGTTCAGATAGAACAGCTGGGCGATGGAGGCCTTCGAGTAGGCCGCCGGCGCCAGCCCCAGGTCGAGCGCGATGTCGAACACGCGGCTCGGGCTGCCGATGGGCCGGGAATTCGCGTCCGGCAGGTCGTCGTCGTTCGCGTCCAGGTGGGCGTCCACGTTGTTGCCGATGGTCGTGTTGCCGGCGTCCGGGATCCAGCCGGCCGGCGAAGCGTTCGTGGAATAGGCAGTCCAGGTGATCAGGTCGCGGGCGACCAGGGGGGGCTGCGTGGAGAGCGGGGTGTTGTGGCCGGGCGAGAACGGCGAGGGGCTATCGCTGGTATACACGCGGTAGGAGGCGGGCGTGGCGTAAAACGTCAGCGCGCGCCGCAGCCAGGGCTCGCCCGTTTCGGCATCCACGAGCACGCGGAACATCTCGCCGCGCACGCGGCTGGTCAGGATGACATCCCAGCACAGGCGCAGGCCGCCCTCCGCCGGCAGCCAGGCCAGCGCCGCCCGCGTCTGCCCCGAGAGGCCGGGCGCCCGGAAGTCCTGCTTCCGCTCCGGGCCCGCGGCCGCCGCCCCGGCGGCTTCCACCTGGCTCCGGGCCAGCGTCACGCCCAGCGAAGCGGCGGCCGCCACCACCGCCTGCGCGGCGGACACGGCGGGCCCGGCGGCCAGGGCCGCGCGGGAGCCGGGTTCCGCGGCGGCCTCGGGATCGGCCAGGAAAGCGCTGGAGACGCTGAGCAGCTCGCCCCGGCGCGTCGTGTGGGCGATGAGCAGGGCGTCCAGAACGGGAACACCGTCCACCTCCTGCTGGAACACCACGCTGCGCATGCCGGTGCGGGGCCCCGTGGCGTCCCGGTTCTTCCGCGCGCCGGCAAGCGCCTCGGGGCCATGGCCGGCCAGGGCGCGGTGCGCGGCCAGGAACGCCTTCAGCCCGCGGTCGGGATCCGTGGCGGGAATGGCCGCGGCGGCCCCGGCCGGGACGTGCGCGCCGCTGCCGCCGGGCCCGGTGAGAAAACCACGGCGGGCCGTAATGAGCCGCTGGCGGCCGTTGTCGCCCGGCTCCACCTTAAGCCCGGCCTGAAACACCCCCGCCGGGGCGGCGGGCGCCTGGACGGCCGGCGCGGGCCGCTTGTCGAAATTCGGCAGCGGTTCGCGCTCGCCGGGACGGAACGCCAGCGCCGCCTGCGCGATCAGGACGACGGCCCCCAGCCAGCCCAAGCGGATTCCGATCGGATAGCGTCTCATAATCCCCCCGTTTCCTCATTCAAGCATGCCCGGGCCGCCGACCGGATGGTCGCGTCCGGATCCTGTGAAAGCGTCTCCAGCACCGCGCGGGCGCCGCTGTCGGCCACGCGCGCCAATCCGCGCAGGGCGGCCAGGCGGGCGGGCACGGACGCCACGCGCTTGTTACCCAGCGCCGCCACCCGGAGGGCGGCCGACGTGCGGGGCGACAGCGCGATGTTGGCCACCAGGGCGGCGGCGTCCTCCGCATCCGGCCCGGCCGCCTCGACCCGCGCCAGCAGGAAATCGGCCGCCGTGGCGCTCCCCATGTTCGCCAGGGCCGCCAGGGCCTCCGCCTGAAGGGGGGCGCCGGGCTCCCGGCTGGCCAGCCGCCTCAGCTCCGGCTCGGCCTCGGGATCCGTGATTTCCCGCAGGCGGGTTTCCAGCTCCTCCCGCCTGCCGGGGTTTGCTTCGGCGGCGTAGGCGGCGGCCATCTCCAGCACCGGGCCGCCCGCGAAAAGGGCCGCCGGGCCGGTGGGGACGGGCTGCACGGGTTCGGGCTCCCCCCCGGAGGCGGAGCCGATAATGCGCACCCGGGACGGCCGGTCGGGCCGCCAGAGGATCACGTAATCGAAGGGGGCCAGGACGCGGAACAGGGCGGCGCGGGGGGCCAGCCCGGACACGGACAGGAAAACCCGGTTGGTCAGGGCGGGATCCGGAACCCACTCGCAGCCGGCCGCCCGGCAGACGGGGGGCAACACCTCGGACAGGGGGGCGCCGGCGGCGCTGATGGAAACAAGGCCGTCCTGCACGCGCACGGCCGGGGAAGCGGCGGGGGGGCCGGCAACGGATACCATGACGGACAGGCCCGCCGCCACCAGGATTATGACCACCTTGTTCATGTGCGCCGCGCCCCTGTTTTCGACTCTTTATCATAGCGCAGCGGGGCGGGCGGCAACAAGCACAAAGGCTATTTTTCGAAGCGGGGAACGTACCGGTGGCAGTAGGGCTGCTTGCCCGTTTTCTTATAGTAATCCTGATGGTAATCCTCGGCCGGCCAGAAGGCCGTGGCGGCTGTCACGTCTGTCGAGACTTTCACCCCTTTTTGCGTCAGCTCGGCGATCAGCTTTTCGGCGCTCGCCTTCTGGGCCTCGGCGCGATAGAAGATGGCGGAGCGGTACTGGTCGCCGACGTCGGGCCCCTGGCGGTTGACCTGGGCGGGGTCATGGATCTCGAAGAAGAGCCGGGCGAGTTTTTCGTAGCTGGTCTGCCTGGGATCGAAGGTGACCTCCACGGCTTCGGCGTGGCCGGTCGTATGGCGGCAGACCTGCTCGTAGGTGGGCTTCTCCGTCTTCCCGCCGGTGTAGCCCGAGCGGGTGCGGATCACGCCCGGCGCCTTGCGGAGGAAATAATCCACCCCCCAGAAGCAGCCGCCGGCAAAAAGGGCCGTCTCGAAGCGGTTGGAGGAGTCGGCCAGGGGGACAAACGCCATCGAGAGCGAATTGACGCAATGGCGCGTGTTGGCGGGGGTCAGCCGCTCCCCGGCAAACACATGGCCCAGGTGGCCGCCGCAACGGGCGCAGAGGATTTCGGTGCGGGAGCCATCCGCGTCGGTCTGCTTGCGGACGGCCTCGGGCACTTCGGCGTCGAAGCTGGGCCAGCCGCAGGCGGAGTCGAACTTGTCCTCCGCCCGGTACAGGGCCGCCCCGCAGCGGCGGCAGACGTAGGTGCCGGGCTCGCGGTTGGCCAGGAGCGCGCCGCTGAACGGGCGTTCGGTTCCCTTGCTCACGATCACCCGCTCTTCCGCGGGCGTCAGCTGATTCCAGTCGTTGGTGGACATGACCATCTCCTTCGGGGCGGGCGGCTGCTTCGGCGCGGCCGGGGTGCAGCCCGCCGGCGCCAGGAACAGGCCGGCCAGCGCGGCCATTCTGCACAGACTCACAGGCATTCGCTTCATCCTGTCATGATACCGTTTTTCGCTTCCGCTGGCAAGCCTGGCCCTTATCCCTCGAGAATCGGGTAGGGCGAAGCCCGGGCAGCAGACGAAGCGACGCAGCCCGGCACAGCTCCGGCTGAGCCGCCCGCCGCGCCATTCTCTTCGCCTTGCGCAAATTCATTCACTGGCATGCTACTGCCATTGCCCTTTACAGGTCAAACGTGTAGGCGATCACCGGCGCCTGGATCGGATCCTTCCCGCCGCTGGTCCCGCCGTTCCACCGGGTCAGGCGGAGGATCAGGTCGCCGGTCTGGCGGTCCTCGTATAACGAGAAGTTCGACAGCTGCAACGTCTCGGAATCCCCGTCGCGCCGCGTATCGATTACGTCCAGCGATTCCATTTCCGGGCGGAGTGTCAGGGGATCCACGCGGCCGATCACCAGCGGGTAGCGCGGGTTGTTTCCCTCCGGCGCATCCGGGCAGATGTTCCCGATCCAGTACCAATCGCCGGACGAGTGCCGGAACAGCTGGGAGATGCTGCTGGGGGAGAAAAACACGGAGCCGTCCGAGAAGGTCCAGGGCCAGGGGCGGCCCCAGGTGCGCCCTTTATCCCCCGAGACGCAGAACCACTTGTAGCCGGACTGGGGGTCCAGGGTGCCGGCGTTCGCCCGCATGACCATGAGGATCCGCCCGTCCGGCATCTCCGCCAGGGTCGGCTCGATGGCCCCGCGCAGGGACTGCTCCGGCTTGATCCGCACCAGGCTCAGCAGCTTCCAGGACAGCCGCCCGTCCACCTGCCAGCGCCCCTCCAGCACCCCCGCCGCCGTGTAGGTATAGACGCCGGGGGGGCAGAACAGGGCGCCCTCCCCGTCGAGCACCGTGACATTGCACGGCACCAGCACGCGGCCGTCCTTCAGCACCAGGGGCGGATTGGCGGGCATGACCGAATTGCGCCCGACCCAGACGTCGGGAAACGGATGCTCCGCAGTGCACTCGGAATCGGCCTGGATGATGGGCTCGTCGATCGCCCACGTGCGGCCGCCGTCCAGCGAGATCTTGTACCGCGGCGCGTAGCACGTCATGCCGTCCAGCGCGTGATCACGCCGGAACACGCCCGCAGCGCCCGTCAGCAGCAGCCGGTCGCCCACCGCCACCGGCAGCGTCCAGTATTCGCGGCAGGTTCCCTCGCCCCGCTTTTCGCCCGCGGGCCAGGCAGGGCCGTCTTCCCAGGTGCGGCCATTGTCCGGGGAAAACGCCAGCGACAGCGTCCCGAAAATGTCGTCCGCCTCCTCGTCCCACCGGAACCGGATCATGTCCAGGCCCGTGGCGCGGCAATAGGCCGCCGATTCGAACACGGCAAACCGCGGATCGGTCTGCGGACGCACCTGCTCCACCCGGTTCAGTTTCATGTCGCCCCTCTCCCCGGTTCTCGCCCGTCAGACGTTCAGCAA
>CAYZVY010000050.1:0-13141 GCA_964481675.1 uncultured Verrucomicrobiota bacterium
CCATCCGCCTGACCGTATCGGGCGCCTGCACGGTCGACGGGACGATCAACGCCAACGCCAAACCGGGTTATGCGGGGTCGGGCGGTTCCGTCTATCTGACGGCAGGAAGCCTGGCCGGCAGTGGTCTGCTCACCGCTTCCGGTGCATCGGGCGCCTCGGGCGGCGGCGGCCGTATCGCCGTGATCCTGACCAACGGGACGTCATTCGGTTCGGTTAACCTGCGGGCCTTCGGCGGCACCCAGGCCACCGCGCCGGGGGCGGCGGGCACGATCTACCGTGAAACAGCCGCGCAGGGCGGGGGCAAGGGGATGCTGACGATCGACAACAACGGGCTCAATTCCAACACCAACGCCGCCACGCCCCTGATCCCGGGCCTTTACGCCGTGACCGACGAACTGGCGAGGGCGACCGTGGTTATCACCAATAAGGCACGCGTGGCTCTTCCGGCCAACGCCACGGTGGGGAATGTCTATGTCACGGGGTCAACCAACTCGCTTCTCGACCTGAAGGGAAACACGCTTCGCGTCAATGTCACGGAGCATGCCCTTGGCGGCGGCACGGTTCTGAATTACGGGTTTATCATCTGGAAGCCCAGGGGAACATTGATGGTGCTGCTGTGAACAGGGGAGACGAATTGAACCTGATGGACAACCGGGCGCTCTCAGTGGATGCCAGTCGAATGCGGGGCTCATGAAAAACACGATGGCTAGAAAATGCTGCGGATGGGTGGGCATGGGGGTTGCCTGGGCCTTGGGGCTGGCGATACCGGGCCTGGCGGCCACCTATACCTGGGATGCCGGGGGAGGCTCCGATCCAAACTGGACGACCGGCGCGAACTGGACCAATGCGGTTCTGGTCGACGCGGTCCCGGCCGGCGGCGACGACGTCACCTTCGGAACGGCGGGGTCGAACGCCGCCGTCAACGCGGCGGTTTCGGCTGGACTGGTCACGCTGAACCGGGCGGGCGGGTTCTCCCTCATCGGCGACGGCCAGGAGGCGCATACGCTGACCTGCACGGGCATTGCCGTGTCGGCCGTTGCGAACTTCCTGCTTTCGGCGCCCCTGGCCGGCAGCGCACAGGTCCCGATTCGGGGTACAACGACGGGCGGCTCGCTGACGCTGCGGGGGAACAACGCGGGTTTCAGCGGCGGATTTGCCCTGCTCAACAACTACTATGCCACGGACAACGCCAGCAAGATGGTGACCGTGCATGCCACCAACGACCATGTGCTGGGAAGCGGATTGACGTCGGTGGGGTGGCGCGATTCGGGCCGGTCCGTCTACATGTGCGGCTCCCCGCTGAATGTCCGGCACGGCGCCTTAAGCTCGGGCGGGAGCATTCAGGTCAACCCTCAGGGGCTGGCGCGCCTGAGTGGTGCGATCGACTCCGGCGATTCGTTTTCCGTGGTTGCCAATGGGATGATCTCGGGCGACTCGACCGCCTTGGGCGGGTTGACCCGCGGCGGCAACCTGGCGCTTGCGAACGGGGCTGTTATGGGGCACAACGCACTTGACCAGGCGACGGCCAACGGGTTGGGAACCGGGGCGGACCTGCTGTTTGGCGTGGGTGCGGATTTCACCACGGCCGTGAGTCGCAATTTCGGCTATGGCACGCCATGGAAGGGCGTTGCGGTGGCCGAGTTGACCGCTCAGCGTTCGGTCACCCGCGGGACGTTCGCCATCGACACCACCGGGCTTTCCGAATTCGTTTTGCAGGGGGTCGCGCTTCCCCAGTTCACGTCCATAAATTCGTATGGACTCAAGCTTACCGATACGGCGGGCGCCTTGAGTTTTGCCCTGGCGGGCGGCAGCGCCGTGCCGGCGCGTATCCGGGGGGTGGTCGTTTTGGACGCCGGGACCAATTACAGCTACGCCGCTTTCACGAAGTTTACGGCATCGCCCAGGGCCACCCTTCAGATTACGCGCGCGGGGGCCTTGGGGGGGACGACCACGGCGACGTCCCGGGATGTCGACCTGGATTCCGCCACCCTTTCACAATACACGCTTGCGGTGGCTGGCGGCACAGGGACGGTCGGAGCGCTCAGCGTGGCCGGGGGCAGTTCGCTGTATGTGGGCCGCAAGACGGCCGGCACGCCGGATACGCTGGCGGTCGACAGTCTCGCGCGGGTGGGGGCGGCCGTCCTCGCGATCGACAACAAGAACGAACCGCTCGGCGGACAGGACCGTGTTGCCGTCACCTCCAATTCCGGTCTGATGCGCGGAAGCATCGTTGACCCCTGGATAGTCGGCATCGGACCGCGCGGCGGCTCGGGCGGCGATTTCCTGGTGTATGCGGCAAGCGGTTTCACGAATGCAGCCAGTCTGTATACCGGGGTATTCGGCAACGGCAACATCGTCACCAATCCCGCCCTCGTGCCGGGAGGTATTCTCACCGCCGATTCCTTGCGGCTCACCGCCAACGTCACCAATGCGGCGGCCACCATCAGGCTGGGCGTGCTTTCGGATGGTTCGCAAGCGGACCGGGCGGCGATTCTGGTGCCGGACGGCAACCAGCCGAGCGTGGCGCCGGCGATCAACGCCGGCAGTTCCGAACTGATCATTTCAGCCGGTGGAAGCATGGGCGGGCCCTCAAAATATTTTAATTTTAACGGTCCCGTGACCGTCACGAACGGGCTGACGGTATGGGGTCCGAATAACGCCAGACTTTATTCCACCAGCAATGCCATTCGCGGACAGGTCATGGTCCATGGGACGTTGCTGATCGGCGGAGGCAACGGGGTGGACGACTCGGCCCTGGTGACGGTCGGTCCCTTCGGGACTTTCGGCGTCATCGCGCCGGCGAGCAACACGGAGACGGTCGCCAGCCTGTCGGGCATTGGCACGGTGGATATTGCGGCCGGCAAAACGAACCTCATAACCGGCACATTGGCGGCCGGCAACGCCGCCTATAGCCTGACCGTCACGTCAGCCGGAACTCTGGCGCTGGGGGGTGGGGCGACGGCGGCCTTCGATCTCGACTACCTCGACACATCCACGGGCACGCCTCGCCTTATCATGAGCAGCGCCGCCTTGCAGGTGGGTGCCGGCGCCAAGGTCAAGCTGACGTCCCTGGCCAACATGCCGGCCGGCGCGTTCAACCGGACGTTTGTACTGGTCCAGTATGGCTCGAAAACCGGCGCTTTTGCGCCGGTGGTGGAGTCCGTGCCGGGTGTGGCGGCATCGTTGGTTTACGATGACGCCAACAAGCTCATCCTGCTGGACGTGAGCCAGTATGAAGATCAAGGGACGGTGATGATCATCCGGTGACGCGGTCATCGCCCGCGTCCACGGAAGGATTTGCTGGGACCGCCCGAGAGGAGGGCGGCAAAAGGGAAGTGACAGGCAGTCAAATGTCAACAAAAAGGGAAATGAGGATGAAGTTCAGTCGAATGATGATGTCGGGATTCATGGCAATGGCTTTCGGTGCGTCCGTATTCGCCGCCGGCGGGGGCGAGCGGCTGCCGGTCGGCGAATTCACGGCCTCGCGGTTCACGCAGGCGCCCGTCATCGATGGCGTCGCGGCTCCGGGCGAGTGGGATCGGGCTTTCACCACTGAAGGGCTCATTGCGCCCTTCGAGCACCAGCTGCATGAGTCCGTCACGATCATGAGCCTGGGGTTCGACGCGGACAACCTCTATTTCCTCTTCCGCTGCAAGCGCGGCAACTTCGAGTGGAAGCTGTGGAAGCTGGCGCGGCAGAACGACGATTACAGCTTCGGCGACGCGTCCGTCGAGGTGTGGGTCTCGCCCCCCGCCATGGTGCCGGAAACCTACCAGAACGTGATCAATACCTATCCCGCCGTGCTGGATATGAAAATGGTCCCGTCCCGCGGCTACACCGCCCAGGGGTGGAAAGGCGGCTGGAAGCTCGGTGTCAAGGAATCCGATACCGATTACATTGTCGAGGCGTCCGTCCCGATCAAGGATTTCGGGGTCGACCAGATCCGCAGCGGCGAGGTGTGGCGCTTCATCCTGGCCCGCACCTGCCAGGGCGCCAAGCCCCGCGCCCAGGCCTCCTGGTCGCTCACGCAGGGTTTTGCCGAGATTCCCCAGCATCCGCCCGTGCACATGATGGACGACGAGGCCGTCCTGCAGCTGACGGGCACGCACACGCTCTTTACCGGCAAGTATGCGTTCCCGATTGCCGTGGTGGCGCCGTTGAAGAACGCCGCCGATGTGGACGTGGAGGTGCGCTTCCACCAGGCCAAGGCGACTTCCGACGTGGATCGCGTCGAGACGAAGCGCGTGGCCGTGAAAGCCGGTGACCGGCAGGTCGTGACCTTTGCCGGCGACGTGAACGACTGGACGCCGGCCGACGCCAAGGGCGTCAAGCAGGCGAATGTGACCGTGACCGCGAAGAAAGCGGATGGCACGCTGGTGTTCCGCCAGAGCTTTCCCTATGAAATCAGCGGCTGGACGCCCCAGAGCCCGGTCAAGCCCGAGAAGGCGCCTCCGGTCGAGGAACTCGCCATTACCGCCCAGTACGGCCCCGAAACCGATACCGTGCTGGTGAAAGCTGACATTTTCGACTTGCCCCGGCGCGCGGACGCGGCTTCCGCGGAGGCGAAGGTGGTGGATCCCGCGGACGGCAAGGTGTTGGCCTCGATCGACGCGCGGCCGTTCAAGGCCTGGTACAGCGGGGCGGAGATTAAACTGAAAGGCGTGCCGGTTCCCGTTGACGACTTCAGGAAGGTGACGAACGAGCTGGCCGCGGCGAAGCTTGTGGCCAACCGGAACGCCGAGCACAAGTTGAAAGGCGAGCCGCGGGAGCCGATGCCGGTCATCCCGAGGACGCCGGGCAAGCCGGTCCAGGTTGTGGTGACGGTGAAGGACAAGGAGGGCAAGGAGATCAAAAGCGCCGTGAAGGATCTGGTGCTGCTCCGCTATGCCGCCGAGTGGATGAACAATTCCGTGGGTGTCTCGGACAAGGTCATCCCGCCCTGGACCCCGGTGCAGGTCAAGGGCGGCGAGGTGGGCGTCTGGAACCGGACGCTGTCGCTCAACGGCCTGGGCATGGCCAAACAGGTGGTGAACGGGGGCGAGCCCCAGCTGGCCGCGCCGATGCGGCTTGTGGCCGTGCAGGGCGGCAAGGAGATCGAGATCCAGCCGGGCGCGGCAACCGTGAAGCGGAGCGTGGAGGCCGAGGCAGACTTGACCGGCGGCGCCGAAGCCGCGGGGCTGGCGTTCACGGCCCGCACGCGCGTGGAGTTCGACGGATTCGTGAATATCGATCTGGATGTGGCCCCGGCTGGCAAGGCCCCGGTGACCGTGGACAAGCTCTTCCTCGAGATCACGTTGCCGGCCTCCAAGGCCAGCCATTACTGCACCACGGCGGGCGGCTGGGCGGCGGTGCATGATGCGACGCCCGATTACTGGTCCAGCCAGACGACGGCGTCCGGGATGCTGGTGGGCGATTTCGTGCCCTACATCTGGCTGACGGATTCCGATACCGCGTTCCTCTGGTTCGCGGACCATGACAAGGGCTGGAACCACGATGCGGCCAAGGCGCTGCCCACCCAGGAAATCATCCGCAAGGACGGCAAGGTCATCCTGCGCGTGAACTTCTTCGAGATTCCCACCGAGGTGTCCGCCCGCCGCACGATCACCTGGGGCTGGCAGACCTTCCCGTCGCGTCCGCTGGCCCCCGGCTGGCGCGCCACCTTCTGCGCCAACGGCCCCCCCGTGCCGCACACCCGGAACACCTATTTCTGGGCCGATGCCGACTGGGCGGTGCTGTGGCCCTATTATTGCAGCCCGTTCCCGTGGCACATGGAAAAGTCCAGGGAGTCGTTCGACCGCCCCCGCGATCCGCGCCAGACCCCGTGCGTGGGCTCGATCGCCCATTCCATCGGCCGCTACCGGGATTATGACGGCAACGAATTCCCGGGCCTGGCGGTCGACTGGGGCGCCACGCCGGGCCAGATCGGCAATTCCGACGTGACCGCCTCGAAGGGCCCCAACGACTTCCGCCTCTGGCATTACCAGCGCTGGGTGCGTGAAGGCGGATACATGGGGATGTACGTGGATGAAAACTATCTCGCGCTGGAGGACAACTTCCTGACCGGCAACGCCTACTGGATGGCGGACGGCTCGCTGCAGCGGGCCTATAATTACCTCGGCCTGCGGCAGTACTTCAAGCGGTTGAAATACATGTTCGCCGAGAACAAGGTTCGGGCGCCCAACCTCTGGCAGCACATCAGCTCCGGGGCGGCCTATCAGTCCTGGTTCGGCGACATCTTCTTCGAAGGCGAGAACGTGGAGCCCACGGATCTGACCTTCGACTACATCGAGGTGCTGCCCGCGGGCCGCCTGCGCGCGATCGGCAGCGCCGCCTGCTCCGGCGGTGCCATGACGATGATGTGCCAGTCCCTGCGCCACAAGTCGCAATGGTGGGAAAAGCACACCCACCAGTTCCTCGGGTGGGTGATGGCCCACGACGTGCTGCCCGAGCAGAGTTCGCTCTATCCGCACCTGGCCGAAGCCGCCCATCTCTGGTCGGACAAGGTGACGTTCCTGCCATACTGGAAGCCCGGACCGTTTACGGTCAGCCCCGCTTCCGCGCTCGTTTCGACCCACCAGGCGGACGGGCGATCCCTCCTGTGGATCGTCAATACCGGCCGCCAGGACGCGGTGGCCCGGGTGGCGATCGACTGGAAAGCCGCGGGCATTGACCGGGCCGCCGTGGCCGCCGTTAACGCGGAGACCGGCGAATCGGTTCCCCTGACCGACAAGGGGTTCGCCATGCCGGTGCTGCAGCGCGACTTCGTGGCCGTCCTGGTGGTTCCCCGGCAGCCCGATGGCGCCACCTTCAGCGCGTCGTTCGACAAGGGGACGGAGGCCGACTTCGCGTTGTATAGCGACACCCTGGAGCAGGCCCGGCGCGCGGAACCCCTGGCGCGAGTCCCGGATGGCAAGGGCGGTCTGGCCCTGTGCACGACGAACGGGGTGGCCATCAACGTCCGGTCGTTCCTCCATCTGGCCGACGGGGAGGGGCGCGTGGCGATGCGGGTCGAGCTGGGAGATAAACGGAACGGGAGACTGCTCAAGCTGGGGCCCCTGTCCCTCGATATGAATGCGAAGGTGTCCGCTCTCACCCTGATGATGGATCCCACCGCAAAAGGCGCGACCGACGGCGCCTCGACGAACGCGCCTCTTCCCGAAGCGGGCTGGCACGATGTCGCCGTCTCCTGGAAGGCGGGCAAGGCCGCGCTGAGCGTGGACGGCAAGCCGGCCGTCGAACTGGCCGTCCGTCCGTTCGGCCTGAATGGCAAGGAGCCGGTCAAGAGGCCGCCTCTGGAAATCGGCGGACGAGGTGGCCTGCTGGCCATTGACGATGTTCGCCTCTATCGCGAGGTCAAATAGCGGCCATGCCGGACCCGATCCAAGAGCGCGCCGGTTTTCCGGCGCAACCGGATGTTGTTGTCATCGGTGGCGGGCCTTCGGGCGTCATGGCCGCGGTGGCCGCCGCCCGCCAGGGCGCCGCCACGCTCCTGGTGGAGCAGTACGGCTGCCTGGGCGGCGCGCTGACCGTCATGGGCGTGCATCCCATGATGACGTTCCACAACAAGGCGGGCCGCCAGCTCATCGGCGGCCTGCCCCAGGAACTGGTGGATCGCCTGGTCGCGCGCGGGTCCAGTCCGGGCCATATTCCGGATTCCATCACCTACAACAGCACGGTCACGCCCTTCGACGTCGAGGGGCTGAAGGTGGTGCTGGACGAGATGGTCGTTGAGGCCGGCGTCAGGGTGCTGTTCCATAGCCTGCTGGCCGGCGTGGAGCGGGAGGGCGATCGCATCGGGGCCGTCCGTCTGGCGCACCGCAGCGGCCTGGCCCTGGTGCCGGCGCGGGTGTTTGTCGACGCCACGGGTGATGCGGACCTGGCGGCGCTGGCGGGCGTGCCCTGCGAACTGGGGCGCGGCGACGGCGTGTGGCAGCCGATGACGATGAACTTCAAGCTGGCGAACGTGGACATGGCGGCCGTGCGCGCGTTCGCCCATGCGCATCCGGAGGAGTTCTGGTTCAAGGACGGCGCGGAGCAGGGGCTGGCCGTGCTCGACAGGACGCCGCGCGTCAGCCTGGGCGGCTACCGGCTCACCTGGCAGGCGGCGAAGGCGCGTGGGGAGGCGGATGTCCCGCGGGAGGACATCCTCTTTTTCGAAACCGCGACCCCCGGCGTCGTGGTGGTCAACACCAGCCGCGTGCAGGGGCTGGATCCGACCGATCCGGCCGGGCTGAGCCGGGCCGAGATGATCGGCCGGCGGCAGGTGCAGCAGATTTACGCTTTTTTGCGGAAGCATGCCGCCGGGTTCGGGCAGGCGCTGCTCCTGGATACGCCGGCCCAGATCGGCGTGCGTGAGGGGCGGCATCCGCAGGGGTTGCACCGCCTGACCGCGGAGGATCTGGTGGACGAGGTTCGGTTCCCGGATCCGGTGCTCCACGCGGGGTATCCGATCGACATTCATGCGCCCAGGCCGGGCATGGAGAGCCGGAACCGCTTTTTGCGGCCCGATGCCGCTTACGAGGTTCCGATGAGGAGCCTGTGCGTGGCGGAGCCGCGCAACCTGGTCCTGGCGGGTCGGGCCATCAGCGCCACGCACGAGGCGGCCGCGGCGATCCGCGTCACGCCCATTGCCATGGCGCTCGGGCAGGCGGCGGGCACGCTCGCGGCGCTGGCCGCGGACGGAACGGATGCGGCGGCTGTGCCGTATGCGCGGCTGCGCAAGGAACTTGAAAAGCAGGGAGTTTCGCTGCCAGCAGGCGGCGTTTAGGGAAAGAAGGCGACAACGTGACAAAAAATGACTTTTCTTTGCAGGTGCAGATGCAGGCGGAAACCGGGCAGATCCTGGCGCTCCGCGATCCCGAGACCGACATGGACCTGGTGCGCTATGCGCCCGGGCCCGAGCTGGAACTGAACGGCGTGCCGCTCGTCACCCGGCTGGTTAAAACGGCGGAGGGTAAGGGCGAGCACATTGCCTATCTCGAAGCCCGGCTGAACGCCGCCTACGGCGCCGGCGCCACGCTACGATTCCGGCGCGTCATGACCCGGGGCGGCTATGGCCTGCACACGGGCAAGCCCGGCTCGCTCCACATCCGCTACGAGATGGGCCGCGTCCCGCACACCGACCCCGGGGAGGGGCTGGATTACATCTGGCAGCCCGAGATCGAGGCGCCGCTGCGGCTCGACACCCTGACCGTGCTCGCGGCGCCGGCGCTCTGGTTCGGCAAGGACACCCGCATGCGGGCCATCGCCATCGGCGGGTCGGGGCCCCGCGAGCACGTGAGCCTCGAGGACGGCCCCGTGTCCGAGGTCGTGCCGCACCTGCAGACCGGCTTCCGCACCGTCTTCCCGGGCCAGCAGACCGTCAACGGCGCGCTGTATTATCACCCCGGCGACGAGCGGTTCGTCTGGGTCATCGTCCGCCGCCCGACCACGGCCGGCCGCATCCTGTTCGGCAGCCAGCGCCAGGCGTTCCGGTTCGACTATTTCACGGACACGGCGCTGCAGGGCGACTGGACGACGCCTGCCGTTTCCCTGTTTTGGGGAAAGGGCCTGGCGCAGGCCGACCGGGTCCTGGCGGATCAGTTCGACCGGTTTGAGGAGCCGCCGCCCTGGTGGTACAACACGAGCTGGTTCTGGATGCACCCGGGCTGGCAGCAGGGGCGCTCCAGCTTCGACGCCATGGGCCGCGGCGCGGAAATCCTGATGGACGAGTGCGGCGTCAACGGCTTCGGCCTGTTCCACCACGACGTGCCGTGGAGCGGGAACGACTGCGACCCCGGCTCCCCGCAGCCGAGTCCGGGATTGGGGGGCGACGCGGCGCTCCGGCGCGCGGTCGAGCGCATCCGCGCGAAGGGCGGCCATACGTATACGTGGCTCAGCCGCCACGGCCACCGCTCCGAAACGGCGGGCTGGCGCGACAGCTGGGGCATCAAGGGGATCGACGGCCGCAACGTCCGGCTCCACAACCCGCCCGACGGCGGCGTGCGGCTCGACATCATCAATTGCGCCGATCCGTCCTTCCAGAGCTATATCATGGGCTGGGTCGAGTATTACGTGAAGCACCTCGGCATCACCGGCCTGTTCTGGGATTCCGGCCTGCAGGCGCTTCCTCCCGATTTTGGGAACAAGCCCTACCTGCGCTGGCCGGGCGAGACGGCCGCGCTGCCGCTTGAGTTTTATGAGCGCATCTACCGGTTCGGCCGGTCGCTGAGCCCGGATTTCTTCATGTGGGTCGAGGGCATCAGCACGGACGCGCCGATGAACGCCTTTGCCGTGGACAACCGCGGGCCGCTGGCCAGCCCCGGCCACGCCCTGATGCGGCGGCTGGCCCACCTCGGGCCGAAGCGGCTGGTCTGGCGCTCGGCCTGGCCGCACGACCTGGCGTCCGCCTTCCCGTTCATCGCGCCGACCAACGATATCGGCTGGGATCCGGCGGAGGCCACCTACCGCAAGGCGGCGGCCGATCCCATGAACCGCTGGATCTGCAAGATCGTGCGCGAGCGCGGCGTGCGGCAGGCGGTGGGGCTGGCCGACGGCATCAGCCTGCTGGACGAGTTCGTGGTGGCGAGTCCCGGCGTATCCGGAACGGTCACGGTTCCGGCCGCGCTGTGCCGGGGGAACACGCTGACGCAGGTGATCGACGGAACGGCGGTCGCCGGCCGGCCGGGTGCCGGGGGAACGTCGTTTGATCTGCCCGCGAGCGGCGCGTATCGCATGATGTGAAAAGGAGAGGCCCGTGTCCAGTCGAGCGATCAGCTGGCTGTGTGGTTTTCTGGGGGCGATTCTACCCGGCTTTTCACACGGCATGACAAACGCCTTTTTCAAGGACGTTCCCGCGATCGCGCCCCTGGTCCGGGAGTATCGCTCCGGACTTTCGTTGCGGGTGTATCTGCCGCCCGACATCCGGCCCGGCGCAAAACGGCCGGCCATCCTGTTCGTCCACGGCGGCGGGTGGGGTGCCGGGAAGCCGGAGTTGGTCGAGCCCCATTGCCGGTATTATGCCGCGAAGGGGATCGTGGCGGCGGCCGTGCAATACCGGTTGACCTCGGCCACCACAACGGTATTCGACTGCATCGCCGATGTGAAGGCGTCGGTCCGCTGGCTGCGGGCCCATGCCGCCGAGTTCAATGTGGACCCGGACCGGATCGCGGCGTTCGGCGACTCCGCGGGCGGCCACCTGGCGGCCTGCGCCGGGCTGATGGCCGGTCTGGAGGCGGAGGGGGAGTCTCTGGCGATCTCCTCCCGGCCCAACGCGCTGGTCCTGCTGTATCCCATTACGGACACGACACCGCCCGACGGCTGGGACGTGGTGCGGTATGGCGGCAAGGCGGGGGCTTCGGTGGCCGGGCGCCTGCGCGAACTGTCACCGGCGGACAACATCACGACCGGCGCCCCCCCGACGCTGGTTTTGCATGGCACGGCGGACACGGTTGTGCCATTCTCGCAGTCGGAACGATTTGCGGACGCGATGCGCGGGAAGGGGAATGTGTGCGACTGGGTTCCGATCGAGGGGGCTGGACATGCCTTTATCACCCCCGGATACGGGGACGACGCCGTCATTCGACGGGCGCTCGCGCGCGTGGATCTCTTTCTTGAAAAACTCGGGTATCTGGCGGAACGGAGCAAATGACGTTACTTGATCGACCCCGTATTTTCCTGAAGGCAAGCCCGGTGGCGGGGCTTCGTCATCTGGCCGACCTGCGCGCCGCCATTCTCGTTGAGCCGGCAAAGAGTGCCTGGGTGGAATTGGTGCGAATCGCGGAACGGGATATGGGTCTGCCGCCCCTGGTGCCGGAGTCGATGTGCCCCGGCCGCTCCCCGGTCCAGGCGGCTCACGGCAATCCGGATTTTGTGATCGTGAATGCGGTCAGCCGCCGGGTGCAATACGCCGCGCTGGCCAGCCTGGTCACGGGCGAGGCCCGGTTCCGGGACGCGGCGCTGCTTCAGCTGGAAACCGTCTTTGACGCCACGCGCTGGCCGGACTGGCGCGACAAAGCACACCGGCATGCGGCGGCCGATCTCCGGACCGGGACCTTGTGCAACACGTTGTCGGTGGCCTATGACTGGCTGGTGCCCGCGCTGTCGGAGCCGCAGAGGCGCTGGATCGTGGAGGGGATCGACCGGTGCGGCATCCAGCCCTATCTCGCCGCCGCCCGCAAGCCGGCCGCCTTCATGGACAGCATGACCAACTGGACCACCTGCGTGGTGGGGGGCCTGGGCATCTGCGGCATGGCGCTCGGGGAGGATCATCCGCAGTCCCGCGAGTTGATCGACCTGGCCGTTCCGCGGATGGAAGCCTACCTGACCCACTACGGCCCCGACGGCGAGTTCAACGAGTCGGTGGGCTATTCCAACGCCACCATCCTGGCGGTCGAATTTTTTCTGGCGCTCCGGTACTGGTCGGGCGGCGGTGACAACCGGCTGGAGCGGGCGCCGTTTCCCCAGTTCGGTCGCTGGCTCATGGCCATGACCCTCCCGCCGGGCCGGATCGCGACCCTCGGGGACGGCCATCACAACGCCCCCCCGCAGACCATCCAGTGCGCGGCCATCGCCGCGGCGGCCCGCGATCCCGTCCTGCAGGGGTTCTGGAAGGACAACCCGGAGCCGCCGGGCCTGCGGTGCGACCTAGTCAAGAACCTGCTGTGGCCGGATCCGTCTGTCCCGGCTGAATCCCCTGACGGCAAGCTGCCCAAGGGCCGCGTGTATGCCGCGCACGGCATGGTGTTCAGCAGCCGGGCGGACTGGGGCCGCCTCACGACGGCCAGCGTGGTCTACGGGAAGGGCGGCTGCGGGAAGGAAACGCACGGTCACCACGACGCCGGCCAGGTGTGCGTGGACGGCCACGGCGTCCGGCTGATCACGGATCCCGGCAACCCCTCCAACTATCCCGCCGATTTTTTCGGCCCGAACCGCTGGCGCTATCACAACGCCTCGGCCCGGGGGCACAACGTCCTGACGTTCGACGGGGAGGACCAGTCGCCCTCGCCCGAAGCCCGGGCCCGGTGGATGGCGGCCGCGTTCGACGAGGAAACGGGCGGCCACTGGATCCTCGACCTGACCGGCAACTATCCCGGCGCGACGCGGGTGCGCCGCACGATGATCCATCTGCTTCCAGCGGTCGTGGCCGTGCTGGACGAGGCGG
>CAYZVY010000050.1:13241-21804 GCA_964481675.1 uncultured Verrucomicrobiota bacterium
TTTTCGGTAACCGGGCCGGGTGAGGCTGCGGCCGGCTGGGGCGGGGGCGAGGGGCGCTGGAGCCTGAATAACGGCCGCGGCAAAATCGCCGTGACATGGGAACAGGGCAGATTGACCGTAACGGACGGAACGCGCCGGATTGGCGTGCAGACGGGTGATTCATGAGCGATATAAGGACGGCTAGCATGATAGACTGCAAACATGGCGCACATCCCATTCGAAACGGGCTGATCCTGGGGCTGGCCCTTTCTTCGATAACGGCGACAGCATGGGGGAAGGACGATATGATCAAGGGATTGTTCCGCGAGACGCAGACGGGAATGGCCTATGCCGCTAATGGCTGGTCCGTGCAAAGCGAAGAGGGACGGGGCTGGGTGTCGCTCAAGGTCGGGGATGCCGAGTTTTTTGATGCATCTCCCGGACGCGGCGCCATCGCCATGCGCAAGGGCGACCAGTGGTGCATCGCCTTTCCCGACCAGGGCGTGGTCAGTCACGACGATTCCGTGGCCCGTTTCGGCGGCGTGTCGGACGGCATCAACATGGTCAGGATCAGCCCTGACTGGTACAAGCCCGAGTTCGAACTATATGCCGGCGCCAACGAAACCCAGGACCAGAAGATGGTGGTTTTCCTGGGCGCGGACGTGGCCATGGTCCGGTGCAGCGGCAAGCTGGATAACAACCGGACCTGGGCCCGGCAGCGGGTGGACCGGGAGGTTAAGGGGCCGGCCCGGACGCGCCAGGCGCTGCTGGTGCACAAGAGTGGCGCGGCCTGGAGCGTATTTTCGGAAAAAACGGGCAAGGACAAGGACGGCAAGGAGACTCCCCCGGCCGAGTTTGAAGCGGCGGTCGTCAAGGATCCGGCCGGCAAGGACTGCCTGGCCCTCCTTTTCCCGGTCAAAGGCTTCGTGGCTAACGCCTACCGCTTTTCGGCGGACCCTGTTCCCCGCGCCGAGAACTTCGTTTTCTGCCCGAAATTCGATGTCAAGAGTTCGGACGATCCCACGAACAACACCATGGGCGCGGCCCATGGCGTGGGCAATCCGGTTTACGGGCCGTCGACCAGGCTGGATTTCGGGATCACCTTCGACTGGACGGGCGGCACGCCGTTCAACGGGTATGCCGAGCTGGACGTGGTGCACAGCCTGGGGCAGCCCCACTTCTACCAGAAGGTCGAGCTGAAGAATCGGCCGGCGGGCCTCGTGCGCGCCGTGTTCGCCCCCAAGTTCAACCTGCCCGGCGTGAGCGAGGTGTGGTGCCGCCTGGTGGACGACGGCGGGAACCTGGTGTGGGTGGGTCGCTACCGCATGGCTTACGACCTGGAGCGGTTCAAGCCGGCCCTTCAGGTGGAGCCGGACTTCAAGGCCTTCTGGGACCAGACGCTGGCCGCGATGCGCGCCGAGCCCCTGGAAGCCGTCACGGAGCGGGTCAAGGCGTTCGAGGATCACCCCAAGTTCGAGATCTACGACGTCACCTTCAACGGCTGGAACCGGCAGCGGATGCACGCCATGCTGTTTGTCCCTAAAAACGGGTCAAAGCCCATGCCCGCGATCGTGACGGCCCACCCGGGCACCACGGGCTTCGGCGTGAACAAGCGGCCGGACGGGGTCTACGGCTCGGAGCTGAAGCAGGACTCCCGCTTTGTCACCATCGTGCCGCTGATCCGAGGCCACGCGCCCGATGCGCCGGACATTCCCTTCAATCATCCCTGGTGGGGGCCTTTGAACGACCGGGACAGCTATGTGGCGCGCTCGTGGTATTGCGCCATGATCCGATCCATCGACTATTTGGCCACGCGGCCCGACCTGGTGGACATGACCCGGGTGGTCTCGAAAGGCGGCAGCCAGGGCGGCGCGCTGGCGCTGGTCACGGCGGCTCTCGATCACCGCGTGGCGGTGTGCCTGGCCGATTGTCCCGCCAACGGCCAGCCCTTTGAGATCATGGAGAACTATCCGAGCTTCGGCCCCTCGGCCGGGCGGGTGCCCGAAGGCAAGACGCTGAAGGACGTCGAGGTCATGCTCAGCTATTACAACCCCGTCAACTTCTGCCCGTTCATCGCATGCCCGACCTACGTGGGGAGCAACATCGGCGACCTGACGGTGCACAGCATGGGCCCCCTGGCGACGTATCACAACCTGACCGGATTGAAGGCGGAAGACAAGTCCTTCTATCCCGGCTTCACTCATTTCCACGGCTCCGGCCCCGGCCTGGGCGTCAAGTCCAAGGAGTGGCTGGACAAGCTGGGCGGACCGCTGAAAAAGGACAAGTGACATGACTCGACATCTTTCGACGGCACGCCTCTACGGCGCCGCGGCGCTGCTGGTCCTGGGCTCTGCGCTTCCGGGGCTGGCCGGCCTTGGACCGTCCTACCGGTATGGCGACGTCTGGTGGCTGGAATATGCCTCCGATTCCCGGACCGCGCTCCTGCTCCACTTCGGCAAGCCCGCCGTCTCGGCGGGGGAGCAGCTCGCCAAGGCGGTGGAGAAAACGAACAAGAGCGAGGATCTGCTCGACGCCGCCCTGACCGGCGGCGACACGGGCGTCCGCAAGAATCCCGGCGGCCTGCCGACGATCACGCCCGACGACATGAAGAAGCCGCCCGTGGACGACCGCGCAGTGCCGCCTGGCACGGTGCTGGATTACGGGGATGGCCGTCAGAAATTGGCGCTGCCCGACGGCATGGCCGTGATTCCCGACGGCCGCTTCGGCGAGGGACTGCGCTCCACGGGGAAGGGCGGTCTGAAGGCGATGGTTAAAAACCCCGAAGTGGGGGAATGTTTCTTCCGTGTCGCCGCCTATCCGGAAAAGACGGCGTGCCTGCTGTCGTTCGATGACGATGAATCTCAATTGCTGTTGCGCCCGGACGGCCGGCTGGAATTGAAGCTGCGCAAGCCGCACGGCATCCCGGACGACAAGAAGTTTTCACCCGAGGCCATCCAGGCCTTCATGTTGAAGGACGCCGCCATCGTATCGCCCGATCCTGTTCCTCTCAAGGAATGGGTCCACGCCGCCATCTGGAACAAACCCCATCCCGCCCCGGGAAACACGTCCCCGTTTGACGCGCGGCTGACCGTGAACGGCGACGACGTGGCCTGGTACCTGAGCGAGGGCGGGAACCGGTATATGAATTTCCTGGGACGGCAGTCCGCGAAACTGGTCATTGGCAACAGCGCCGACGGCAAGGCAGGTTTCGCAGGCGACATCGACGAAGTGCGCGTCTCGTCGGCCACCCGCGAATTCATCGCGCGGCCGCCCATGCCCTGGCGGGACGCCACGCTGACCCGCCCGCTCCAGTTCGGCAAGCCCTGGTTCCGCGGCGAGGATCCCGTCTTCCACGCGTCGCTGGACAAGGGATTCGCCTACGATAAGGGCGGCACGGGCAAAGCCGATGCCGCGCTCGACCTGAAAGGCGGCGCGATGGCCGGGCTG
Source organism: uncultured Verrucomicrobiota bacterium (assembly GCA_964481675.1). Taxonomy (GTDB): domain Bacteria; phylum Verrucomicrobiota; class Kiritimatiellia; order CAIKKV01; family CAIKKV01; genus CAIKKV01. Next base: position 16,668 of record CAYZVY010000050.1, read on the forward strand.
GAAGTCGACGGCATCCGCGGCAAGGGGTGGGTCATCAATCCCGCCGTCGGATTCCCCGTGTTCAGCGTGCCGGGCCTGTCCGCCACCGCCGGCGCGCTGGAGTTCTGGCTGCGGCCCGTGAACTGGGACGACAATACGGGCTACTGGCAGCACTCGCCGCCCGTCACGCTCCACCTGTCCGTGCTGCGCCTGGCGGGGCGCAACCGGAAGACGGGCGAGAAGGTTCCGTTCCTCAGCCTCGCGCTGCCCCGCGCCTTCAACAACGAGCGGAGCCGCATCCCGCTGGATCCCGGCCACTGGACGCACCTGGCGGTGATCTGGAGCACGAACGCGGCCAGGGGCACGCTTTTCATCAACGGCAAGGGCTTTTCATCGGTGCCCCTGGCTGGCGCCGCCGCACCCGCTGACATCGAGCTCACGTCCGCGGAATTCGGCATCCGCGACGACGTCTACGGGTCGGACGGACTGGCCCCGCGTATTGAAATCGATGAAGTGGTGGGCTACAGCCGGCCTCTGTCCGGCGACGAGGTGCAGCAGGCCCTGGCGCGCTGGAAGGGTCCCCTGGAGCCGATCCGCGAATGGGACGACCAGGTGTCGCTCAAGTTCTCCCTGATGAAGCTGGAGTTTTCCATCAAGCCTCTGCTTCCGGAAGGCATTGTTCCTAAAACGTGTACTGTTTCCGTTCGCGATCCGGCCGGCAAAAGCTTTCTGGGACCCATTGAGGCGGAATCCAGGGACGGGCGCTTTTATGCCCTGTTGAGCGAGGGGAAGACCATCCCCTATGGCACGTATGACGTCCGGTTCCAGGTCAAGGATGCCGGCGGCAAGACCGTGATCGATTCCGCCCGTTCCTGGGAGTTCAAGGAAGAGCCCTGGCGCAACAGCCGCGCCGGCGTGCTGGAGAAGACGCCAGCGCCCTGGACGCCCGTCGAAATCGGCAGCGGGACCGTCAAGACCCACATGACGACCTATATGCTGGGCGGGAACGGGCTGCCGGCCCAGATCCGGGCCGATGGCGAGGACCTGCTGGCCGCGCCCTTCCGGATTGAGGAAGGCGGGCGGGTGTTGCAGGGGACGATGGAGGCGGCCGGCCCCTCGCGCGATGTGGAGGCCGACTGGCGCGGCGTCTTCGCCGGCAAAAATGCCGATATCCGGATGACCTGCCGCGTTGAATACGACGGCATGATCCGCTATGAGTTGACGATCGATCCCAAGGGCGCGCTCGAACCGATCCGCTTCGTCATTCCCGTCAAGGCCGGGCGGGCCACACGCTACATGTATTATCCCATGGGCGCGCGCGGCGTGAGCACGGGCACGGTCGGGACGAATGACGCCACGCTGCTGGAGTCGCGCGTGGCCGAGTTGGCGAAGCGGGTCTGGCAGGATTACCGGAAGGCCCGGGACAAGGACCCGTCGCTGAAGTGGGAAGCCTATTTCGCCCCGATCAAGGCGAAGCATGAGGGGTATGGATTCTTCGGCCATGTGGACGTGAATGACCGCAATCGCGGCCTGTTCTGGTTCTGCGACAACGCCGCGGGCTGGGCGCAGTCGCCGAAGGTGAGCGCCATTCAGCTGGAGCGCAAGGGCGACACGGTGTCGCTGGTGCTCAACCTGGTGGCGGAGGCGGGCGCGTATACCCCTGGCAGGCCGATTGTGTTCGGCATCCTGCCGCATCCGGCCCGGCCGCTGCCGGACAAGTACCGGCTGTTCGAGCGGGCTGGTTCCGGGCCCGATGCGAAATACAGCGATGTGTTCGACGCCTTCTACCCCTGGCCCATGGATCCGCGCGACCACAGCATGAAGATGTTTCCCGCGGTCGATCCCCGGAAACCGGACGCCGGCCCGAGCTGGGAGTATGCCGAACGCTGTATTCCCGGCATGAAGGCGGTCAAGGCGAACGGCCTGCGCACGATGTACCTGTCCCGCCTGTGGTTCAGCTGCCGGGCGGGCGCCACCGATGGCTGGGAGTGGCGCTCGGGTGAGATGCAGGGCGCGTCGATGACCCCCTCGTTCGTCGATTACCTGTGCTGGGAGATGGACGAGTGGATCAAGCGCGGCATCTGGGACGCCATCTACCTGGACGAGTGCTACGAGACGCCGGTCCGCAACCTGGAGGCGGGCCTCTCGGTCCGGCTGCCAGACGGCACCGAGCAGGAGGGGTTGTGCACGTTCGGGTTCCGCGAACTGATGAAGCGCTGGCGCAACATCTTCACCGCGCACGGCCGGGAGCCTGTCATCATGGCGCACCACACCCATTCCTGGCAGTATCCGGGGCTGGTGTTCTGCGACATGACGCTCGATGGTGAGAATGCGCCGATCGTGTCGCTGAAGAGCCGCGACTGGATCGACAGCACGTCCAGGGAGCGGTTCGAGGGCCTCCAGAACGCCCGCCTGTGGGGCGTCTCGACGTTCTACATGCCGTTCATCGCGGAAGGCGGTTTTGACAACAAGGAGGCGAGCCAGTTTCCCCGCTGGCAGTGGCGCATGGCCCGGCAGGCGCAGAGCCAATTTGCCCACTACGAAACGGCGACGGTGTATGAGGGGCAGGGCAAAGCGGTTTATCTGGGGTATTGGAAGGATCTGCTGGGGTGGGGCGCCGGCAACCACGCTGCGGCCACGTTCCATCCCTATTGGGACAATGCCGCTTTCGTCCAGACGGACGGGCAGGGCGACAGCACGCTGGTCTCCCTGTACCGCCAGAAGGGGCGCGTCCTGCTGATCGCCAGCAACCGCCAGGCCACCAACCGGACCTTGCGCGTGACGCTGGACCTGAAGGCCCTGGGGCTGCGCGAGAAGCCGGAGGCGCGGCCGCTCGATGCCACGTTCGATCCGCCGCCGGGCGACGATTTTGCCGGCACCGCGGCCGTTGAAAAGGAGGCCAAGGACCTGCTGGATAACGCCGGGGTGGACAGCCTGCTCGGCACCGCCGACCGCCGGTCGGGCCAGGATCTGCTCAACGAGCTGGGCGACACCGACGCGGAGCACAAGAAGAAGTGGGATCCCGTGCTTGAGGGGAACGTGCTGATTCTGCCCGTGCGGGGCAAGGACTACCGCGTGGTGACCCTGGAATGAGCACGCCATCAACGATTCCCTGCGCGATCGATCACGCCGGCGTGGATCCCCGCAACGGTTATCTTCCGCCGCGCGCCATCGTGTCGCGCCTCGCCCGCGACACCGCGTCCGCCTGGTCCCGCATTCCGCCCGTGCCCGCCATGACCGATCCGTTCGGGGAAACCCTCACCGACCGCGCCCGGGTCCGGCTGGCCTACGACGGCGAGCGGCTCCACGTGGACGCCCGGATCCGGGAGCCCGCCCCGGTCATCCGGCCGGACTGGACTCCCGGACATAATCGATTTTGGGAACAAGACCATCTGGAGGTCCGGTTCCTGCGCGACGGGCGCCATGACCTGGACCAGGTGCAGTTCATCGTGAGTGCCGACGGCCGCGCCTGGGACAACGCGGGCCTCTGGAAAGGCGAGGGGATTGTCCGCTGCTCCGGCCGCCGGCTTTCGGGCGGCTGGGCGGTCCGGCTGTCCGTTCCCTTTGCCGCCCTGAAACTGGCGCCGCCTTCCGACGGGGACGTGTGGCGCGGGCTTGTGGCCCATACGCGCTGGGCCGGCGGGGGGCCCGACATGGCGTGCAGCGCTGCCGTGGAACTAGGCTTCCCGCAGGCGGAGCGCTTCGGCGAGTGGCATTTCGCCGGGATGCCCGGGCCCGCTTTCCCGGAACCCCTGCGACAGTTTCCGCCGCCCCGCAAATTTCCCCTGTTCCGTTGGCAATCCGTGGAGGGTTTGGGCGCCATTGCCTGGCGCGCCCCGCTGCCGCCCCTGAAGGAGTGGCGCCTGCCCCGCTCCCATCCGTCGTTGCTGTTCAGCGGGCCGGGGCTGGCCGCTCTTCGCGCCAAGCTCGGACAGGATCCGTTCAAAAGCGAGCGGGCCCGCTTCCAGATCCCGCCGGATGACCTGACCGGCGCCGGCCTGCCGGGCCCGGACGAGCCCGTTTCCATGGCGATCACGCCGGCCTGCATGAACTGGTTCCGGGTGGCGAAGGAAACCATGATTCGCGACGGCGAGGGGGGGCTGAAGCCGGCGGCCGCCTATCTCTGGAAGCGGCAATCCGAGGAGGCCCGGAACGCCTGGCGCGAGGTCGTCAGGACGGTGAAGCCGGCGGACGCCGGGCTGGCGGTCCTGTGCCGCGAGCTTAACGGGCTCCTGGCGCGTTCCGATTTTTACGAGCCGTCCGCCTTCGCCGCGATCCATCTGCCGGCGGAAGGGCGAACCCTCCTGGCCCGCGGCGTTTCCGCCCTGCGGCCCGACGAGGTGTTCCGGCTCAACCGGATCATCCTGCAAAGCGCGGTCGAATGCATCGGCGCGTTCCGGATGGACCTGGTGATGAAGCCCGGTGATCTGTGGGGCAAGTGGCTGGTGACCGGCGATGCGCGCCTGATCGCCACGGCCACCCGCTCGGTCCGCGCCGCCCTGCGGCTGACGATCATGGATCACCAGATCCACCTTCACGAGGGCATGGCCGCCGGCTCGCTGGCGCTGGCCTACGATTCCTTTTATCCGCACCTCACCGACGCTGACCGGGAGGTCTGGCGGCAGCTGTTGATGCGTTTCATCCGCTTGCACCTGGAGACCTCCCGGCGCCGCTCCTGGACGGTTACCACCATCGCCAACGCCAATCCCGTGGGCAACGGCGGCTGCGGCCTGGCGGCCCTGGCCCTTCTTCGCGAGTGTCCGGCGGAAGCCCGTGAGGCGCTGGATCACGCCCGGCGCCATATCCGGCTGTGGCTGGACTATGGCAACGGGGCGGACGGCGGCAATACCGAAGGGGTGCAATACTGGCAGTACGGCATGGAGAATTTCCTGCGATTCGCGCGGGCGCTGAAGCGCGTGACCGGGTCCGATGACGGCATGCTGGCCCATCCGGCCGTGGCGAAGGCCCTGAACATGATCCGCGTGAGCCTGTGCAACGACGGCGCGCTTCACGGCGTGAACGACACCATCCCCATGCCCATCGGCGGGCCCATCGCCTGGTTCCTGGCCGGCCGGACGGGCGATTCCTTCGCCCTCTGGTATGGCGACCACGCCCTGCGCTGGCTGCGGGCCCGGCAGAAGGCGGGCAAGCCGATCGC
>CAYZVY010000051.1:0-21651 GCA_964481675.1 uncultured Verrucomicrobiota bacterium
TACTTCTTCACATGCTCTTTGAACGCCTGGCGGATCACGGCGACGCCCTCGAGGACGGCTTCCTTCGTGATGCACAGGGGCGGGGCGATCTTGACCGTGGCGCCGCCGAAGCCGACGGGGGCGAACATCAGCAGGCCGCGCTGGTAGCAGGTGTTGACGACGTCCCAGGCCAGGTCGCCGTCGGGCTCCTTCGTGCCCGCCTTGACACAGTGGAGGCCGGCCACCAGGCCGTTGCCGTGGCGCGCGCCGATGACCTCCTTGAACTCGGCCTTGATCTTGTCGAGCTCCTTCTGGAGCACGGCGCCGACCTTGGCGGAGTTCCGGACCATCTTCTCCTTGAGCAGGACGTCGATGTTGGCCAGCGCGGCGGCCGAGCAGATGGGATTGCCCGAGTGCGTGCTGGTCATCTCGTTGGGTCCGTACAGGTCCATGACGGCCTCGCGGCCGACGACGGCGCTGATGGGCAGCGAGGAGCTGATGCCCTTGCCGCAGCAGAACAGGTCGGGCGTCACGCCGTAGAGCTGGAAGCCGAACATGGTGCCGCAGCGGCCGAAGCCGGCCTGCACCTCGTCGAAGGTCAGCAGGGCCTTGTTCTTGTCGCACCAGGCGCGCAGCTGCTTGGCGTATTTCTTGGGCAGGAAGCTCGTGCCGCCGCCCTGGTAGGTCTCGACCACCACGCCGGCCACCTGGGCGGGCTTGATGCCCTTGGCCTTGAGCGTCTTCTCGAAGAGGGAGAAGTCGGTGTTCTCGGTGCGGAAGCCGTCGGGGAAGGGGACCTGGACGATCTCGGGGTCGAGGTTCTTGATCCAGGCCTTGCCGGCCGGGATGCCGCCGATCTGCTGCGAGCCGAGCGTGCGGCCGTGGAAGGCGCGCTCGAAGGAGACGATGACGGACTTGGCGTCGCCGTAGTGGCGGCGGCCGTAGGTGCGCATGAGCTTGAGGGCGCACTCGAGCGTTTCCGACCCGGTGCTGAGCAGGAAGACCTTGTTCAGGCCGCGGGGGGCGATGGAGAGGATCTTCTGCGTGAGCTGGATGCGGGGCGCGTTGGGGAAGCAGTAGGTGGTCAGCAGCTTTTTGGCCTGCTTGATGACCGCGTTGACGATGGCGGGGTGGGCGTGGCCGGCGTTGGTGATCAGCACGCCGGAGGAGAAGTCGAGCCACTTGTTGCCGTAGGCGTCGAAGACGTTGAAGCCGCGGGCGGTGTCCCAGATCAGCGGCGGCTGGCCGCGCATGCTGATGGGCTCGGCCTTGCGGAGCTTCTTGATCTCGGCAATGGTCTCCTTGTTGGGGAGCACGCCTTGGATGCGGCGGTACTTGGTCTTGACGCTCGGGACGCGGATGGGGGTCAGCGGGAATTCCTTGGCCATGATACGATCTCCAACTTGGTTTTGTTAGTAGGTTTTGAAGCGGACGCCGGCGTCCGGGCCGTAGGCGATCTCGACCTCGCGGCCGCCGTTGAGGATGGAGAGGCGGCCCGCCTCCATGACCAGCTCGTTGAACGCGCTGTTCCGGGGGGTGGCCATGATGCCCTCGTCATCCACCTTTTTGATGAACGCCTGGCGGGCCTTCAGGTCGGCCATGGCGCGGCATTCGCTGATCTTCTGGACGATGTAGGCGATGGAGCGGTAGCCGTAGCCGATGGGGGTGAGCCCCTCGCCGCCGAGGTCGAGGAACTGGAAGTAGGTCGGGTTGGGCTGCGCGAACTGGGTGTCGCCGGGGCTGGTCCCCTTGGCCGTGTAGGCGTGTTCGACGCCGCGGTACTGGTCGTTGTGGTTGACCATGGTGCCGAGCTTGCCGTTGGAGCCGAAGAGGCGCATGCCCTGGTAGTTGCCGCCGGGGCCCTCGTCGGGGTAGCTGAGCGAGTTCTGGACGTTCAGCACGGCGCCGTTCTCCCAGATCACGCGGCCGTCGGTCCACAGGTAGCCGTCGCGGCCGTTCGGATACTTGTCCTTGATGCCGTAGACCGAGACGCTGACGGGCTTGAGGCCGGTGAGGAAGTGGACCAGGTCGATGTAGTGGCAGGCGATGTAGGAGAAGGCGTCGGAGTTCTCGCACGTGCACCAGTTCTGGAAGTTCGAGTGGCGGTAGTACCAGCACTCGTGCAGGTCCGCGTGGCCCAGCTTGAACTCGCCGAACTTGCCCTCGCGCCAGAGGCGGCGCTCGATGATGTTGATGTCGTCGAAGCGCTTGTGGTATTCCACGCCCACCATCAGCCCCTTGGCCAGGGCCTTTTCGGCGATCTCCTCGGCCTGCGCATACTTGAGGACGAGCGGCTTCACGCAGCAGATGTGGTGCTCGTACTGGAGGGCCACCTGCAGGGTGCCGTAGTGTAGCTGGTCCGGGACCGCCACCACCACGATGCTGTTCTTCGGCAGGGCGGCGACCGTCTCCTTGAAGAGCTCCGGCATGTTTTTCGCCGGATCCGTCTCCAGCGGGGGATGCGCGATGAACGCCTGCTTCGGGAAGGCCTTCTTCAGCGTTTCATCATTGGCCAGGGTGCGCAGCGGCGCGCTGTTGAGGGCGCAGATGTGGATGTCGCCCACGAGGCCCAGCCGCTGAAGCTGGAAAAACGACGGCAGGATCTGGACCTGGGTGATCATCCCGCCGCCGACGATGCATACCGAAACCTTGTCGCTCATGCTTGCTCCTTGGAATAAACCATTAAAATTACAGAAAAAGGCTGTTAAATGCAATGGAATCCTCTTGGAAAGGTGTGGCGGGTTGCCCGGCGGGGGTGCGCCATATCGTGCTGATCGAAACGCCGCACCCGGCAGCCATCGCTCGCCCTGGCCGAAGCGGCCTCGGGCGGCTCGCGATGGTTCCCATGAAGCGCCCGAAGGTCTTCTGTGGCTGCGGCCGTTGGCCGCGGTCATGCGCCTGCCTGGCAAACGGCGAAGCGCCCGCAAAGCAAGTCGTTGTCAGTCATCAGTGATCAGTGAAGTCCGACTGGTCCGACTGGTCCGACTAGTCAGACTGGTCCGACACTACTGATCACCGATCACTGATGACTGATCACTCTCTTCTACCGGATCGCCACTTCCTTGCCCTTTTCGGCGGACTCATAGATGCCGTCGAGCATCTTCTGGACCATGAGGCCGGCCTCGCCGGGCGCCTCGGTGGGCTTGCCGTGCAGGACGGTGTTCACGAAGTTGCGCATCTTGCGGGCGAAGCAGTCGTCGGCGGGCAGGAACGCCGGGCTCTTGTCCACCATGTACCCGTTTTCGTCGCAATGGATGGCGAGGGGGTCGGAGTCCGCGCCGCCCTTTTCACCCATGATGGTGAAGCCCCAGGAGTCCTTGCAGTGCGCGGCGAAGGAGGCCTCCACCTGCATGACGGCCCCGTTCTCGAAGCGGATCTGGCCGACCGCGAGATCCTCGACCGTGTAGGTCTTGTGGTCCCAGTTCGGCCAGGAGCAGGCGACGTCGCAGGGCTTGTCGCCCATGTAGCGGAAGATGTTGCCGCTGGCGGCGACGGGGCGGGGGGAGCCCATGACGTAGTGGGTGACTTCCATGATGTGCACGCCGATGTCGATCAGCGGCCCGCCGCCCTGCAGCTCCTTGCGGCCGAACACGCCCCAGTTGGGGATGCCGCGGCGGCGCATGGCCTTGCAGCGGGCGAAGAGGATCTTGCCGAACCGGCCGTCCGCGCTCATGCTGCGGATGAACTGCGCCTTGGGCTCGAAGCGCCACTGGAAGCCGATGATCAGCTTGCGGCCGGCCTTCTTCGCCGCCGCCAGCATGGCCTCGCCCTCGCGGGCGTTCATGGCCAGGGGCTTTTCGACCAGCACGTGGGCGCCGGCCTTGAGCGCGCCGATCGTGTGCTCGCAGTGCCCCCCGTTGGGCGTGCAGACGCTGACCGCGTCCAGCGTCTCCTTGCGGAGCATCTCTTTCCAGTCGGCGTAGGTCGAGGCGAAGCCGTGGTCGGCCTTGGCCTTGGCCAGCCCCGCCTCGTTGATGTCGCACGCCGCCACCAGCTCCACGTCCGGATAGGCCTTCACGATCCGCATCTGGGCCTGGGCAATGCCGCCCGCGCCGATGAATCCCATGCGCAGCTTCTTCTCGCTCATGAAAGATCTCCTGTTTGATGTTCGCCGATCGACCGAAAAGCTAAAATTCTCTATGGAATGTGTCGGCTATGCAAGCAGGAAAAGAATGATGATGGGAAGACATTGGAGCGTTTCTTAAGGAATTCTCTCTTGGGGCATCGGGTGATTGGGATTGATGTTTAAGGAGAACTCTGATAAAAAAACAAGAATCCTGTGGGGAAGAAATAATGTCCATTGTCATACGAAGCGGAAACAAGGCCATATCCGGCCGGATCGGTCGGATTACGGGCATCGGGTATGCACGGAAATCAACATCCGGCCCCCTTGAGTGCACAGTGAAATTCGGAGCAGTTACGGTTTCAGTGGCCACCCCCCGTTTCGGAGAGGTGAAGCGTAACATCAAGGCGGGGCAAGCCGCTCTTTTCCGGGCCAAAGGAAAGTTTCTGAATCCGGGCATTAAACTCGTTGCCGCAAAGGGGATCCCGCTTTTTTCCGCAGATCCCGGCAATCCTCATCTTCTAATCAGAAGGCTGAATGGCATGGCAGTTAAAGGCACCATCAAAAATGGCCGCTTTGTCGAGATTCACCGATGCCGGGGCTAAAGCAGGCTGTTAACGATATTCTACGCGCCCAGCGCATCTCTAAGAAGCCTCTGGCGGTTATCCTTGCCGGCCATAATGGATCTGGGAAATCCACGATGTGGTACAATCATTTGGCCGCCCATTTTCAAATTCCTCTTGTTAACGCGGATCGGATGATGATGTCCATCTTGCCAGAAAAGGCCGAGAAGAAGCGTCTGCCAAAATGGGCATCCGTTATTCGTGACTCCAATAACAGTTGGATGGAAGTCGCCCAAAAGGGGGTGGAAGCGTTTGTAGCGCAAGCCATGGCCAAGCAGGTTCCCTTTGCAATGGAAACCGTCTTTTCCCATTGGAAAGAAATAGCTCCCGGTAGATTCGAGTCGAAGATCGACCGGATCCGACAACTGCAGGCTGAAGGATATTTTGTGTTGTTGTTGTTTGTTGGGCTTTCGAGCGCGAATCTTTCTATCGCCCGAGTCTCCACACGTGTCTTAAATGGCGGACACGACGTGAAGACGGAAAAACTGATAAGTCGATTTCCAAGGACGCAGCGTGCGATTGGACAGGCCCTGTCTGTGGCCGATGCAGCCATTCTGGTGGATAACAGTCGGATCGAGAAGAAGGCTTTCACCGTTTGCCGCATTCAGTTGGGGAAGCGGAAAGTTTATGATTGGCGCGATAAAGCCCAGGTGCCTGTCGCTATCCTGGCCTGGCTGGATGTGGTTTGTCCGATTCTCTGAAGAGGTTGACCTTATTCATCTTTAAGGGTTATTCGACGCTTGTCGGCGAGAAAGCGAAAAAGGCGGGCTCCACATCCTGATTGCGTTAGGCTACTTGCTGGGATACATTCCTATCGGTCACTCCTCACACGGGAGGCAGGGATGAACGGGTGGCGTTTCCTCCGGGCGTACATCAAGTCCATGCGGCTGTACTACGCCTTCATCACCGGCATCGCAGGCTGGGTCGGCGTCTCCTTCTACCAGTTCTGCTTCCCCGAGTCGGTCATCCCCCTGCGCCAGGCCGGCATCCTCGCGATGCTCTTCCTCAGCTGGGGCGTTAACCAGATCGTCAACGACTACCTCGGCCTTCCCGAGGACCGCATCAACGCCCCGAACCGGCCCATGGTGACCGGCGAGCTGAAAACCGCACCCGCCCTCGGCCTCTCGGCCGTGCTGCTGGCCGGCGTGGCCGCCATTTCCTTCTGGCTCAACCCCTGGGCCGTGATCCCCCTGGTCGCCGGCGTCCTGCTCAATGTGCTCTACGAATACGCCAAGGCCTGGTCCCTGGCCGGCAACGTCGTCTTCGGCCTCTCCATCGCCATGTGCACGGCCTACGGCTTCCTGGCCTCCGGCCCCCTCCCGGACCCCGTCTTCACCAGCAACCGCCTCTGCGTCTTCGCCCTGGTGGCCCTGCTGAACGGGCTGATGACCTACTACACCTATTTCAAGGATTACCGGGGCGACGCGGCCGCCGGCAAGAAGACGTTCGTGGTGACCTACGGCCTGCGCGTGGCGCGCGTGGCCGGCGTGCTGGGCGCCTTCCTGCCGACCCTGGCCTTCCTGCTCTGCCTGTTCCTGGAATGGATTCCCGCCCGGGACATCCTCTACGGGCGCGACTTTCTCTTCTGCGCCAGCATGACGGTCTTCCTGCAGTTCTGGACCGCGTACCTGTACTGGCGCCACCCCGTCGGCGCGCGCACCTACTTCAGCCTCGTGACCAACATCCGCGCCTGCGTGGCCGGACAGGTGGCCCTGATCGCCATCTTCAACGGCACCCTGGCGCTCTACCTCCTGTCCGCCAGCTACGTGTTCATCGGGTTCCTCTTCGACCTCTACCAGGACGCGCGCGCATGAGCGCCAACCGGTTCATCACCGGCCCCGCCAAGATCCGGCTCTATCTCGGGATCATCCTGGCCATTCCGTTCCATTACGCCCGCCGCTTCCGCCTGTTCGCCTCGCCCGCCGCCACCGTCCGCTTCCTCGCCCGCGCCCTGCGCCTGCTCCTGGCCTTCCGCCACAACAAGGCGGTCCGCACCCCCGCCGGGGTCAAGCTCCACCTGTACCTGCCCGCCTATCCCTCGCCGGCCTTCTACTACGCCCTCGAGAGCAAGCTGCTCCGCCCCGAGCCGGGCCCCACCACCATCGTCTTCTCCATGACCCGCGCCTGCGCCTACCACTGCCCGCACTGCTACCAGCGGCTCGACGGCGGAGCGGACCTCGACGAGGAGGCCTTGCTGCAGACCGCGCGGGACGTGCGCGACGCCGGGGTGGCCTTTTTCGACATCGAGGGCGGCGAGCCGTTCCTCCGCTTTCCCCGCCTGCTCAAGCTGGTCCGCGCGCTCGACGCGCGCTGCGAAATCTGGGTCAATTCGACGGGCGACCACGCGGAGCCCGACCAGCTGGCCCTGCTGCGCGACGCCGGGGTCCTGGGGTTCATGGTCTCCGTGCACGATCCCGATCCCGCCGCGCACGACGCCTTCACCGGCGTGCCCGGCTCGTTCCGGAAAGCGGAGGCACTCGTGCGGGCCGCCCGCCGCCTCGGCCTGTCCGCCGCGCTCAACTCGGTCCTCTCCGAGGCCGCCGTCCGCGCCGGCGCCCTGGACCGGCTCATGGACCTGGCCCGCGCGTGGGATGCGGATTTCGTGCAGCTGATCCATCCCAAGCCGTCGGGCAAGTGGCTCGGCTCCAAGTCCGGCATGCAGACCGATCCGGCGCTGGTGGCCCGCCTGCGGCGCGACCATCTTCTCTATAACGGCTGGCGGAAACCCGATCACCCGTCCCTCGCGGCCCAGGTGTTCGAGGAGGGGCGGGAGATCCTGGGCTGCACCGCGGGGGCCGTGGACCGCTTCTACGTGGGGGCGGCCGGCGACGTACAGCCCTGCGAATTCCTGAACCTGTCGTTCGGCAACGTCCGCGAGGAGCCGTTCGACGTCATTCTGAAGCGGATGCGCGCGGCGTTCCGGGAGCCCTGCTGCGACTGGCTCTGCTGCACCCAGGCCGACGCCATCCGGGAGCTGGCGGAAACGCACGGGGTGACGCGGCTGCCGCTGCCCTGGCCCGTGACGCGCCTCCTGGTGGAGCGCTGGAACCGCGGCGAACCCACTCCCCTGTACCGGAAACTGGGCCTGTACAAATGAAGCTGCGCCTGATCATGAATCCCGGATCCTGCTCCGGCCGCGGCCGCCTCCGGTGGGCCCGCTGGGAGGCCGGCTTGCGCGCCGCCGGCGTCCCCGTCGAGGCGCTCCTGACCGGCGGGCCCGGCGATGCCTGCCGGCTGGCGCGGGAGGCGGTGGCCGTCGACACCGTGGTGGCCGTGGGCGGCGACGGCACCATCAACGAGGTGCTGGATGGCGTGATCCAGGCGGGCCGCCCGGACTTGCGCATGGGCGTGCTGTATGCCGGGACCAGCCCCGACTTCTGCCGGTTCCACCGGATCCCGGTGGAGCCGGATGCCGCGCTGGCCTGCCTGCTGGCGGGACAGACGTCGCGCGTGGACGTGGCCCGGATCCGGTATGACGGACCGGACGGGGCCCCGCTCGAGGCGCATTTCGGGTGCGGCTGCAATATCGGCCTCGGACCCTCCATCGCCCGGTGCGCCAACCGGCTGCGCCGCTTCCTCGGCGATGCGGCCGGCACCGCAACGGCCGCGCTGCTTTCCCTGCTGGCGAACCGAGCCGTGCCGCTGACGGTGGAGGCGGACGGGGAGCCGCTGGCGCTGGGGCCCGTCAACAACCTGTCGATTTTGAAGAATCCGTACATCGCCTCGGGGCTCCGGGTGCGGATCGAGGCCGCGCCCGACGACGGGCGCCTGTGGCTGGTGGCGGTTCACGGGAAGGGGACCCTGGGGCTCTGCGCGCTGCTGCCCCGCTTTTACACCGGCTACGCCGTGCGCGATCCCGCCGTCGCGGTGAAGGCCTGCCGCCGGATCGTCATCCGGGCGGAGCGGCCGTGCGAGCTGGAGTTCGACGGGGATCCGCGCGGCTTCCTGCCGGCCGACATCCGGATCCTGCCTCAGGCGCTTACCCTGATCGGAGGCGCGGCATGAACGAAAGCGAGTTCATTCGCCTGATCGCGTCGCGCTTCCCGCGCTGTCCCCGCCAGGGGAACGGGCTGTTCGCCTGTGACGCGGAGATCGTGCCGATCGGCGGGCGCGACTGGGCGCTGTCGCTGGACGATTTCAGCCCCGAGGAGGACCTGTTCACGCTGGCGGAGCCCGAAACCCTGGGGCATAACCTGGCGGTGGCGACCCTGAGCGACCTGCTGGCCGCCGGGGCGGAGCCCGCCTTTTTCATGCACGCCGTGTCGCTGCCCCGCGAGACGGGCGCGGACACGGTGCGGGCGCTTTCGGACGGGATCGCCGCCGTGCTGGCGCAGGCCGGCTGCTTCCTGGTCGGCGGGGACACGGGCATGTCGGCCACGTGGCGCTACTGCGGCTATGCGATGGGCCCCGTGGCGGCCCCCCGGCCGCTGACGCGGATCCTGCCCGCCTTGCCCCAGGAGCTGTGGGTGACGGGGCGGCTGGGCGACGCCAACCTGGCGGCGTTCCGGCAGGCGCCGCCGCCCCGGTTCGAGCTGCGGCTGGCCGAGGCACGCGCCCTGTGGCCGCAGGCGACCGCCTGCATGGACACGAGCGGCGGGCTGATGGACGCGCTGTGGACGTTCCGGACGCTGAACCCCGGCCTGCGCCTGAGCGTGGACGTCGGGGCGGTGCCGATGGATCCGGCCGTGGCGGCGTTCGCCTCCGCATCCGGGTTCCCGGCGGGCGCGGCCTGGCTGGGCGGGGCGGGGGAGTACGAATTGCTGGCGGCGGCGCCCGCGGACCTGGATGCCGCCGTCCGGGCGGAGTGGCTCCGGCTGGGGCTGACGCGCATCGGCGCGGCGGAGCCGGACCCGGCCGGCGGCCTGCGCCTCTGTTTCAAAAACGGGAATACGCGGGATGTGGCCGGGCCCCCGCCGGACGCCCGCGCCGCCGCGACCGTCGCCGATCATGCCCGGGCGGTGATGGAACGGGCCGCCGCCCTGTTCGGGGAGGGCGGGCCATGAGCGACGATAGCCTGTTCACGCCGCTGGCGCTGCCCCGCGTTAGCCTGCCGAACCGCTTTATCCGGTCGGCCACCTACGAGGGGCTGGGCGACGCCCGGGGCGTGCCGCGGCCGGAGCTGGCCGACCGGTACATCGCCCTGGCCCGGGGCGGCGCGGGCGCCGTCATCACGGGGTTCGTCTTTATCTCCCAGGCCGGGCGGGCCATGCAGCCCGGGCAGTGCGGCATCGACACGGAGGAGAAGCGGGCCGCGTGGGACGGGATCGCGCGGCGGGTCAAGGCGGCGGCGCCGGCCGTGCCGCTGTTCATGCAGCTGGCCCACGCCGGCCGCCAGACGCGGCGCGCGGCGACCGGCCGGCCGGTGGTGGGCGCCTCCGGGCGGAGGTGTTCCTATTTTAGAGAACCCGTGCGGCCGCTCGACGGGCGGGAGATCCCGGTGGTGGTTGGGGAGTTCGCCGAGTGCGCCCGCCGCGCGCGCGACGCCGGCTTCGACGGCGTCCAGCTGCACGCCGGCCACGGCTACCTGATCCATCAGTTCCTCTCGCCCGGGACCAATGACCGGAGCGACCGGTGGGGGGACGGTCCCCATTTTCTTGAGGAGATCGTGAAGGCCGTGCGGGCGCGGTGCGGGGAGCCCTTCCCGGTGCTGGTCAAGCTGAGCGCGGAGGAGGCGTGCACGCCCGGCATCCGGGTGGATGACACGGCGCTGACGGCGCGGCGGCTGGAGCGGGCGGGCGTGGACGCGGTGGAGATCAGCACCGGCACCATGGAGCGGGCGCTCACCATCATGCGCGGCGACTGCCCCGTCGACCTGGCGCTCCGGGTGAATCCCCTGTTCAACTGCCGGTCCGCCTTCTGGCTGGCGGTCTGGAAGCGGTTCCGGCTCAAGGCCTACCTGCGCCGGTTCATTCCCTTCACCGAAAACTACAATGTCGAAGCCGCGGCGCGGGTCAAGGCCGGGGTCCGCATGCCCGTCTACGCCGTGGGCGGCATCCGGACCCGGGCGGGCATGGAGGCCTGCCTGGACCGCGGGCTGGACGCCGTGGGGCTGTGCCGGCCGCTGCTGGCCGAGCCCGACCTTCCCCTGAAGCTGAAGGCGGGGGCCCAGGCGGCGTCGCGCTGCCGCCATTGCAACATCTGCGCGATCCTGTGCGACGCGCCGCACCCGGTGCGGTGCTGCCTGAAAACGGAAAGGCCCGTTCATGGATAAGACGGAGAATAAATCGGAACGCCATTTCGAGGATTTCGCGCCCCGCGGCGGCGGGGACGAGCTGTTCGCGAAGGTGCTGGACCTCGACGCCTATCTCAAGGAGCAGCCGGCCGGGTTTTTGGACGGGCTGGGGCTCCGGATGGGCGGGCCCATTGCGCCGCGGGTGCCGATCCGCGAGCACGACGGCACGGTGCACGAGGTCATCATGCTGGGCTCGAACTCGTACCTGTCGCTGACCACCCACCCGCGGGTGGTTGCCGCCTGCAAGGCCGCCTGCGACCGCTTCGGTTACGGCATGGGCGCCGTCTCCCTGTATGCCGGCACCAGCACGCTGCACCGCGAGCTGGAGGAGCGGATCGCCGCCTTTTACGGAACCGAGGAGGCGATCCTGTTTCCCTGCGGCTATTCGGGCAACGTTGGCGTCATCTCCGCCCTGTGCGGGGCCGGGGACGTGGTGCTGAACGACGCGGCCAACCACGCGTCCATCTTCGACGGCACGGTGCTTTCCGGGGCGACTTGCGCCATTTACCTGCACCGGAACATGAAGCACCTGGAGAAGCTGCTCACGCGGCTGCCCGACGCGCAGAAGGGCCGGCTGATCGTGACGGACGGCGTCTTTTCGATGGACGGCGACGTGGCGCCCCTGAAGGAGATCTGCGACCTGGCCGCGCGCCACGGGGCCCGGGTGATGGTGGACGAGGCGCACGCCCTGGGCGTGGTGGGGCCGACCGGCCGCGGCACGGCCGAGCAGGCGGGCTGCCAGGGGCGGGTGGACATCACGTATGGCACGCTCAGCAAGGCGCCCGGCGCCGTTGGCGGCTATTGCGCGGGCTCCGCCGCCCTGGTCCGGTACCTGCGCTATTATGCGCGTACCTATTTCTTTTCGACCAGCCTGCCGGCTCCCGTGGTGGCGGGGTTGATCGAGGTGTTCAGGATGATGGCCGACGACACGGCCGGCCGCGCCCGCCTGTGGGAGAATGTGCGATACCTCCGGAGCGGGCTGAAGGCGCTGGGGTTCCGGACCGGGGACACGGAATCCGCCATCATTCCGGTGATGGTGGGGGACGAGGAGAAGCTGGCGGTGTTCCATAATGCCCTGCGGCGGAACGGCGTGTTCACGAACGTGGTGACCTATCCGGCGGTGCGGCGCAAGGAGTGCCGCCTCCGGGTGAGCGCCATGAGCGCGCTGAGCCGCGCCGACCTGGATGAGGCCCTTTCCATTTTCGCCCGCGTGGGCCGCGAAACGGGGCTGATCGCATGACGTGCGCCCTGGTCACGGGAGCGGCGGGCTTCATCGGCGGGGCCGCGGTGGAACTCCTGGTGAAAGAGGGCTGGCAGGTGCTGGCCCTGGTCCACCGGCGGGTTTCGCCCGACCTGGAACGGCTGGCTGCGGGCGGCGCCGTTACGCTGGTGCGCGGCGATGCCGCGGACCTTGACTCCTTCCGGGGCGCGCTGGACGCGGCGCTCCGGGAGAAACGGCTCGCGTTGGATGCGATCGTCCATGCCGCGGGGCGGGCCTCCGATGTGGGTTGGTCGGGCGGCTTCAGGCGCAGCCATGTGGAGTCGGCGGCCTGCCTGGCGCGGCTGGCCCGCGAGACCGGCGCCCGGCTGGTGCTGGTATCGACGACGGATGTGTACGGGCTCCTGGACTTCCACGGGGAAGGGGAGGACGAGTTGCCACTGCGGGCCGTTCCGGCGAATCCCTATCCCGTGCACAAGATCCTGGCGGAGGCGGCGGTGCGGCGGGGGCTGCCGCCCGCGCAATGGGCCATCGTCAGGCCGGCCGCCGTGTGGGGGCGGGGCGACCGCACCCTGACGCCCCGGATCGTTTCGTTTCTCCGGGGCTCCCCCTGGATCATTCATTTTGGCCCGTGGCGGGGGCGGAACCGGTGGCCGCTGGCCCACGTGCGGAATGTGGCGGCCACGCTGATGCTGGCGGCGCGGTCGGATCAGGCGGGCCTGACGGTGAACGTGCTCGACGACGAAGTCACAACCATCGACGACTTCTACCGGATGCTGGCCCGGACGTATCTGCCCGGGAAGTCGTTCAGGTCCGTCTGCCTGCCGTTCTGGACGGGCCGGCTGGTGGGTGCGGCGATCAGCGGCCTCTCCACCGCGCTCAACCTGGATCATCCCGTTGCCGACCCGTCCTATTATGCCCTGTATGCCGTCAGCCGGAACCTGGACTTCAGCAACCGGCGGATGAAGGACCTGTTTGCCGGGGCGGGCCGGCGGCCGGTGACGCGGGAGGACGCACTGAAGGAATTGACCGGCGCCTAGCTTCGCTACTGGATGTGGGAGCGCGGCACCGTCCGCGCGAGCAGGCGCAAATCTGGCGCATCTCGCGCCAACGGCCTGTCCTTAGCGGATCAGTCGTTTTGCCGCGTCAGGCGTGCAGGCGCCGATGGATTTGGGGCTGCGGCGGAGTTGCTCCTGATCGAGCGTGACCAGGACTGACCCGTACAGTTCGGCCACGGCCGCATAAATGGCGTCTGCTCCGCGCATGCCCCATTCCACGGCCACTTGCGCGCTCCGGGTCGCCAGGGGCGTATCCACTGGAACAAGGACCAGGCGGGGAAGGTCCGGAAGGGAAAGGGCATATTCCAGGGCGTCAGCCGAAGAAAGGCCCGCCCTGCGCAAGGCCGCGGCCGTTTCAACGGGCAGCAGGGCGGGTTCCATCAAGGGAATGGCGCTTTTCCTGATGGCGGATAACAATGCCCGGGACGACGGAAAGCCCGGTTCATCGGGCCTGCAGGCGGCCACAAAGACGCTCGCGTCCAGTGTGAGGACCAGGGCCATTAGCGCCTCATCCGGGACAGTTCCTTGACGGCCGAGCGTGACGGGTGTCTGCCCAACCGGTCGGCCAGTTGCTCGAACCGGTTCCAGGCCTCGGGTCCGGGATGTTCTTTTTCCGCATCCTCGCGAAAGGGCGACAGGACGGCGACCGCTTTTCCGCGGCGGGTGATCGTGTAAGGCTCGCGGCTTTCGGCCAGTTGCCTCACCAGGGCTGACGCCCGCTTTTTCAGTTCCCGGATGCCGATGTCCTTCATACCAAGAGTCTACATTGGTGACTACATTGAAAACAAGCAAAATGAATAAAGGGGGATAGAACCGGTAAGGGTTGGGCGCCGGTTCCCTTGGTTCCGGTATTGACAGCCCCAAGCCGAGTGGCGATACTCAAACCATGGCCTCCTTGGAAGAGCAAATTAGAGCGATCCTGATTCAATTTCCCGCGATTGAATGCGCGATCCTTTTCGGTTCCTGTGCGTCCGGTCGTCAGACGCCCCAAAGCGATCTGGATCTGGCGTATGTTTCGAAGCACGCGTTATCCGCGATTGAGAAAATGGCCTTAACCGATGCGTTGGCCCTCCGGATTCGCCGGCCCATTGACCTGGTTGATTTGAATCGCATCGCGGCTCCTTTGCTGAGAGAAATCCTGGCCAGGGGAAAGCCGATTGATCCCATCCCGATTGACATCAAGGCCAGCCTCTTTACGCGCCTTTTGGACTACGAAGCCGATTTCATGCCGTCGTATCGGCAGGCTCAACGTGAACGCCTGGAGGCTTTTGCCAATGGATGATACCATCATTTTGAGCAAGCTTGATTCCCTGCAACGCTGCATCGAAAGAATCGAAAAGAAAACGCCGGCCAGCGCCGACCTTCTGAAGGAGGACATCGACACGCAGGACATCGTGGCCGTGAATCTGGAGCGGGCGGTCCAGGCGTGCGTTGATGTGGCGGCTCGCATGCTGGCCCTGAAAAACAGTCCTCCGCCCGACTCCATGGCGGATTCATTTGCGTGTTTGCATCGCATGGGTATGATTCCCGAGCGGATGGCTGAACACATGGTGAAAGCCGTTGGATTTCGCAATATCGCCGTTCATGCCTACAAGCAAATCAACTGGTCGATCGTTTACTCGCTCATCACGACGCGACTGGTTGATTTTCGTGCATTTGCCAGGCATGTCCTGAGCGTGAACCTGTAACGACCATAGGACGCCCCATGCCGACCTGTTATCTTGTGCGCGAGGAACATGTGCCGCTGAAGGCCGCCTTTCCGGTCATCGACGCCCATAACCACCTGTGGGGCGGGTGGGAGCGGGTGGCGGAGACGGTGCGGGTCATGGACGCCTGCGGGGTGGCGGTCTACGCCGACCTGACGGCCAACCTCCGCCTCCAGTTCGCCGGCGGCGGCTACCGCTTTGAAACGGGCGACCTGGCCGACTTCAACCGCCACTGCGCCGTTCCGTATCCGGACCGCTTTTTCTGTTTCACCACCGCCACCTTTTCCACGCCGGTCGACCGCCCGCTGTTCACGGACGTGCGCGCCTTCGCGGCCCGCACGGTGGAGATGCTCCGCGACCACAAGGCCCAGGGCGCGCGCGGGCTCAAGATCCTCAAGGAACTGGGGCTCAAGTACCGCGACGGCGCGGGCAACCTGGTGGCCGTGGACGATCCCGGGCTGGGCCCCGTGTGGGACGCCTGCGGCGACCTGGGCCTGCCCGTGCTGATGCACCAGTCGGACCCGGTCGGCTTCTTCGAGCCGGTGACGCCCGACAACGAGCATTATGACTCGATGCTCAAGTATCCCGACTGGTCGTTCGCCGACCCGCAATACCCCCGTAAGCGCGAGCTGCTGGAGCGGCGCGACCGCCTCTTCCGCCGCCATCCCCGCACCACGTTCCTGCTGCCGCACGGGGGAGGCTGGCCCGAGAACCTGGCCTATGTGTCGCGCCTGCTCGACGAGAACCCGAACGTCAACATCGACTTCTCGGCCCGGCTCGACGAGTTCGGCCGGCAGCCGTACCGGGCGCGCGAGTTTTTCATCCGCCACCGGGACCGGATCTTCTTCGGCAGCGACATGCCCGCCTCCGAGGCCATGTACCGGTGTTACTTCCGGTTCCTGGAGACCTTCGACGAGCATTTCGCCTGTCCCGATTATGATGGCACCTTCAACCGCCTGCGCTGGCACATCCATGGCATCGGGCTGCCGCGGGACGTGCTGGCCGGCATCTATTACCGGAACGCCCTGAAATGGATCCCGGGACTCCCGGATCCGTCCCCGAACGAAAGGAACGACCATGCCACCCGTTGAACGTGTAGCAGGCGGGCTGATGCCCTTCTGGATGCTGTGCGATGCCTCGACCGTCGAGGAGAAAAAGGCCTATATGCGCCGCTGCCGGGCGGGCGGCATCAAGGCGCTGACGCTCCATCCCCGGCCGGGCAACCTGATCCCGTTCGCCAGCACCGAATGGTTCGACATGATCAAGGAGCTGGCCACCGAGGCGGCCCGGCTGGACATGAAGCTGTGGCTGTACGACGAGGACCCCTATCCGAGCGGGGCGGCCGGCGGGCTGGTGATGGCCGAGCGGCCCGACCTGCGCGCGCGCACCATGAGCTGGGTGGAGAAACCCGAGGCCCTCAAGCCGGGCGAGCTGTGGTTCATCAGCCGCCAGCGCGTGATCTGGGCCGGCCTCGCGCCGCTCAAGGGCGGCCTGCCGCCGCGCGACCTGACCGCCTCGGTCGGGCCGGTCCGCGCCGACTGGTTCTCCACCGAGTGGGACAGCCGCTACTATTACAATGAAACCCCGCTCTTCCCCTGCGTGCGCGGCCACGCCACCCGCCTGTTCCACACGATGCGCGTGCCCGCCATTCCGGCGGGGTACAAGCTGGCCGCCGTGGTCGAGGAGTTCGTCGGCATCGACGGCCCCTGGGGCAGCCTGCCCGACCTGCTGCAGCCCGAGACCTACGGCGTCTTCCAGCGCCTCGGGCTGGATCCGTACGTTGAAGCCGTCGGATCCCTTTTCGGGACAACCATCCCCGGCATCTTCACGGACGAGGCCAAGCCGCACGGCGGCACGCCGTTCACGCGGGACCTGTTCGACTCCTTCCGCGAGCGGTTCGGCTACGCGCTCCGCGGGAACGTGTGCCGGCTCTTCGGGGAGGCGCTGGACGACCAGGCCCTGCGCACGCGCATCGACTACCGCCGCTGGATCATGGACCGGTTCCTCGACGGCTTCGTGAAGCCGTACCGCGCCTGGTGCGACCGCCACAACCTGCACCTGGTGGGCCACTTCTCGCCCGAGGACGACCCCATCCAGGAAACCGTCTGCCTGCCGAGCTGCATGGCGATCATGAAGGCGATGTCGTTCCCGGGCTGCGACGTCATCGTGCCCGCCGTGGGCGACGAGGATTGCGCGACCCTGAACCTGGGCAGCCTCCGGATCGGCTCGATCAAGAGCCAGTCGGGCCGCCGCTATTGCGCCAGCGAGTCGCAGGCCTGCGCCGACTGGATCGTCACCTCCCGCCAGACGCGCCAGATCTACGCCTGGCAGAAGATGCTGGGCGTGGACCGCTTCTTCACGCACGGCTTCTGGAACACGATGGACGGCATCACCAACCTCGAGGCGCCGCCCGACTACGGGCCGAACTCGAGCATCTTCCGCGGGACGGCCGCCGTGAACGCCTGGCTGGAGCAGTGCGACGCCGTGATGGACGGCGGCGTCGAGACGGCCGATGTGGCGATCCTGGACAACGTGACCGCCTTCTGGATCTGGGCCCAGAAGATGGACACGAAGTCGCTGCTGCCCATGCGCCGGTCGCTTTGGAACACGATCCTGCGCTGCCTGCAGGCGCAGGTGGGCATCCATGCGCTGGACGCGGCGGACGCCGCCCTGGGCGAGACCGGCCCGGCCGGCTTCACGTTCGGCACGCGCACCTACAAGACGATCCTGGTTCCCGCGTGCGGCATCATGCCGGGCGCGGCGTTCCGGCGCCTCCAGGAGGCGGCCGTTTCCGGCACGCGCGTGATCTGGTTCGGCGGCGGCCCCACGAAGCTGGTGGAGCCGGCGGGCGCGCTGGCGGAGGCGCCCTTCCCGGGCGGCGAGGTGCGGCGCGAGCGCGAGCCTTCGGCCGCCTGGTGCCGGGAGAACCTGCCGGTCCAGGTGGCGGTGCGCGGCGCCCAGGCGCGGGAATGCTATGTCCGGCGCTTCCGGGCCGAGGACGGAAGCGAGCGCCTGTTCGCGGTGAACATCGCGAAGGAGCCGCGCGTGTTCGTACTGCCTGACGACGGCAAGTCGGCCTGGAATCCGGATCCCGCGCTGGCCGACGGCGAGGCCGCCCGCGTCAAGGACGGCACGCGCTGGAGCGTGCCGGCCTACGGCTGCGGCCTGTTCACCCGGGGCCAAGCGGCTCCGGGCGCGTCGCTCAAGACGGTGAAGCGTCCCGTGGCCTCCGATGTGGCGTTCGCGCGCGCCGGGCTGAACGCCCTGCGGCTCGACCGCTGCCGGATCACCCTCAAGGGGCGGAAGCCGCAGGACCGTCCGTATCCGCAGCCGTTCTGGCAGCGGTTCAAGGACTACACGGCCACCGAGATGTTCGACAACTTTGCCGGCGAAATGCCGGTCGAGAGCACGGTGGCGGAGTCCGACCTGCGCTACCTGTTCACCGTCGAGTCCAAGGTGGCGGTGAAGGCGGCGGAGCTGGTGCTGGACCCGCGCTGCGCGCGCGGCCGCTTCCGCGTCTTCTGCAACGGGCGCGACGTGTCCGGGGCGCTCGCGTTCCCGCGGATGACGACCACGCCCCTCCGGCTCCCCGTGGCCCTTCGCAAGGGCCGCAACACCGTGGAGTTTCGTTTCGATATCGGGAACGCCATGGAGGGCTTGCTTAGCCAGACGTGGATCGAGGGCGCCTTCGGCGTGAGGGCGGGTCGGGGCGGCGCCGTGGTGGAGGCGCAGAGCGAGCGCGCGTCCGCGAAGGGCTGGCTGGACATGGGGCTGGCGCATTACATGGGCGACGGGACCTACCGCTGGACGGAAACGTTCACGGCCAGGGACCTGGCGTCCGGGGCCTGGTCGCTGGAGCTCGACGAGGTGATGGACAGCGGGCAGCTGACTGTGAACGGGCGGGACCAGGGCACGCGCGCGTGGGGCCCGTGGCGGTGGGCGCTGTCCGGCCTGGCGGCGGGCGCGAACACCTTCGAGCTGACGGTCAGCTCCACGGCGGGCAACCGCATTTCGCTTCTGTACCCGGCGCAGCCCCAGGGCTGGATCGGGAAGGGCCGCCTGGTCCGGAAGGGATAGCATGAAGGATCTGATCATGGCGGCGATCCTGGGCGCGGGTGCGGCGGTTGCCGCACCGGATCCGGTGTTCGATCTGGCGGCCATCAAGGCGCCGCCGCTGGAGGGGCGGGTGACGTCCTCTTCGGAAACGAACGGCATCGTGACCGAGGAGGTGCGGTTCTTTTCCGAGAGCGACGGGACCAACCGGGTCGAGATCTTCGCCCTGGTCTGCTATCCCAAGGGGGCCAAAGGCCTTCCCGCGCTCATCTGGAACCAGAGCGGCATGGCGCCGGCGTCGGAATATTTCCCTTTGCTCATCGCGCGGCGCGGGTATGTGGGGATGTGCATCGACTTCCCCCAGGCCGGCTATCGTTCGAGTGGCGGGTATGCCATCAACTCGGGGCTGACGCTGACCCCCGATCCGCGGCAGGCGCCCATCGCGCACGGCGTGGTGGCGCTGGTCCGCGCCGTCTCCTACCTGCAGTCGCGGCCGGAGGCCGATCCGGACCGGATTGGCATGTGCGGCAGCTCCTGGGGCGGGTTCTTCACCACCCTGGCCATGGGCGTGGATGACCGGCTGAAGGTCGCGTCCGCCATGTTCGGCTGCGGCTGCCTGCAGGACGGCAACACCTGGTTCTTCAACCAGGGCACGCCGCCGTCCGCGGCCGAGCTGGAGCGGTGGGGGCGGACGCTCGATCCCGCGTTCCGGCTGGCCGGCATGACCCGGCCGATGGGCTGGTTCTCGGGCTGCAACGACCATTTCTACTGGCTGGGATCGCTGCTCGGCTCGTATGCGAAGCCCGCCGGCCCGAAGCACCTGGCGCTTGTTCCTAATTTTGATCACGGGCTGCCGCCGGAGCAGGACGACCAGGTGTTCGGCTGGCTGGACGTCCACCTGAAAGGCGCGCCGCCGTTCATCCAGGTTGACCAGCCCCGCGTGGAAACGACAGGCGGGCAGCGGATGTTCCGCTGGAACTGGTCATCGCCGGCCCGTAAGGCGGCGCGGGCGGAAATCGCCTACAGCTACGGCAAGCCGGGGAACTGGAAGACGCGTTACTGGGTCGTCCAGCCCGCGGCCCTGGGGACGAACGGGACCGCCGAAGCCGTGCTGCCGGCGCGCGATTATCCTCTGATGGTGTTCGGCACGGTGTTCGAGACGAATGGCTACCGGTCCAGCACGGCGGCGATCGAGGTGCCGGCGCTGGCGGGCGGCGCGCCCCTGGCCGCGGGCGATTACAATGGCTGCGGCATGTGGGGCGGGTTCGAGGAAAAGGATGTGGCGTGGCTGACGCTGATGGGGCTGATGAAACCCGCGCTGACCAACGGCGCGCATGCGGGAAAGCAGGCGGCGGTGGTGAGCAAGGCGGTCCGGATGTCCACGTCGGTCTATTACGTCGCGGGCGAACCGCACCGGTTTTCCGTGTTTGCGAAGTCCGCCCGAACGTCGTCCCTGAAGGTTGTGCTGAGCGGCCAGTTTGATGGGAAGCCGCAGGCGTGGACCAACGAAATCGCCACGGGGCCCGAGTGGAAGGAGCTCGCGATCCCGCTCACGCCGCCGGACTGCAAGGCGCCGAACCTGGGCGTCACATTCGAGCCGGGCCCGGCGCCGGTGATAATTGACGATGTGCGGATGGCCGCGCAGGGCGGGTAGGGCGACGCGTCCCGCGGAGCCGCGAAGAGAATGGCGCGGCGGGCGGCTCACCCGGAGGGTTCGCCCTACCGGCTTCGCGATTGAATGGTAAGCGGCGGCGAGCCGCCACAACAAGCTTGACACCTGTCCCATTAACCGGCACCGTAGTTTCATGTTTATTGATGTCCATGCCCATGCGTACCGGCCCGGCATGCCGCCGGCCGACGGGCACACCACATTTGCCACGCCGGACGAGGTGCTCAGGCGCTATGACGAGCTTCAGATCGAGAAGGGGCTGCTGCTGCCCCTGATCGGGCCCGAGGTTTACCTGACGCAGTCCAACGAGGATTGCCTGGACATGTGCGACCGCTCCGGCGGCCGGCTGGTTCCCTGCTGCAACATCGACCCGCGCGGCATCTCCAATTCCCCCGACGCGCCGCTCCGGATCTGGCTGGACCATTACAAGGCCCGCGGCTGCCGGATCGTGGGCGAGGTGATGCCCAACCTGCCGTTCGCCGATCCGCGCTGCCAGAACCTGTTCCGGCAGATCGCCGAAACGGGCCTGGCGTTCACCTTCGACATCGCCGACCGCATCGGCGAGCGCTACGGGTTTTACGACGACCCCGGGCTGCCGCAGCTGGAGGCGACCCTGAGGGCGCATCCCGCGCTGAAGGTGTTCGGCCACGGGCCCGCCTTCTGGGCCGAGATGGGAACCCTGGACCGCGTGGAGGATCGGGCTGGCTATCCGACATATCCGGTCCGCGCCGAGGGAGCCGTGTGGAACCTGTTCCGAAGCTGTCCCAACCTGTACGGGGATCTGTCGGCCGGCAGCGGCTACAATGCCCTGGCCCGGGACAAGGCGAACGCCGTGCGCTTCCTGAACACGTTCCAGGACCGGCTCCTGTTCGGCACCAACATCTGTTATGCCGCGCAGAAGCTGCCCCTGGCTGACTTTTTGCTTGGCCTGAGGGACGAGGGATTGCTGCCCGAGGAGGCCTTCCGGAAGATTGCGAAGGGGAATGCGATCCGATTGCTGAACGTCTGACGGGCGAGAACCGGGGAGAGGGGCGACATGAAACTGAACC
>CAYZVY010000052.1:0-3276 GCA_964481675.1 uncultured Verrucomicrobiota bacterium
CCCTGTCCGTCAGGAGGCGGATCGTCACCCGGGCGGCATGCGGGGGCATGATCGACAGGATCAGCCGGTCATAGTCCCCGCAGGGAATCCGCCGGGTCCGCTCCATCGCCAGGGCGGCTCCCCGGGCGGGCTTGCGGGCCCATTCGAAGGTGACCCAGCACCAGCCCTGGTTGACGCGGAGGCCGTGCGCGGCGCCCGGCCGGATGCGCCAGGCCGGCAGTTCGCTCAGCTCGGGATCCCAGAACGGCTCAACGATGGCTTCCGCCATATTGATCGGCGTGGGCCGCCCCGCTGTCATTCCAGAACAATCATCTGGTGACAGGCGAACCGGGGCACCGTGAACGCGATTTCGTTCCCGTTCCGGCGGAACGGCAGCGCTTCCCCCTGCGGCTGCAGGGTGGCCTTGGTCACCCCCGGCGCCTGCATGGTGACGGTCGTCTCATGCAGCGGCAGCAGGTCCTCGATCACCTCGATCGGCCGGCCGCCCTGCACGTAGCCTTCCGGGGAATAGGCATGCGAACTGCCGCGGGCGATCGTGTTGGCAAAAAGCAGATGCAGCACGGTCCGCTTCAGGTGCGGCTGGCGCATCAGGGACACGCGCGCCATGGAGGGCAGGTTGGTCTTGAGCGCCTCCGCCCCCAGGATCAGCCGGATGGCCTTGGCGATGTAGTCCCGGTGCGGGACCGCGCCCGAGGCCGCGTAATGGGTGAAAACCGGATGCGCCAGGTACAGGATGGGACCCTTCTGCAACGCGGCGGGATAGGGCGTCAGCTCGGCCGGCGGCGCATGCTGATGGCTGCAGAAATGGCGCCACGTGCGGTTGAAATACGGCTTCCGGATCGAGGCCAGCACCTGGCCGTCCGCCGGCTTGACCTGACGGGACTTGACATACATGACCAGCGGGCTCTGGATGTGGTCAAGCGTCAGCCTCGGCCCGCACTCCAGGTAGTCCGGCTGGTTCTCGCTCAGCCCCTGGTCGGAGCCCCCGATGTCGAGGGCGAACCCGCTGCCGTCCGCGGCCAGGCCGCTGTCCCCGGACAGCAGCAGCTTGCCGCCGCCCTTGACATAGGCGAGCAGCTTCTGTTTCAGGTCCGCGTCGATCCGGATGTTGTCGGGCAGGATCAGCAGCTTATACCCCGCGAACGGCATCTGACGGTCGATCAGGTCGAACAGGAAATGCTCTTCCAGCAGCACCCGGCCCGCCCCGACGTCGGCGAGGTTGTTGCGGGTGTGCGCCTGTTCGGCTTCGCTCGACAGGACGGCCACTTCGGCCACGGATTCGGCCTTGTCGCACCACGGCTCCTTGCGCTCGACCTCGGCAAAGGCCTCGCCGATCAGGGCATAGGTGGTCGGGTCCATCTGGCCGGAGGGATGCAGCTGGTCGCCGATGCTGCACTTGGAGCCGAACGCCATCATGGCCGCGCACTCGTAGCGCAGGGCGTTCGGGTGCTTGAAGCCGCCGAACTCACCCCAGGTGGTGTGGAATTTCCCCGACATGCCGAGGAAATCCAGCCCCAGGTGCTGGCAGTATTTGGCGGACAGGGGAAAGTGATCGTACCCCCACCCGCCCGTCGGCAGCGACTCCAGCTCCAGATGGCTGAAAAAGGGAAGAATATCCCGCTCCCCGCGCGGGATGTGGCCGCTGTTGTGGAAGACGGGCATGGCCGGGTCGCGGACCTGGCAGGCGGCGGTCGTCTGCTCGTAGTAGCGGCGGAGCGCGGCCTTGGCGCAGGCCTGGCGGTCGGCCGGCTTGTCGGCGTCCAGCCCGTGCGCCTTCATGTAGGCCAGGCAGGCGGTGCAGCAGCATTCGCCCTGGTGGATGATGTCGAGGAAGATGCCATTCGATTCGGGGAACAGGGTGACGCACTCCTCGATCTGGCTGCAAAGGTAATCCAGATACGGGGTGTTGAAGCACATCTTATGGAAACCCGGGTGGTTCACCGCCGCCGTCCAGCCGGCATAGCGCCCCTCGATGTTGATCTCGCGCCACTCGGGATGGGCCAGGGACGCCACGTTGTCCACGCCCGCCGACAAGTAGGCCGGCACGTTGACGTCGATCTCGTGGGCGGCGTCCATCTGGGCGCGGAGCAGGTCGAAGGACAGGTGCGGGTGGATTTTCCCGACCGTCGTGGGGTGATAGCTCCAGCCGTGGTGGCACTTCGAAAAGGTGGTGATCGAGTTGACGTGGCCGGTTTTCAGGGCCGCCTGCCACTGCTTTTTGTCGAATTTGGCGCCGATCCCGGGAATGTCCGGGGAGGTGTGGAAATCGAGGTGAATCTGACGGTAGCGCAAGTCCCATTTTTTCATACGGTCTCCCAGGTAATGCGCGCTATCCTAGCGAAGACGCGGGGAAAAGAAAAGGATTCGGTTTGACTTCGTCACCGGCGCTCCGCAAGATCAGCGTTTTGAAAGGAGAGCCATGTGGATTCCTCTGGTGGTGGCGTCGGCGGCCTGTCTGGGGCTGTACGATGTCGCCAAGAAGCACGCGGTCCGTGAGAACGCCGTCATGCCGGTCCTCTTCTGGGCCACCGCGGCCGGGTCGGCCGCTTTCGTCCTGGCCATCTGGCTGAGCGGGAGCGGGGCCGCGGTGACGGCGGTGAGCCCGGCCGATTTCGGCCGGATTTTCCTCAAGACCCTCCTGGTGTCCGGCTCCTGGGTCCTGGCCTACTACGCCATGCGTGCCCTGCCGATCACGATCATGTCCCCCATTCGCGCCAGCGCCCCGGTCTGGACGCTGGCGGGCGCCATCCTCCTGTTTGGCGAACGGCCCGGCGGCTGGCAGACGGCCGGCATCGCGACGGTGCTGACCGGCTATTTCCTTTTTTCATGGGTCGGCAAGAAAGAGGGCATCCGCTTCGAGCGCCACGCGGGCGTGCTGATGGCGTTTGCCGCCACGCTCCTGGGCGCGGCGTCGGCCCTGTACGACAAATACCTGCTTCAATCCTGCCGCATCCCGCAGGACACCGTCCAGTTCTGGTTCTGCGTGGACCTGGTGGCGGTCCTGGGCCTCGGCTGGTGGGTGCAGCGGGCCGCCCGGCTGCAGCGGACCCCCTTCCGCTGGCGCTGGAGCATTGTCGCGGTGGGGCTGCTGCTGGTGGGCGCGGACTGGCTCTATTTCAAGGCGGTCAGCGGGCAGGGCGTTCCGATTTCCATTGTCTCCCTGATCCGCCGGTCGAACGTCCTGCTGTCGTTCACCGTCGGGTCGATCGTCTTCCGCGACGCCTTCATCCTGCCCAAGGCGGGCGCGCTGGCGGTGATCCTGGCGGGCGTGGCCAT
>CAYZVY010000052.1:3376-21155 GCA_964481675.1 uncultured Verrucomicrobiota bacterium
CCTTCATCCTGCCCAAGGCGGGCGCGCTGGCGGTGATCCTGGCGGGCGTGGCCATCCTGTGCCTGGTCAGCTGACTAGAGAGCCCCCACCAGGATGGTGCCGAAGGAGACGACGGGCGACGTTTCGCGGTAATCCTCGACCAGGGCCTTGAGCTCCTGAATGGTCGTCTTCAAGTCCTTGTAGACCGCATCCTCGTTGACCAGTTTCCCGATCGTCCCGGTGCCGTTGTCGATTTTCTGGGCCGTCGATTTCAGGGCCGCGACCGTATTGGACAGATCCTGGTAGAGCGAGTCGTCGGAGCTCAGCAATTTGCCCAGGGTGCCCTCGCCCTTTTCAAGGCGGGCCGCGATGGCCTTGATGGACGACGCCGACGCCTCTAGATCCCGGTACAGCGTGTCGTCCGGCCCCATCAGCCGGCCCAGCGTGCCTTCGCCCCGTTCGATCCGGCCCGAGATGGTCCGGATGGACGCCACCGTGTTGGACAGGTCCGCATACAGGGTGTCGTCGGCAGACAGCAGCTTGCCCAGCGTGCCTTCCGACCGCTCGATCCGGCCGGCCACTTCCTTCAACTGCGCCGAGATGGCCTTGAAATCGCCCGCCATCTCGGGATCGTTGATCAGCCGGCCGAGCAGTCCTTCCCCGTTGGAGATCTTCTGCGTGATGTCGCGGAGGGACTGGGCGGACTCCTGGACATTCTGGAGGATGTGCCCCTCGTCGAGCGCCCGGCGGATCTGCGCCACGGCTTCGGAGGCCTCGTCCACCAGATCCACCGGATCCGTTCCCTTGAGGCGGGTGCCTTCCGGAACGAGCGGGTAATTGGTGGTGCCCTGGTCGATCTGGAGGGCCTTGCCTCCGAGAATGGAGGTCGAGACGATTTTGGCCTTGTAGTTCTCGTGGATGACGATGGGCACGTCCAGCGAGCAGACGACCTTGATGCTGTCCGGCTTCAGGTCCAGTTCCTTGATCTTGCCCACCGGCATGCCGCGGACCACCACCTTGTCGCCCTCGCGGAGGGTGCTGATTTCCTTGAACATGACGCTGACCGGATATTTCTTCCGGAAGATGTTCTCGCGCGTCAGCATGATCGTGAACGCGCCCAGCATCAGGAACACGATAAACACGAACGCGCCGACGATCAGTTCCAGCCGCACTTCTTTCAGACGTTGACGAGCCATGGCGATTCCCTCACGTTTCCCAACTTCCCCTGCGGGTGATATATTGCGCCTCCAGGAATTCCTTCGCGTCCGGGTGGCTTGAGCGGATAAACTCGGCGGGCGGCGCGATGACGACGAACTGGCCGTCCTTGATCAGGGCGATGCGCGTGGCGATCCCCAGGGCGCTGTGCAGGTCGTGCGTGACCACCACGCTGGTGACGCCGAGCTTGACCCGCATGTCGTCGATGAGCCGGTCGATGGAGCGGGAGATCACCGGGTCGAGCCCCGACGTCGGCTCGTCGTAGAGGATGATTTCGGGCTTCATCACGATGGCCCGGGCCAGCCCGGCCCGCTTGCGCATGCCGCCCGAGATTTCGTCCGGGAACTTGGGACCCGCGGCCGCAAGCCCCACCAGTTCGAGGCATTCCCCCACCCGCACTTCGATTTCCTCTTCCGCCATGGCGGTCCGTTCGCGCAGCGGCAGCGCCACATTCTCGAAAACCGACAGCCAGGCCAGAAGGGCCGAGTTCTGGAAGAGCACGCCGAACCGGTCGCGGATGCGGACCATGTCCCGGCCGCTGGCTTCGCTGATGCAGTCGTCTTCCACGAAGATCCGCCCCTCGTCGGGCGTGAGGAGCCGGATCATGTGCTTCAAGGTGACGCTTTTTCCCATGCCCGACGAGCCGACGATCACGAAGGTCTCGCCCTTCATGACCTCCAGATTCACATGGTCGAGCACCCGCTGGGGCCCGAACGATTTGCAGACATTTTCAAATCGGATCATACGTAGAACAGCCGTGTGATGTAATACCCGACGATGAGGATGACGAGGAACGACAGGATGACGGTCATGCGGGTGGCATTCCCGACGCCCACCGCGCCCTTCGTCGTGGAAAAGCCCTGGTGGCAGGCGATGGTGGCGATGATCAGGCCGAAGCAAAGCGCCTTGAACATGCCCACGTAAAGGTCCTTGTTGTCAGCGAACTTCGTGGCGTTGTCGAGGTAGGCGGTCCAGGACACGCTGAGCTGGGTCGCCCCCACGAGCCCGCCGCCCAGCACCCCCATCACGGTGGAGTAGAACGACAGCAGCGGGGTCATGATCGCCAGGGCCACGAGGCGGGGCATCACCAGGAAGCGGATCGGGTCGATGGACATCACCTCCAGGGCGGCCACCTCCTCCGAGATCGTCATGGTGCCGATCTGCGCGCCCATGGACGACCCCACGCTGGCGGCCAGGATGAGGCCGGTCATGAAAGGCCCCATTTCCCGCAGCATGGAGACCATGACGGCGGTGCCGATGTTGACTTCCTGCGAGAACTTCCGCAGCTCGAGGCCGGTCTGCAGGGCCAGGATCATGCCGGTGAACCCGGCCACGACCGTGACCACGGGAAGGCTTTTGAGCCCCGTGATGTACAATTGCCGGACGGTCGCATCGCGCGACCGGCGCATGACCAGGAAGCGCATGGCCCCGATGCCGGCGACCATCAGCAGGGTGGCCTGCCCGACTTCGTACAGCAGTTCAAGGGCAGAGCGGCCCAACCCCTGGATGATCGTATCCGGGGCCGGCGAATAGCTGGGCTCTCGTAAAACCGTGCGCATTATTTGAACCGCATGTAAAGGATCCTGAGTCGCCGGACGCCGCCTTCGCGTTCATACCCCACGAGGCCTTTCAACACGTCCCACCGCAGCGAGCCATTATCCCTTGAGGCGCCCCAAGACACAAGCGGAAAGACGGAGGTGTAGGCGTACCCGTCCCCCCGCTGCCGCCGGAAGAGCCCCCACAGCAGTTCGTCGGACACGTCCGTGCCCGACCGCTCGTGTGAATAGAGCGTCCAGAACGGCGCATACAGCCGCTCCACGGCGGGAACCGGCGCGGCCGGCCACAGCTCCAGAGTGTGCCATTCCATCCGGTCGTCGGCTTTCTGATACGTGACCAGCGGCCAGAGGCGGATCCGCCGTTCGGAGGCGCGCTCGGATTCTCCGGGCGGCCGTACCAGGCGCCGCTCGTCAAAGTAAAACGGAACAACCCAGCGGCGTGACAGGACGGACCGGGGCTCCCGGATCGTCTCGGACCGGCCGATCGGCCACAGCACGAACCGGGAGGTGATCGTGGGCCGCTTCCGCACGCCGTACAAGGGCCACAGGTACGTCATCTCGTCGGGGCCGCCCCGCTTGATCTGCACGAACGGCCAGGGCGCCATCCACTCCCGCATGGTCCCGGCGCGGGTGTAGCGGAACAGGGGCGGCAGGACCCGCCAGGTCTGCTGGTTGGACAGGCTGACGCGGCCGGCGATCGGGAACAGCATCCAGGAGTAGCCCTCGGCCTGGGGGGCGCTGTAGGTCGCCTGGTTCCAGAGCGGCCAGAGGACAAACTTCCGCCGGATGCCGGGCTCATGGGCCTGGCCGTACAGGGGGAAGACGCGGAAGCGTCCCTCGTCGGGCGCCCGCGTCCAGGAAATGATCGGAAACAGCACGTTCCAGGTATTCAGGTCCCCCTGGCGGGTATAGGCGTAGAGAGGGAACAGGACAAAATCGATCACATCCTTCCCCGCAACCTCCTGGAGGCGGCCGGCCAGGGGAAACACCCCGCCGTAGTTGTGCCCCTCCTCCGTCTTCCCGAGGGCCAGGATCGGAAGGACCAGCAGGCTCCACTGGGAATTCGGGTCCTTGATGTCCGCATCGCGGCCCCAGGCGATCAGGGCGCTGTTCCAACTCCGCTCGTCCCCGCGGCGGCGGGAGGTGAACAGCGGCCACAGCACATGGGTGACGGATTCGTTCAGGTCGGGATCGCGCATCGAGGCGGCGACCGGGCGAAAGGCGGTGAACGTGCGCCCGCTGGGGCCGTGGATCTTTTCCACCACGGGACCGGCGGCGCGGAAGCGTTCGGTGTCGGGACTCCAAAGGTCCGTCGTGCGGGAGACCAGCAGCCCGGCGTCCAGCGCGGGCGGCTCGCCCTTCGTGGCCAGGGCGGAATCCGCCCCCGCCGCGAGCAGCGCCAGACAGGCCAGGATGGCTATCCCGTTCCGGATCATGTCAGCGTAAACCTCCGGATCGCGTCTTCGCGCCCGAAAATCTGCGCGATCAGCGCCGCCCGGATCCACATGCCGTTCCGCATCTGCCGCCAGTAGACGGCGCGGTGATCGTGATCCACCTCCACTGCGATTTCGCCGCGCCTCGGGAACGGGTGCATCAGCACGGCGTCCGTTTTCATCCGGCTCAGGTGCTCGACGCGGAAGCTGTAGTTGTCGATATTGACGGCCTTCTGCCCCGGCTGGTCCCACTCGTCCTGGATGCGGGTCATGTAGATGGCGTCGGCGTCGGGTATCGCCGCCTCAAAGTCCTCGCCGATATCGAATTCCACGCCGGTCGTTTTGAGCATCGCCAGGATGTCGCCGCCGATCTGGAGGCCCGCCGGCGCCACGAACCGCAGCCGCATGCTCCGGTAGTTCGTGAGCAGCCAGGCGAGGGAGCGGACCGTCCGGCCCCGCAGCAGGTCGCCGACGAACACGATGGTCTTGCCGTCGATTCCCCCGCGCGTCTCGAAGCTGCGCTGGAGGGTGTAAATGTCGAGCAGCGCCTGGGTGGGATGCTGGTCCTTGCCCGATCCGGCGTTGATGATGGGCACGGGGCGGTCGCTATGGGCGAAGACCCAGGCCATCCGCTCGGCGAGCCCGCCGTCCTTCTCCCGCATGATCAGCATGTCATAGTAGGAGCTGAATGTCCGGACGGAGTCCTCCTTGGATTCGCCCTTGACCTCCGAGGAGGTGGCCGTGTCGCGCACCTCGCCCACGGGCATGCCGAGGATCTGGCAGGCCGCGGTGAACGACAGGAAGGTGCGGCTGCTGGGCTGCGTGAAGTAGAGCATCGCGCGCTTGTGCGGCAGCTGGGCGGCCAGAAAGGCCATGCCGTCGTCCGTCTTGGCGATCCGCCGGATGAGGGTGGCCAGCGCACCCAGGTTGTCCAGGCGGGCCCGGTCGTACTGCTGGGCCACGATCACGTTGTACGGGATCCCGTTCTCATCGAAATAGGGCGCCTTGTCGGCCGCCCCCATCGCCTTGAACGCGTCCCAGGACAGGGTGGACAGGTTATGTGAACTCATGAGCCCTCCGTTGTGGTCAGGGTTGCCACCATCATGGCCTTGATCGTATGCATCCGGTTTTCCGCCTGGTCGAACACGCCCGAAAAAGGCCCTTCGAAGACGTCGTCCGACACCTCCAGCGCACCGGAGGTGGCGGTGACTTCCGTCTTGTTGTCGTGATAGGCCGGCAGGCAGTGCAGGAACAGCAGGTCGCCCGAGGCGATGCGGCCGGTGGCCTTCATGAGCGCCCCGTTGACCTGGTACGGCTTGAGCAGCTTCACCCGCTCCGCGAACTTGTCCTCCTCGCCCATCGAGACCCAGACGTCGGTGTAGAGCACGTGGGCCCCTTTGACCGCCTTCTTCGGGTCGTGAATGACGTCCACGGTGCCGCCGTCGCGCGCCTGGGCGCGGGCCTGCGCCACCAGGTCGGCGTTCGGCTCCAGCTCCTTCGGCGTGCAGTTGACGAACTCCATGCCCGTTCTGACGCAGCCGAACATCAGCGAATTGGCCACGTTGTTGCGCCCGTCGCCCACGTAAACGAACTTGAGCCCCTTGAGGCGGCCGAACCGCTCCTGGACGGTCATCAGGTCGGCCAGCACCTGGGTGGGATGCCAGTCGTCGGTCAGGGCGTTCCAGACAGGGATGCCCGAGTGGCGCGCCAGCTTCTCCGCCGTCTCCTGCTTGAAGCCGCGGAAGGCGATGCCGTCGAAGAAGCGGCCCAGCACGCGGGCCGTGTCAGCCACGTTCTCCTTTTTCCCGAAGTGGATGTCGGTCACGCCAAGGTATTCCGCCGTGGCCCCCTCGTCCGCCGCGGCCACGAGGAACGCGCAGCGGGTGCGGGTCGACGACTTTTCGAAAATCAGGGCGACGTTCTTGCCGTCCAGCAGCCGGCCGCGGATGCCCGCCTTCTTTTTCCGCTTCAGCTGGGCGGCCAGGTCGAGGATATAAATGAGGTCGGCGTCCGACAGGTCGGCCAGCGTCAGCAGGCTGCGCCCCTTGAGGCTCGTGCGAGAGGTCATGGCAGGAATCCCTTTCAGGAATTGATCCAGGTCGAAATGGCCTCCAGGGACATCGGCGTCCCGTCCATGAAGGCCCGGATGGGTTTCAGCGCCTTGGCCCGGTAGTACCCGGCCAGCTCGGCCCCTTCGGACCACGGCACCGGCTGGTCCGGCCACTCCCCGCGCTTCAAAAGGTCCAGCAGCTCCCCGTAGCTGGCGTCCCCGCTGACGCGGAAGAACCGCACCTTCGCGGCGTTGGCGTAGTCGCAGTCCTTGCTCGAGTCGCCGCAGAAGAGCACGGTCTTGTACCCTTTTTCACGAATGCGGACCAGGAGCTGCCCCTTGTCGGCCCCGCCCGTCCGGTTCGAGCCGCAGATGCCCTGGAACAGCGAGAGATCGAACCCGTGGCGCGCCAGGTCGCCGTCCAGGATGTCCTGGAGGACGCCCGAGGCGATATACAGGTCGTGCTCCTTCGCCAGCGCGGCGAGGGTGGGCTTGACGCGGGGGAACGGCCGCCAGAAGAGCCGGGCCGCCGTGTCGTTCAGCGCCGAGTACATCTCGTTGTACCGGTTCTTGACGGCCTCGTAGGCGGCCAGGTGGGCAGCGTCGACCTTCAGCTCCGCGGGCTCGTTGACCGAAAAGGGAACGCCGTTGACCAGCGCGTTGACGAGGGCCGACAGCTGCTGGAACCGGGGCGACCCCATGTAGTTCATGTAGGCGCTGACCATGAGCGGCAGCGCGCGATCCAGGTTGGCCGGATTCAGGTAATCGGCATAGCCGTGCTCCGTGCAGGCGACGGTGGAGGCGTAGAGGATGTGAACGCCCTTGTCCCACCCGCCCCGGATCAGGGTGCCGTCAAAATCGAACGCAATGGCCGTGCTTCGCATGGGACCCTTTCCTATTCGGGCAGCAGCCAGGCCCGGTCGGTTTTGACGAGGCGCTGGATCGCCTTTTCGCACGACGGCGTCAGGGGATAGCGCAGGAGGTTGTGCCAGGTTCCGAAGAGGCCCAGCTCCACCAGGAGGCGCTTCTCGCCGGCCAGCCAGCAGGCGATTTTCTTTCCGCCGTAGACGGCGTACATGAGCTTGTTCATCTTCTGCTGCAGCTGGTTGGCGCGCGCGTCATCGCCCTTGCGCACCGCCTCCAGGATGTGGCGGGCCAGGAAGCCGTTGAAGACGCCGCCGCCCAGCAGCACGCCGTCGTAGCCGGCCTTGATGTAGGAGACGCAGTCGAACTCGAATCCGTTCAGGATGCGCAGGTCGCGGCGCTTCCGGCGCATGGCGACGAACAGGTCGCGCCGCTCCGGGTTGCAGCTGCTGTCCTTCAGCATGACCACGTTCTTTTCCTGCATGATGGCCTTCAGCGCCTTGATCGGCACCGGCACGGAGCTGAAGGTGCCGCGGTCATAGATGCCGACCGGCAGCGGGCAGGCGCGGATGGCGTCGATGTAGAGGTCGCGCACGTTCTCGGGCGTGGCGTTCATCAGGAAAAACGGCGGCGCGATGACGGCGGCGTCCGCCCCGTCCTCCCGGGCGGCCTTCATGTTGGCGACGATCCGGCCGGCCGAGTTGTCGGTCACCTGGACGGTCACGGGCAGGCGGCCGCGGGCCGCGGAGACCACGGAGCGGACCATGAGGCGGCGCTGGCTGTCGGTCATCCAGGGGCCTTCCCCGTTCGTGCCGCCCAGGAAGAGCCCCCTGACGCCCAGCCGGAGGTGGTGTTCAACCATGCGCTTGACGGCGGGGATGTCCAGTTCCCCCGTGCGCGTAAAGGGCGTCGGCGCCGCGGACCAGACATCCCGCACATCGTTGATATCGAACTTCATCACCGCTCTCCTTCAGGTTGAATCTGATCCATCACCCGGCTGACGACCTCGTCCAGGCTCAGGGGGCCGGTGTCGACCACCCGCGCCCCGGGCGGCACCGCCAGCGGCGCCTCGCGGCGCCCCGTGTCCAGGGCATCGCGCCGGGCCAGGGCGTCCAGCACGCCCGACAGCCCGCCGCCCGCCCCATCGCCCGCCTGCTCGGCGTGGCGCCGCCGCGCCCGGACTTCGGGCGAGGCATCCAGGTAAAACTTGTTGCGGGAACCGGGGAACACCACGGACCCGATGTCCCGCCCGTCCATCACGATGCCGCCCAGCTCCGGGGTCCGGCGCAGCGCGCGGTTGACCCACTCGCGCACGGCGGGCAGGGCCGCCACGACGCTGACCGCGGCCGCGACCGCCGCCGAGCGGATCTCGGGGCCCGCCAGCTTGCCCCCCAGCCGGAAGCGGATGCAGTCGTCCGCCGCCTCCAGCTCCACCGCCAGCTCCTTGAGCAGCCCCGCCACGGCGCGGGCGTCATCCGGGCTCACGCCGGCTTTCAGGACGTGCCAGGTGACGGCCCGGTAAAGCGAGCCCGAATCGACATGGCGGTAGCCCAGCGCGGCCGCCACCCGCTTGGCCACGGTGGACTTGCCTGACGCGGAAGGACCGTCCAGGGTGATGACCGTTCCCCTCATGGCGTGGCCCTGGCTCCCTTGATTCCCAGCACCTTGCGGAGCGCCTTCATGCACTGGACGTTTTCCGCCCGGGTGCCCACTGTGACGCGGACATAATCGGGCAGGCCGTACCCGTCCATGGGCCGGACGATGACTTTCTGCTCCTGCAGGGCCTTGAACACCTCGCGGCCCTTCCCGGTCTTGATCAGCAGGAAATTGGCCACGCTGGGCACGGTCTGCAACCCGGCCCGGGCGCATTCCGCCTCGAAATACGCCAGCCCCTGCTGGACGAGGCGCCGCGTCCGGTTGACGAACGCCTCGTCGTCCAGCGCCGCAATGGCCGCCGCCTGGGCCATGGCGTTGACATTGAACGGCTGGCGGACCCGGTGGAGCAGCGAGATGCAGCCGGGCTCCCCGATGCCGTAGCCGATCCGCAGGCCCGCCAGGCCATAGGCTTTGGAAAAGGTTCGCAGCAGGATCACCTTCCGCCCTTCCCTCACAAAGCGAAGGGTGTCGGGCTGCAGATGGCGCGGCATCAGCTCGATGTAGGCCTCGTCGAAAACCGTCAGCACGTGGTCCGGCACGCGGTCCATGTACCGGTCGATCTCGGACGGCTCCACATAGGTGCCGGTGGGGTTGTTCGGATTGGCGATGAACACGACACGCGTGTCGGGGGTGATGGCCTTGAGCATGGCCTTGAGGTCGTGGGTCATGCCCCCTTTCATCGGCACGGCCAGCGTGGCCGCCTCCTCGGCGGCCGCCACGAGGCGGTAGACCACGAACGCGCGGTCGGCCATGACGATATTCGTGCCCTTGCGCAGGAACACATGGGCGATCAGCTCGATCAGCTCGTTGCTGCCCGTGCCGAGGATCAGGGTGTCCATGTCGACCGCGAACGTCCGGGCCAGGGCCTGGCGAAGGTAGTAGGCTCCGCCGTCCGGATACCGGTGCATCTGGGTGGCGCAGGCGATCATGGCCTTCACGGCCTTGGGCGACGGCCCCAGCGCATTCTCGTTGGAGGCCAGCTTGGCGATGGAATCGATATCCGCGATCCCGAGCTCGCGGGCCACCTCCTCGATCGGCTTGCCGGGCTCGTAGACGGACAGGTTTTGAATCCAGGGATTGGCCGGATACTGCTGCTTCATGCTGTTACTCCGCGGGTTGGACGGGCTGTTCCGGGGGCGGTTCGGCTGCCTCCGGCGGACCATCCGCCGGGGCTGGAGCCGGCTCTTCGGTCGCCGGCAAGTCGGGTTCGCTGGAGGCCGCCGGCGCCTCCTCGGTCGCGGGCGGCTCATCCTGGAATGCCGAACCCCGGGCTGCGGCTTCCGCGGCACGGGCGCGCCGGACGGTGTCCAGCCGCGACAGCTCGTCCAGCTTCGGCAGTTCGGTCACATCCTTGAGGCCGAAATGCTCGAGAAAGAGATTCGTGGTGCCGTACAGCAGCGGCCGGCCCGGCAGCTCGCTGCGGCCCATGATGCGGGCCAGCTGGGATTCCATCAGCGTCTTGAGGATGTGATCCACGCTGACGCCGCGGACGGCCTCGATGTCCGATTTGGTAATCGGCTGCTTGTAGGCGATGATGGCCAGGGTTTCAAGCGCCGGGCGGGACAGGCGCTGCCCGCGGCCCAGGTCCAGCAGGTGGCGCAGCCAGGGACCGCACGCGGGGTCGGTCTGGAACAGGAAGCCGTCGGAGCCCTCGACCAGGGTGAAGCCGCACTGGGCCCGGGCCACATCCCCCGCCAGGGCGTCCAGCGCTTCGCGCACGTCCTTGTCCTTCAGAGAGGCATAGGGCGCGAACAGTCCCCCGAGATTTTCCGCCACTTCCTCTATCGTCTTGCGGAGCTCCCGGGATGTCAGCGGCTTCTTGGCTCCAAAAACCAAGGAACCGATAATCTGCTTCAATGCAGGAATGGCTGTTTCCGTACCGTCCATATCGTGCCTTTACTTGTCGGGGTCCCCGTCTTCGTCTTCGTCATCCTCGTCGTCCTCGTCGTCATCGTCGTCGTCATCATCCTCGTCGTCCTCGGCGTCATCGTCCTCGTCATCATCCTCGTCATCATCCTCGTCGTCCTCGGCGTCTTTGTCTTCGTCGATGTCGTCGTTTCCGTCGGACGTGTCTGACGGATCGGTCGGATCCGTCGGATCAGCCGTATCAGCCGGATCAACCGAATCAGCCTCCTCGTCCGTCTCGGGAACCTCATCCACAATCGACTTGGGCTGGGGCGGCGCGGGCTTTTTCCGCTTGGGGCGCGGGGGCGCCTTCTGGATGGCCACTTCGGGAATCGTGGGAATCATGTCGGCGGGATCGAAGGCGGAAATCTCAATGTCCCCGAATTCGGCCGACTGGCGGACGCGGATCTGGTGCAGGCGGATCAGCTCAAGCAAGGCCAGGAATGTGCAGGTGATTTCGTTCCGGGTGACCGCCTGGCCGAACAGGTTCGACAGGGTGAAGCGGTCGCCGGCCCGCGTGCGCTTGAGCAGGTCCTCGATCTTGTCCGCCACGGTGAACGGATCGTCGATGATGGTGCCGAATTCCGTGACGCTGACCCGTTTCAGCGCGTCGTTCAGCGCCGAGATCAGGTCGAAGAGGCTCACCTCGTCGAGCCCGAGACCGGGCTCCGGCTCGAACACGGCCACCTCCCCGCCCCGGCTGAACATGTTCTCGCGGGATTGGGACAGCGCGTCCAGGTGGCGGGCCGCGTCCTTGAACTTCTTGTATTCGAGAAGCTGGCGCACCAGGTCCCAGCGCGGATCGACCTCCTCCTCCTCGATCTCGGGACGCTCCTCGACGGGCAGGAGCATGCGGCTCTTGATCATCATGAGCGTGGCCGCCATCACGATGAATTCGCCGGCGATGTCCAGGTCCAGCATCTGCATCAGGCCCAGGTATTCCACGTACTGGCTCGTAATGCGGTTGATCTCGATGTCGCAGATCTCGAGCTCATCCTTCTTGATCAGGTACAGCAGCAGATCCAGGGGGCCTTCGAAGACCTCCAGGTCAACCTTGTAATCCGCCGATGTCGTTGTCGCTCGAGTGGTCACCCGGGTCTCCTAGTCCACGCCCATCAGGCGGCGGACGCGATCCAGTGTTTTGCGCGCTTCGGTCCGGGCCCGCTCCGCGCCCTTGCGCAGGACGGCATCCACATAGTCGGGCTGGGCGGCCAGTTCGGCGCGCCGGCGGCGGAACGGCTCGAACTGGCTCCAGAAAATCTCGAACAGCGCCTTCTTCGCCTCGCCGTAGCCCATGCCGCCGGCCCGGTACCGGGCGGCCAGCGCCTCCCGCTCCGCGTCCGTCGCGAACAGGCGGTACAGGGCGAACATGATGTCCGTGTCCGGCTCCTTGGGCGCCTCAAGAGGCTTGCTGTCGGTGAGGATCGACATGATCCGCTTGCGCGTCTTTTTCTCGTCGCCGAAGATTTCGATCGTGTTGTCGTAGGACTTGGACATCTTCTGCCCGTCAATCCCCGGCACCACCGCCACCGCCTCCTGGATGTAAGGCTCCGGGATGGTGAAGACCTGGCCGTAGTCCTTGTTGAAGCGGATGGCGATGTCGCGCGTCACTTCCAGGTGCTGCTTCTGGTCCTTGCCCACGGGCACGAGGTTGGACTGGTACGCCAGGATATCGGCGGCCATCAGGACGGGATAGGCGAACAGGCCGTGGGACGGGATGATCCCCTTGTCGACCTTGTCCTTGAACGAATGGCAGCGCTCGAGCAGGCCCATGGTCGTCACGCAGGACAGATACCAGGTCAGCTCGCAGACTTCGGGCACGTCGCTCTGGCGGAAAAAGACGGTCTTTTCGGGATCCAGCCCGCAAGCCAGGAAATCCAGCGCCACGTCGCGGGTGTTTTCCCGCATGACGGCCGGATCGGACACCGTGGTGAGGGCATGGAAATTGGCGATAAACAGGTAGGCATCGCCCTTGAGCTGCAGCTCAAGCGCGGGCTTCATCATGCCGAAATAATTGCCCAGATGCAGCTTGCCCGAGGGTTGGATGCCCGACAAGATTCTCATTCCCTCTCCTTCCGGCGGGAGTCCCCCGCATTCATAGACTTCAAAACGGTTAATCATACGCAAATCACCCCCCGGGAAAAAGCAAAAAGTGAGCTTAATGACGGGCCTGACTGGGGCACCATAAGGGGCGATTGCCTCGATTGATTGTTCTCGGGTTTTCGCCGTTTGCCCGTTGACAGCCATCGGGACCCTCTGCCATAATTTAACGCTCATGATTTCGCCTCTAAAAACCATCCTGTTCCTGGGCGACGGCATGGCCGATGAGCCGGTTACCGAGCTGGGCGGGCGCACGCCTCTCCAGGCGGCCCGCAAGCCGGCCATGGACGCGATCGCCCGCCAGGGGCGAAGCGGCTCCCTGCTGACCCTTCCGGAAGGCTACCCCACCTCCAGCGATGTGGCCAACATGTCCGTGCTCGGCTGCGATCTTAAAACCGAGATCTGCGGCCGGGGCCCCCTCGAAGCCGCCAGCCAGGGCATTCCCATGGGGCCCCACGACCTTTGCTTCCGCATGAACCTGGTGTCGGTCGATTCCGCCGGCATCCTGAAGGACTTTTCGGGCGGCCACATCGCCCAGGCCGACGCCGAAGCCGCCATCGCCCTGCTCAACCGGTCGCTCGGCTCGAAGCAGGTCCGCTTCCATCCCGGCGTCAGCTACCGCAACCTGCTGATGCTGTCGGGCCCCGAATTCAACGCTGCGGTCAAGTGCGGCAAGCCCGATGACAACCATGGAAACCGCGTAAGCGAAAACCTGCCCTCGGCCCTGTCGGCCCAGGGCGAAGCCACCGCGCGCAAGCTCAACGACCTGATGGCCGCCGCCGCCGACCTGCTCAAGGGGCGCGAGGCCAACGCCATCTGGCCCTGGAGCGGCGGCAGGCCCGGCTCCATGCGCAAGATCACCGAGCGGTTCGGCATCCGCGCGGCCGTGATTTCGGCGGTCGACGTCATCAACGGCCTGGGCCGCTGCCTGGGCATGGACGTGATCAAGGTGCCCGGCGCCACCGGCTATATCGACACGAATTACGAAGGCAAGGCCGACGCCGCCCTCGCCGCCATCCAAACCCACGACTTTGTCTTCGTTCACGTGGAAGCCATCGACGAGGTCAGCCACGCCCGGGACCTGAAGCTGAAGATCAAGACGATCGAGGAATTCGACAGCCGCCTGATCGCCCGGGTCATGGCAAAGGCCGGGCCGGACGTGAGCTACGCCGTGCTGCCGGATCACCCGGTTCCCCTGACTTCAGGCAAACATACCCGCACCCCCGTGCCGGTGTCGGTCAGCAGGCCGGACTGGAAGCCGGACGGCACGCCGTCATTTGACGAGTTCGCCTGTCCGAAAGGGCTGCTTGGCGCCATGAAAGGCGACGACCTGATGCGCCTGCTGTTCGGCAAGCCGAAATTCTAGCTCACCCGCTGCGCGCAAGACGGGGTTAGGCATCCACGATGCGCCCGTCTTTCATCTGGATGGTGCGCATGCAGGACGCCGCCACCTCGGCATTGTGCGTCACGATCACCAGGGTCCGCCCCTTCGTCTCGGCCAGCGAAAACAGGCAGGCCAGGACGTGGGCGCCCGTGCGGCTGTCCAGGCTGCCGGTCGGTTCGTCGGCCAGCAGGACGTCCGGATCGTTGACCAGCGCGCGCGCCAGCGCCACGCGCTGCTGCTCGCCGCCCGAAAGCTCCAGCGGCGTGTGGTTCCACCGGTTTTCAAGGTTGACCGCCTTGAGCAGATCCATGCTCCGGGCGCGAGCCGTAGCGCGGGCTTCGCCAAGCGCCATCGTCGGCAGCATCACGTTTTCAAGGACATCAAGTTCGGGAAGCAGGTGGTAGGACTGGAACACAAAGCCCACCCGCCGGGCCCGCAGGGCGGTGCGCTGATGCGAAGGAAAAGCGTATATATCCTGGCCCTGGAGCGACACGCGGCCCGCCGTCGGATTCTGCAAGCCCCCGAGGATATGCAGCAGCGTGCTCTTGCCGGCCCCGCTGGGGCCGACGATGGCCAGCCGCTCCCCCTGCCGGATCGACA
This sequence comes from uncultured Verrucomicrobiota bacterium, assembly GCA_964481675.1. Lineage (GTDB taxonomy): Bacteria > Verrucomicrobiota > Kiritimatiellia > CAIKKV01 > CAIKKV01 > CAIKKV01. Next base: position 18,119 of record CAYZVY010000052.1, read on the forward strand.
GGGACACATCCGTCAGCACGGGGATCGTTTTCCCCATCAGCTGGTAGGCCATGCCGACGCTATCGGCTTTCAAAAAGGGTGCGGTTTCGCTCATTCGCTCCTCAGCGCTTCGACGGGGTCCAGCCGCGCGGCGCGCCAGGCCGGGATCAGGCCGGCCAGCGTGCAGATGACGATCACGGAAACGGAAACAATGGAGACGTCCAGCAGCGTGGTGCGGGACGGGATCTGGCTGAGATGATACAATTCAGGCGGCAGCAGGTCCATGTTGAAGGTGTTGGAGATCCAGCCCAGCAGGTCGTTGCGATACCGCAGCATGAGCATGCCGAAGCCCACCCCGGCCGCCGTCCCGGCCACCCCCTGGGAGAAGCCCAGGATGAAAAAGATGCCCATCACATGGCGGGTCTGGAAGCCGATGGCCTTCAGCAGCCCCACCTCGCGGGTCTTCTGGACCGCCAGCGTGATCAGGGTGTTCGTGATGCCGAAGGCGGCCACCACGGCAATGAAGATCAGCAGGAAGAACATGATGTTCTTTTCGACGCGGAGCGCCCCGAACATCGTGGCGTTCTGCTCCATCCAGGTCGTGACCATATAGGTGTTGCGGATGACCGTCCGGATGGACGAGGCCACCGTCGAGGCCTTTTCGGGATCATCCGTCATGACATTAATGGCATGGACGCCTTCCGTCATGCCGTGCACATCACGGGCGGTCTCCAGCGTGGTGACCAGGAAATGCATGTCGTAATCATACATGCCGACGGAAAAGATGCCGGTCACGGTCAGTTCCTCGGGCAGCCGGATCTCGTCGCCGCTGAGGAAGCTGGCCGGCGAATTGACCAGGAGCGTGTCGCCAACCTGAATGTCGCCCATGGCCCGGGCCAGGTCGCTCCCCACCGTCACCTCGCCGCGTTGCGACGGGAAACGCCCGGCGATGAGGCTGGTGGGAATCTGGCTGACCGTCTTTTCCAGGGCCGGGTCAACCCCGCGCAGCAGCGCCGTGTAAACCCGGTCCTTGTGGCGGATCATCACGGGGCCCTGGATATACGGGGCCGCCGCCTTCACGCCGGGGACCCGCTCGATCGGCCCCAGCAGTTCCTCCGCATTCCGCACCAGGCTGCCTTCCCCGCCGACCGTGACATGCGCATTGAAGCCCAGGATCTTCTCCTGCCACATATCGTCAAACCCGGTCATGACCGACAGGACGATGATCAGCACCGCCACGCCCAGCAGAACACCCAGCAGGGACAGCAGCGTGACGATGGAGAAATAGGACCGTTTCGGTTTCAGGTACTTGAGCGCCAAAAACAGGGAAAACGGCATCTGGCTCATGTGTCCTTCCGGGGCCTGAGCTGCGGGAACAGCACCACGTCGCGGATCGCCTCGACGCCGTTCAGGATCATGGCCAGGCGGTCAATGCCCACCCCCATGCCGCCGGCCGGGGGCATGCCGTGCTCCAGCGCGGTCAGGAAATCCTCGTCGATCTTCTGCACGTCCACCCCGGCCTGGCGCGAAAAGGCTTCGCGCTGCCGCAGCGGATCGTTCATTTCCGTGTAGGCCGGGGCCACTTCCTGGCCGCGGATGACCAGTTCGAAAACGTCCACCACGGTCGGATCGTCGGCGCACGGCTTGGCCAGGGGCACCAGCGGAGCCGGAATGCGGGTCACGAACGTCGGCTGCATCAGCGACTTCTCGATCAGCTTTTCGTAGACCTCGTGCGTGACCAGCAGGTGATCCCAGTCCGGCGCCACGTCCAGGCCCGCCGCAAGAGCCTTTGCCTGGACCGCCTCAACGGACAGCTCGAACCAGTCGGCGCCCATTTTCTCGCGCACCAGGTCCCGGTACGGCGCCACCCGCCAGGGCAGGGTGAAATCGATGGCCTGGTCCCCTTCCCCGACCTTGAGGCTGCCGAACACCTTGAGCGCCACGCGGGTGATGAGCCCCTCGATCAGCTCCTTCATGCGGGCCAGGTCGCCGTAGGCTTCGTAAATCTCGAGCATCGTGAACTCGGGGTTGTGCGTCCGGTCCAGCCCCTCGTTCCGGAAATTCCGGTTCAGCTCGAACACCTTGTCAAACCCGCCCACCAGCAGCCGCTTGAGGAACAACTCGGGCGCGATGCGCATGACCATGTCCGTCGCCAGGGCGTTGTACCGGGTCACGAACGGCCGGGCCGCCGCCCCGCCCGCCTGGGTCTGCATCATGGGGGTCTCCACCTCCAGGAAGCCTTCCCCGTGGAGGTAGTCGCGGATCTCGCGGATCATGGCGATCCGGCGGTTGAAAATGGCGCGGGTTTCGGGGTTGGCGATCAGATCCAGGTAGCGCTGGCGGTAGCGGTGCTCGGTGTCCTTGAGCCCGTGGAACTTTTCGGGAAGGGGCAGCAGCGCCTTGCTCAGCAGCTCCCACTGCTTGATCTTGACCGTCTTCTCTCCCGTGCGCGTGAGGAACAGGGCGCCCTCGACGCCCACATGGTCGCCCACGTCCAGATACTTGAACGCCTCGTAGGGCGCGTCACCCACCTCGTTCTTCTGGACGTAGATCTGGAACTTGCCGGTGCCGTCGGTCAGCGTGCAGAAGGCGCTCTTGCCCATGTTCCGGATGAGCAGCAGGCGGCCGGCGATGCGGACCGCCTTGCCCTCCTCGAAGCCCTCGATCACCTCGGCGATGCGGGTGCGTGAAAAGGCGCGGCCGAAGGGCTGGTAGCCCAGCTCCTCCAGCTTCTTCATGTTCACAAGCCGCTGCTCGCGGAATTCGTTCTGCTCGGGATCCGTCATGGCATTCTCCTAAAAGCCGTCATTTTCCCTATTCCCACCCCGTCTTTCAAGATCAGAATCAAGGGCGGGGAGCTTTTCACCCGGACGCCGACCTGACCAGCACCGCGCGGAGGGCGTCCAGTCGGGCCGTCCCCTCGCCCAGCGTCGGCATCAGCCACCCGCCCTCGTCGTTCTCATTCCAGGCATAAATGAGGGCCAGCCGGGCCGCGGCTTCAATCGGATGGGCGTCGATCCAGGCCAGCGCCCGGCCCAGGTGCGCGGCCAATTCCGCC
>CAYZVY010000053.1:0-21111 GCA_964481675.1 uncultured Verrucomicrobiota bacterium
CTGCGGCGATGGTACTATAGGAGCGAGCCTATGGGAGAGTAGCACGGTGCCGGGTTTTATTTCCCAAAAAGCCTGCAACGCAAGTTGCAGGCTTTTTCTTTTCCAGGGGAAGGGACGAAAAAGACCTAAGAGACCTAAGGGACCAAAGAAAAAACGCGCACGGTTGTCCGTGCGCGTTTTGCTTTTGCTTAGGTCTCTTAGGTCCCTTTCGTCCCTTAGGTCCCTTTCTTTTTTCACCCCAGCAGCACCCCCGCGCTCTCCTTCGCCGTCAGGACTTTGTTCGCTGTCAGCACCGGTTCCAGCGCCTGGCCGCTCCAGCCCATGATCCGGTATAAGGTGGCGAACGGGAAGTCCGGCGGCGCGCTCCCCTGGGCGCCCACAATCTCACCCCCGCGCCGCACATTGTCCATCATCCACGCCGGCAGGCTCAGGTGATACGGGTTCCGGCTCACCTCCCCGACATGAAAACTCAACGCCGTCAGCAGGTCGGCCAGTTCCTTCGGCGCCACATCCACCATCAGGTTCGGGTTTTCCATCGCGCCCCAGAACTCCGTCTCGATCACCCGGCACCGGAATTCCCCGCCGATCCGGCGCAACGCGTCCATCACCAGCAGGTTCGTCCCCTCGTGCGTGGTGTTCGCGTCCTTCTCGTGCGGCAGAAACACCACGGCCGGCTTGAATCGCAGCAAAATCGACTCAATGGCCGCGACTGATTCCTGCCACGCGGCCGGATTCCCGCTCCGCGTCTTCCGGTTCACCCCCTCCAGTCCGCCCTCGCGGGTGGTCGTCACCCCGAACCCCAGGTACCGGCAGGCGTTCTTTAATTCGTCCAGCCGCCCCGCCTGGCGCTCCTTTTTGCTGCCCTGCGTCACCGCCACGTTCATCACCGCGCAGCCCGCCTCCCGGATCAGGCGCAGCGGAAGCCCTCCGTAAATACACTCGTCGTCGGGGTGGGGGGAGAAGACCAGGACCACGGGGTCGCCCGTTTTCGGCGGCGGCGGGAACGCCGCCCGGCCCAGCGGGCAGGTGGCGCCTTCCGCGCGGAGCCTGACAAACCCGTCCACAAATTCACTGAAATCGCGCATCTGTCAATTCCTTGTGTTCCGATTCAAGCGACAGCCAGGCTCGCGGCCGCAACCGCCTGGCCGTGCCGTTTCATGGTCTCGTCCGGAATATGGATCGTCACCAGTGCCGCCAGGTCCGCAAATTCCGTTGCCAGCACCTGTTTGGCCGTCTCCAGCATCAGCGTGCCCCCGTCGCCGGTCGTCACCCGCCCCAGGATCAGCAGGTTCCGCAGCGGATAGAAGTCGGCATAATGGGCGATCCCGTACCCCAGGTAGACGCCCAGCGTGCGGTAGATCCGCGCCGCGCGCGCGTCGCCCGCCTTCATCAGCGCCTGCACGTGCTCGAGCCGGACGGGCAGCGTCATCCCGCCGCAGCCCGTGATGCCCGCGGGCTCCACCAGCCGCCCCACCGCCTGCTGGGAGAAATACTGGGCGCCGCAGCCGGTGTCGCCGGACCACTCGTCCGCCGCCGCGCCCGGGTTGACGTCGACCGGCGCGAACGCCAGCTCGTTCAGCCAGGAGGTGATGTTGCCGTCCGGCGTCACGTAGCCGCCCGCCTCGCTCGAGCCCATCGCGATGCCCAGCAGGCTGTTGGAGCCGATCGACATCGACCCCGCCAGCGCCGTCACCTCGCCGTCGTTCACCACTTCGAACGGGATGTTGTTCCACGCGGCTTTCAATTCGGGGAACAGGTTCTTGACCCGGCTGTTGAAGAGCTCCAGCGGCACCCCGCGGAAGAGGGAGGCCACCTTGATGCGGTTGTTGACGATCACGCCCGCCGAGCTGCCGCCGATCGCGTCCACCCGCGGCAGGTGCGCGGCGCCCAGCCTCAGCGAGTGCATGATCTGGTCGACGTGCCATTGCGGGTCCTTTTCCACGACCGGGTGCCAGGGCGTCTCCTCGCTGAACACCACCTTGCCGTCGATCACGGCGGCCACCTTGCGGTCGCTCGCGCCGAGGTCGAACCCGATGCGGCACCCCTTGAGGTGGCGGCCGAGCGGCTTGGTGGTCTCGCGGGTGGCGGGCAGTTCGGAAAGGGGACAGGAGACGATTTCAAAGGGCTTTTCGTATATTTTGACGCCCATCAGCTCGGCGTCGAAGCGGCCCGTTTTGTCCTCGGCGTAATGGGCCCGGATCTTTTTTTCCAGGGCCGGCGGCGCCGCCAGGTGGATCCGGAAGCCGCCCCGGGACCAGAGCAGGAACTTGATCATGCGTTCCAGGTGGAGCGCGTTGGCCGCGGCGTCCGGGTGGGATTCCGGGAAGACCACCGTGTCGAAGCGGAACCGGGACCCGTCGGCCTGTTCCAGCACCAGGCCCACGGGAACGGCCCCGGCGGCCGCCCGGGCCCGCGCGCGGAACGCGCGGTTGAAGAGGGCGGCCGGGCGGAACCCGGGCTCGAGTTCGGGAAGCATGCCGGGGGGCGGCAGGAACGAGTCGGCTGCTGATGATTTCATCCTCCTTTTTTATCCGGCCCTCTGTTTTCTGTCAAGCCTCACGCGCCTTGCATTTGATTTCCTTTTCTGACACAATACCCGCCTCAGGAGATTTGTACGATGAATGTTTCCGACGTATCCTTTCATTTTCAGGTGGCGGGCCGCCTGGTCATGGTCAATCCCACCGGGTCGGGCAATGTCAACGACACCTACCTGGCCATTTTCCGGACCACGTTCAGCGAAGAGCGCTTCATCGTCCAGCGGATCAACAAGCGGGTGTTCACCCGCCCCGAGTGGGTCATGCTCAACATCCGCATCCTGACGGAGCACGTGCACAACCGGCTGGAGGCCGCGCGCGACACGGCGGACCGCATCTGGCAGCTCCCGCGGGTGATCCCCTGCAAGGACGGACGGGATTTCTTTATCGATGAAACCGGCGAATTCTGGCGGGCCATGACGCTGATCGCCTCGGCCACGGCCTACGACACGACGCAGGGGGCCGAGCATGCGCAGGAGTGCGGCACCGTTCTGGGCCACTTCCACAACCTCATTTCGGACCTGGATCCGGCCCGGCTCAACGACACCCTGCCGGGCTTCCACATCACGCCCCTCTACCTGGCCAAGTACCAGCGCACCCTGGCCACGGACCTGGCCCGGAACATCCTGAAAGGCTCGGCCGAGGCCCGCCGGCTGGCCCTGTTCGTCGAGGCCCGGCGGGACCTGGCCACCTGCCTGGAGCAGGCGCGCACGGCCGGCATCCTGGGGCTCCGCCTGATCCATGGGGATCCCAAGGTGACCAATATCATGATCGATGACTTCACGGGCAAGGGCACGAGCATCATCGACCTGGACACCGTAAAGCCGGGCCTGATCCACTACGATTTCGGTGACGCCCTGCGGTCCATCTGCAATCTGGCGGGCGAGGAGGTGGAGAACCTGAACGAAGTTATCTTCGACGTCGATCTCTGCGAGGCCTTCGTCAAGGGCTACATGGCCAATGCCCACGGGTTCCTGACGGACGGGGACCGGGCCTTCCTGTACGATTCGATCCGCCTGATCACGTTCGAGCTGGGCCTTCGCTTCTTCGAGGATCACCTGGCGGGCAATGTCTACTTCAAGGTCAAGCATCCCGAGCAGAACCTGCTCCGCGCCCGGGTCCAGTTCAAGCTGTGCGAAAGCATCGAAGCGCGGGAGCGGCAGATCCGGGTCGTCCTGGAATCCCGGCGGAAGGGCTGACACAAGTCCCCGAAATAAGTCATCTTTCATGCTTGACTACGCCTTCCCGGTTGCGGCAAAATGCCAAGATTATAACGGGTTATAAAAAAAACGGTTTTTCGCGTTTCTCATTCGCGGGCAGGGCACGGGGTCTGAGCTATGTTTAATTTCTTGTTGGGTCTTTTCTCCGACGACATCGGCATCGACCTGGGGACGGCCAACACCCTGGTTTATGTGAAGGATCGGGGTATTGTGCTGCGCGAGCCGTCCGTGGTGGCCATCCAGGCCGGGACGAACCGGGTGCTGGCGGTGGGCGAAGAGGCGAAGATGATGCTGGGCCGCACGCCGGGAACCATCGTGGCCATCCGCCCGATGAAGGCGGGCGTGATTGCCGACTTCGAGATCACCGAGGCCATGCTCCGCTATTTCATCCGGAAGATTCACAACCGGCGCAAGCTGGTGCGACCCCGGATCATCATCGCCGTTCCGAGCGGAATCACCGAAGTGGAGAAACGGGCCGTCAAGGAGGCGGCCAACCATGCGGGCGCCCGTGAGGTTTATCTGATCGAGGAGCCGATGGCCTCGGCCATCGGCGTGGGCCTTCCGGTTCAGGAGCCCGCCGGGAATATGATTGTGGATATCGGCGGCGGCACCACGGAAGTGGCGCTGATTTCGCTGGCAGGGATTGTGTTTTGCAAGAGCGTACGCGTGGGCGGCGACGAGATGGATGACCATATCGTCCAGTACATGCGGCGGGTTTACAATTTGATGATCGGCGAGCGGACCGCCGAGGAAATCAAGATCACCATCGGGTCGGCGTACCCGCTGGAACAGGAAATGACTTTCGAGGTGAAGGGGCGCGATCAGGTGGCGGGTCTGCCCAAGACGCTGACCATCACATCGGAGGAGATCCGCGAAGCGTTGCAGGAGCCGGTTTCGGCCATCATCGAGGCGATCCGCACCACGTTGGAGCGGTGCCCGCCGGAATTGTCGGCCGACCTGGTGGACCGCGGCATGGTGCTGGCGGGCGGCGGATCGCTGATCCGCGGCCTGGACAAGCTGATTGCCGAGCAGACGGGGCTTCCCGTCCATCGCGCCGACGATCCGCTCAGCGCCGTCGCTGAAGGCATCGGCGTGGTCCTCAACGAATTGAATTTCCTGCGCAAGGTCGCCAGCTCCGATCGGAGCTGAGCCCCTTTTTGTAAACCATCCGCCTGTCTCCGCCTCGGGTCCGAAGAAAACGGTTGAGGGATCGAGGAGCAGAGGCTTTTTTGGCACGAGAGACGCAAGTGACGATGGTGGGGCTGGGCGCGGCATTGCTGCTGGTGTTCAACCTGCCCGAGGCGGCCGCGCAAGGCATGAAATCCGCAGTCCGTGAACTGCTGGCCCCATACCATTCCGCCCTGGCCTCCGCCGGCCATTGGCGCCCCGGCGGCGCCCGGCCGGCCCCCGATCCCCAGGACGCCGAGCGCATCGTCCGCCTCCAGCGGCTCGAGTCGCTCGAGAAGGAGAACGACGAGCTCCGCCGCCTTCTCGGCCTTGAAAAACGGCTCGCCTTCCAGGCGGTCTCCGCCCTGGTCATGGCCCGCGACGGCGATTCCGGCTGGTGGCGCTCGGTGCGCCTGAACCGCGGGTCCAAGGACGGCATCGAGACGAACCATGTCGTCATCGCCGAGCAGGGCCTCCTCGGCATCGTGCGGGACGTGTCCCCCCATACCGCGGACGTCCTCCTGATTTCCGACCCCGGCTGCCGCATCGCCGTCCGCTGCACCCGCACCGGCGATTTCGGCCTGCTCCGCGGCGGCGGCGTGCTGGACCGGGACGGCCTCCTGGAGATGCTGCTGCCCGCCGAACAGGGCCAGGCCACCTACCTTCCCCGCGATTCGTCCATCCGCGAGGGCGACACCCTGGTGACCTCCGGCCTCGGCGGCGTGTTTCCCGAGGGCCTCGCGGTGGGAACCGTCCGGCACGTGGAGGCGGCCCATTCCGGCCTGTACCTGAACGCCCGGGTGGCCCCCGCAGCCGACCTGGCCCGCGCGCGCTACGTCCTGGTCCTTTCCGGAAAAAGGGACACGGGAAGGCGGGCGCCATGATTGCCATCGAGGTGCTTCTCGTGCTGCTGGCGGCCGCCTTCGCCCAGGCCCTCGTGCCCGCCGTCGGCTGGCTGGGCATGGCCAAGGCCCCGCTGCTGCTCAGCGCGGTCATGTACTACGCGCTGGCCCACGGCCGCCTCACCCTGCTCTGGGCGGCCTTCCTCGGCGGGCTCATGCAGGACAGCCTCGGGTTCGTCCCGCTCGGCTGCAGCGCCGCCTGCTTCTGCCTGGCCGGCCTGGCCGTCCACGCGGTGCGCGACCTGCTTTTCAAGGATTCCGTGCTGACGGTGATGGGCGTCACCGCCGCCTGCGCGGCCGGCATCACCCTGGTCACCTGGCTCTTCCTGGCGCTGGGCGAATTCGCGGCGATGCCCGACTTCGGCGCCCCGGGCTGGGCCGTCTGGCTCAAGGCCGGCGGCGCGGCGCTGCTGGCCCTGGCGGCGGCGCCGCCCGTGTTCGGGCTGGCCCGGGGGCTGGACCGGCTCCTGGGAACGCAGGAGGCCGAGCCGGTATGAGCGACACGCGACTCGATAGCCGGGACCTGCTGCGGATCGGCCTGCTGACGCTGGCCATGTTCGCCGGCCTGCTGCTGCTGGCCGCCGCGCTGTGGCGCATCCAGGTGTGGCAGGGCGCGCATTACGCGGAGAACGCCCGCCAGCAGAGCCTGCGCCTCGTGCGGGTGCCCGCGGACCGCGGCCGCATCTACGACCGCAACGGCATCTGCCTGGTCGACAACATCCCCTCCTTCTCGCTTTGCGTCTTCGTCGAGGAATTCCGCAAGCCCGGCCGCTGGGACTACACGGCCAACGCCGTGGCGAAGCAGGTCATGGACGTTTCCGCCGCCATCGGGCGCCCCGTGGAGCTGTCGGCCGTCGACTTCACCAACCACATCCACCGGCGGCTGCCGCTGCCGATGGTGGCCTGGACCAATCTCGACGTCCGGGCCATGGCCCGGTTCGCGGAGAACGACTGGCGCTTCCGGGGGGTGGACATCGTGGCCACCCCGTCTCGCGCCTATCCCAACCGCCTGCTGGCCTCTCACGTGCTGGGCTACGTCAGCAAGGCCGAGCTGCACCAGGATGCCCGGCGGGTCTACGACTACCTCCTGCCCGAGCTGGCGGGCCGCTCCGGGCTGGAGAAGCGCTACGACCGGGAGCTGGGCGGCGCGGCCGGCCAGCGCACGCTCCGCGTGGACGCCTCGGGGTTCATGTCGGGCGTGATGCAGGAAACCGACCCCGTCCCGGGCCGGGACCTGGTCCTGGCGCTGGACGCCCGCATCCAGGCCATGGCCGAAAACGCGCTGGCGGGGGAGCGGGGCGCGGTGGTGGTGCTCGACCCCCGGACCGGCGACGTCCTGGCCATGGCCAGCTCGCCGGCGTTCGACCCCAACCTCTTCGTGCAGGGCATTTCGAAGGACCAGTGGGCGCAGCTGAATGCCGACGACGAGGAGGTGCCCCTGCTGAACCGGGCCATCGCGTCGTTTTATCCGCCGGGCAGCATCTTCAAGCCCATCGTGGCCATCGCGGGCCTGGAGAATCACCTGTGGGATCCGGACGCGGTGGTGAACTGTCCCGGCTATTTCGAAATGGGCAATTTCCGGATCGGGTGCTGGAACGTTAACGGCCACGGCCCCATCGCGCTCCGCAAGGGCATCGAGCAATCCTGCAACGCCTACTTCTGCACCCTGGGCCGGACGATCGGGTGGGCCCCGATCTTCCACATGGCGCAGGCCCTGGGCCTGGGCCGGCCGACCGGCATCGAGCTCGACGGCGAATTCAAGGGCCTGCTGCCGGATGCCGCGTGGAAAAAGGCTCAGTTCAAGGATGAGTGGCGGGACGGCGACACGGCCAACGCCTCGATCGGCCAGGGGTTCCTGGGCGTGACGCCCCTGCAGATGGCGGCTGTCTGCTCGGCCATCGCCAACGGCGGCCGCCTGTACCGGCCCCGCCTGGTCCTCGGGCTGCGCCCCCCGGGCGGGACGCTGGAGCCCGCGGCCCCGGAGCTGGTGCGCGAGCTGAACTGGTCGGAGCGCACCCGGTCGGTGGTGCGCGGCGGCATGCGCGACGTGGTGAACGCGCCCAGCGGCACCGGGAAGCACGCCCGGCTGGACGACGTGGTGGTGGCGGCCAAAACGGGAACAGCGGAGGTGGGCCGCAAGGGGGAGGGGAAGAAGCACGTCTGGATGATGGCCTTCGCGCCCTTCGACTCCCCGCGCTACGCTGTGGCCATGGTGGTGGAGGAGGGCGTCTCCGGCGGGTCGACCGTGGGGCCCCGCATCGGCAAGCTGCTGGACGGGATCTTCTCGGACGCGGAGGCGCACGGATGAAGCGGTTCGGCCTCCAACTGGCGCTTCTGAAGCGGAGCAACTGGACGCTCCTGCTGGCCATGCTCGGCCTGATGGCGATCAGCGTGCTGTTCATCCGCAGCGCCTGCGCGAGCCGGCAGGAAGCGGTCATCCGGAACCTGTACCAGAGCCAGCTCTTCTGGGGCGCGGCGGGGCTGGGCGTGTTTTTCGCGATCAGCCTGCTCGATTACCGGAAGCTGACCGAAGGGGTCTGGTTTTATTACGTCGGTTCCCTGGCCCTGCTGGTCATGGTGCTCGCCGTGGGCCGGCCCATGTACGGCGCCCGGCGCTGGCTGGACTTCTTCGGGATGAACCTCCAGCCCTCGGAGCTGGCCAAGATCGCCCTGATCATGACGATCGCCTGGTTCCTGAGCCGGCCCGGCCTCGAGATGAAGAGCTGGAAGCCCATCGCCGTGGTGCTGGCCCTGGCGGGCGTGCCGGCGGCCCTGATCCTGGTCGAGCCGGACCTCGGCACGTGCCTGGTCTGCGTGCCGATCGCCTTTTTCATGCTGTTTGTCGGGGGGTCGTCCCTGGCGAAGGTCGGCCTGCTGATCCTCGCGGGGGGGCTGGCGGGCGGGCTGCTGCTGGGGTCGGTGCTGGTGCCGCGCTGGATGGGGCTGGACGAGGCCCGGCAGAAGGCGATTTTCACGAAGGTGACGCATTTGAAGGAGTACCACCGGAAGCGGCTGGTGGTGTTTGTGGATCCGGCGTCGGACCGGAGGGGGGCCGGCTACAACAGCTGGCAGTCCTCCCTGGCGATCGGGTCGGGGGGCTTGACTGGCAAGGGATACATGCAGGGAACCCAGAGCAGTCTGGGCTACCTGCCGCGCACCGTGGCCTCGACGGATTTCATCTTCGCAGTCATTGGCGAAGAACTGGGGTTCGCCGGGGGCGCGACGGTGCTGGGACTGTTCGGCCTGCTCATCGCGTGCGGGATGCACGCGGCGGTGCGGGCGCGGGATCGATTAGGACGGTTGATCTGCACAGGGGTGACGGCTATGATGTTCGCGCATGTGTTCGTGAACATCGCGATGACGATCGGCGTGATGCCGGTGACGGGCATCCCCCTGCCGCTGGTCAGTTATGGCGGTTCGTTCATGCTCTGCATGATGGCCTCGCTGGGCCTGGTGCAGAGCGTGTATTGCCGCCGGATTTGAAAACGGGCGAGGGCCGATCCGGGAAAACCGGCCGGCCTGAAGCGAAGAAAGGGCGAGGGACATGTGGATTGTCAATTTCATCAGGAATAAAATGAAAGGCAACACGATCAAGCGGGAAATTATCATCAACTGTGAAAGCCTGGAGACCCGCGTGGCCGTCCTGGAAAACGGGCGCCTCGAGGAGTTCATGATCGAACATCCCCAGGAAGAGCGGATCGTGGGAAGCATCTACAAGGGGCGCATCCAGAACCTCGAGGACGGGCTGCAGGCCGCCTTCGTCGACATCGGGATGAGCAAGAACGCGTTCCTGCACTATTGGGACATGGTGCCCGAGGATGCCGCCCGGCTGGCCGCCGAGGAGGAGGGCGTCTACCGCAGCATGCCGCGCAACAAGCGCTTCTCCCCCCAGGAGATCGCCAAGAAATTCCCCGTCGGCTCCGAGATCGTCGTCCAGGTCACCAAGGGGCCCATCAGCACCAAGGGGCCCCGCGTCACCGCCAGCCTCAGCATTCCCGGCCGCTACCTCGTCATGCTGCCCGGCAGCGTCCTGCGCGGCGTGTCGCGCAAGATCGAGGACGCCAAGGAGCGCCAGCGGCTGAAGCACATCCTCGACCGGCTGCCCGGGCCCGAGGGCGTCGGCATGATCGTGCGCACCGCCGGCGAGGGCGCCCGCGGCGTCAGCTTCGCCCGCGACATGCGCAGCCTGATGCAGATCTGGGACCAGCTGCAGTCCGGGATCCGCGACAAGCGCGCCCCCACCTGCCTCTACCAGGAGCCGGACGTCGTGGAGCGCGTCGTGCGCGACTGGGTGACCGAGGATGTCGACCGCATCGTGATCGACAACACGGACCGCTGGACGCAGGTCAAGGAGCTCGCCTCCCAGATCTCGCGCCGGGTCAAGTCCCGCATCCAGCTCTACGACGGCCACGTGCCGATGTTCGAGCATTTCAACATCGAGCGCCAGATCGAGGACGCCTTCCAGCGCAAGGTGGTGCTGAAGTCCGGCGGCTACATCGTCATCGACGAGACCGAGGCTCTGATCTCGATCGACGTCAACACCGGCCGGCACAAGGGCGGGACGACCCAGGAGGACGTCATCCTCCAGGTCAACCTGGAGGCCGTCGAGGAGGTGGCCCGCCAGCTGCGCCTGCGCAACGTCGGCGGCATTGTGGTGCTCGACCTGATCGACATGAAGCAGAAGAAGAACCGGAACGCCGTCTACAAGACGCTCCGCCAGTTCCTGGCCCGCGACAAGGCCCGCACGAACGTGCTGCCCATCTCGCCGCTCGGCCTGCTCGAAATGACCCGCCAGCGCGTGGAGGAGGGCATCCTCTCCTCCCGGTACATGGACTGCCCCTACTGCCGCGGCCGCGGCAGCATCAAGTCGCCCCTGTGCATGAGCATCGAGATCCAGCGGCGGGCCACCGCCATCTGGAATTCCCACCGCAAGTCCGATCCGGGGCTCCAGCTCCAGATCACCGTGCATCCCACCATCCTCGACCGCCTGCGCAAGGAGGACGAGCAGATCCTCGTGGACCTGCAGAGCCGCTTCGGGAGCCAGCTCGGCTTCCGCGGCGACCCCACCCGCCACCTCGAGGACTTCACCATCCGCAACGGGGTCACGGGCGAGGTGTACTATTCCAGCACGCCGGTCAGCCCCTCGGAGAATCCGCCGCCTCACCGCGGCCAGCAGGAAGACAGGAAGCCCACTCCATGAACAGTGTCGTGCGAGCGGGGGGATGGATCGCGGCGCTCGGGCTGGCCTGGGGCGGTCTGTCCGCCTTCGGCCAGCTGCCCGGCGTCGGTGCGTTGACCGGCGACGGCGGCGTCAAGGTGGATGCCGCCAAGCTGGACTACAACACCAGCAACAAGGTGGTGACGGCCGAGGGCGGCGTGGTGATCTCCCAGGGCGACACGGAACTGCGCGCCGACAAGGTGCTGATCAACCAGCAGACGTCCGTGGCCGAGGCGGAGGGAAACGTTCACCTCAAGCGGGGCGACAAGCTGTGGGAGGGCGACCACCTGACCTACAACCTGGCCACGAAGGAGATGCGGACGGACCGCTTTGCCGCCGCCTTCCCGCCGTACCACGTGTGGGCGGAGGCGGGAGCCAAGGGCACGGGCATGACCTACACGCTGAACCGCGCCACCTTCACCACCTGCACCCAGTCGCTCGAGTCGCTTCATTATCACCTGTGGGCCCGGGAATTGACGGTGGAGCCGGATTCGTACCTGAAGGCCCGCCACGTGGTGACGTACGCCGGGCCGGTTCCGGTGTTCTACTTGCCGTGGATGAAGCGGTCCCTTAAGGAGGACGTGATCGGCGTGGAGCTGCAGCCGGGCTACCAGTCCCACATGGGCGCCTACCTGCTGTCCGGCTTCTCCTACAAGTTCACCAACTGGTTTGAGGCCACCACCCTGCTGGATTACCGCTCCCTCCGCGGGTATGCCGGCGGCGAGGAGCTCACCTGGAAGACCCCCGGCGGCCAGGGCAAGGCCCTGGGCTATTTCCTGAATGACATCGGGGTGGACGAGGCGGAGAACAACTACCCGACCAACCGGATGCCCTCCAGCAGCCGGTACCGGCTGCGGCTGAAGCAGGCGGAGCAGTTCGACAACGGGTGGAGCCTGATCGGCGAGATGAACACGTTCAGCGACGAATTCGTGCTGGAGGACTATTACCGCCGCGATTACCGGAACAGCCCCGAGCCCCAGAACTTCCTGCTGGTCGGCCGCACGCAGGACGAGACCGCCATGAGCCTGATGGCCAAATGGCGCATGGACGATTTCTACACCACCGTGTCCCGCCTGCCCGAGGCGCGCCACGAATTCTTCCTCACCCCGGTCCTGGACTCGGGCTGGTATTACCAGGGCTACAATGACGCCGTCTTCCTGATGCGTCAGCCGGCCGATTTCCTTGAAAAGGAGGATATGTCCCTCCTGCGCGTCGATTCGAGCCAGTTCTTCAGCTATCCGACGTCGCTCGACATCGTCCACGTCGTCCCCCGCGCCGGCGTCCGCGCCACGTGGTACTCCAAGACGCGCGATATCGTGACCTGGGAGCACGAGGGCCCCATCACCAACACCCTGGCCGACGGCACCCAGACGGTGACGAACGGGATGATCACGACCGTTTTCGAGAAGGAGGGCGGGGCGATGCTCCGGCCGCTCTTCGAAGTCGGCTCCGAGGCCTCGTTCAAGGCGTTCAAGGAATGGGCCTCCGGCGACGGGGAGTCCCTGGTCCGCTACCGCCATATCGCCGAGCCCTACGCGGATTACACCCTGCGCCCGAACCTGCTGGACCAGTCGCCCGGGGATTTCTACCAGATCGACGAGGTGGACTCGGTCAGCTCCGAGCACTCGGTCCAGGTGGGTATGCGCAACACGATCCAGTTCAAGCGCGACCGCAAGCTGTATGAACTGTTCGACCTGGACGTTTACTCGACGTATTACATGGAGTCCCAGCTCCAGGACGAGGGCATCGGCCCGCTGGGCCTCAAGGTGGAAAGCCGCCCCTCGGACGGCATCTACGTGAGGGGCGACACCGAATACAATATCCAGGAGAACGAACTCCGGAGCTGGAACATCCGCGGCGAGTTCACGCCCCACCCGATGTGGAAGCTGGGCGGCGAATACCGGTACCGGTTCGCGCCCGCCGTCAACGGGGCGGAGGAGAGCGAGAACAGCCTGGTGTCCGGGTCGCTCCGGTACACCCCCAACGCCGAGTGGCAGTTGACGATGTACGACCGCTACAACCTTGACGAATCCCGGCTCGAGGAGCACTCCTACGACCTGGAGCGGAAGATGGACTGCCTGGGCGTCCGCGTCGGATTTTCCCACGAGCCCGGCTATACCATGATCAACGGGCAGCAGCGGGATGACGATTACAACGTGCACATCGAGCTGTGGCTGATGGCCTTTCCCGGGTCGCACTGGGGCTCCGGGCCCCGCTAAGGAGCATGTCGCATGAAAAAGCGGTCGGCCGGTTTCACGTTCATGGAAGTCATGGTGGTGCTGCTGATCATCGGGCTCATTTCAGCCGTGGTGGGCACCAACGTCTACGGGATGTACAAGAAGTCGCAGAAGAAGGCCGCGACGATCCAGATGCAGGAATTCCACCGCGCCCTGAAGCTGTTCAAGATGGATCAGGGGCGCTTCCCGACCGAAGCCGAGGGGCTCGAGGCTCTGGTGCAGCCCTCGCGCGCACTCCCGAAGCCCGAGGAATTCCCGCCCGACGGCGGGTACCTGGGCGGGGCCCTGCCGGCCGACCCCTGGGGTCGGCCCTTCCTCTACGTCTGCCCCGGCCGCGACGGGGCGGCCTATGAGCTGATGTCGCAGGGGGAGGACGCGTCCGCGACGGGCGACGACCTGGTCAGCCCGCCGCCGGAAACGGCCGCCCGCTGATCAGCGGCGGGGCGCGCCCGTCCGCAGCGCCAGCTCGAGCGCCGCCTTTGTTTCATTTTTAGGTACAACAGACAGCCGGCTCCAGGCCCCGCCCCCGCCTTTGGCGGCGGGCGCGGGGACCGTCTCCCAGCGGACGTCGAAGGCGCCGCCGCCCGCTTCGGCGCGGGGGTCGGCCAGGTACAGCGCCGTCAGGTGCGACCGCGCCGCGTCCCAGGCCCGCAGGCGGACGCGGAGGGTCCTGTCGGTGGCGGCCAGGCCGGTGACCAGGGGCGCCAGGCTGACGCTGAGGACCGTGAGGATGGCCAGGGCGACCAGCACCTCGAGGAACGAAAAGCCCCTTTTTCGCATGGCGTTCACCGCCGGGCCAGCGTATCCGTGAGGAGCGTCCGGTAGGCCGCGTGGATGCGGCCGTTGGTGGCCATGAAGCGGAGCCGCCCCCGGTCCAGCCGGTCCAGGATTTCGGCCATGCCGCCCGCCTCGGCCACGATGAGGCGCGCCGCGGCGATGTCCCAGATGTAGATTCCCGTCTCGAAGTAGCCGTCGGCCTGCCCGTGCGCCACCCGGCAGATGTCGAGCGCCGCCGCCCCCATGATGCGGGCCTTCTGGACGTGGTTCGAGGTGGCTTCGAAGAGCGCGAAGGGCGGCAGGTCGCAGTCCGGGCTCTTGTCGAGCCCCGTCAGGATCATGGAGTCCGAAAGCGCGGCGACCGCGGAGACGCGGATCGGCTGGCCGTTGCAGGCCGCGCCGCCGCCCTTCCGGGCCGTGTAGCAGACGTCCAGGGCGGGGGCGAACACGGCGCCGGCCACGGTTTCGCCGTTCCGGAGGGCCGCCACCGAGCAGCACCAGAAGGGCAGGCCGTGGGAGAAATTCACCGTGCCGTCGATCGGGTCCACCACCCATTCCACCTCGGCGCCCGGGCGGCCGCCGACCGTTGCGTCCTCCTCGCCGACGATGGCATGAGTCGGGAAACGCGCGATGATTTCCTGCTGCACGAGCTGCTGGCACTCCTCGTCGAGCTGCAGCTTCACGTCGTGCGCGAAGCGGGCCACGGCGTCCTGCCGGCGGGCGCCGTTGGCCAGCGCGTGCGCGCCGGCCAGGCGGGCCGCCGCGACGGCGCCGGCCAGGAGGCTGTCCAGGAACGGGTCCGGCATCATGCCGGGTTTTCCGGTTCGGCCGGCGGGGGAGCGGCGGGCGGGGCGGGGGCCGCCGGGGGCGGCTGCACGGCGGGCGGGGCGCCCGGAGAGGGCGGCAGCTTGCCGGCTTCGTAATCCTCGAACTTCATCGAGACGATGCGCGAGACGCCGCGCTCCTGCATGGTGACGCCGTAGAGCACGGCCGCCGCGCCGATGGTGCGCCGGTTGTGGGTGATGACGATGAACTGCGACTGCTCGAGGAAGCCCTTCAGCACCTTGACGAACCGGTTGATGTTGGACTCGTCGAGCGCGGCGTCCAGCTCGTCCAGCATGCAGAAGGGGCTGGGCCGGATCATGTAGATGGCGAAGAGGAGCGCCACGGCCGTCATGGTGCGCTCGCCGCCCGAGAGCAGCGAGACGTTCTGGAGCCGCTTGCCCGGGGGGCGGGCGATGATGTCGATGCCGCACTCCAGGACGTCCTCGCCCTCCACCAGCTCGAGCTTGGCCGTGCCGCCGTTGAACAGCTCCTTGAACATGAAGTCGAAGTTGGCGTTGATCTTGGCGAAGGTCTCCGCGAACATCGTGGAGGTGGTTTCGTTGATCTTGCGGATCGCCTCCATCAGCTGGTCCTTGGAGGTGATCAGGTCCTCGTGCTGCCGGGTCAGGAACGCGTGGCGCTCCTCGAGCTCCTGGTATTCCTCGATGGCCACCAGGTTCACCGGGCCCATGGCCTCGATGCGGGCCCGCAGGTCGGCGATCATGGCGTCCAGGGCCTCCGGGGCCGGGCGCGTGCCGCCCTCCCAGGCCGGCTCGGAGGACCGCAGGATCTCGTCGATCGTCATGGCGTATTCGCCCGCCACGCGGCCGGCCAGGTTCTCCCGGTACATGCGCGTTTCGCTGTGCTTGACCTCCAGGCGGGAGCGCTCCTCGCGTACCGCGTCCAGCCCCTGGCGGCGCTGGGCGACCTGGCTCTCCATGGCCTGGAGCTGGGCTGCCTGCTCCTGCTTGACGCGGCGGAGGGCTTCCAGTTCGGCCGCCTTCTCCTCGAGCGCCACTTCCAGCTCGGGGGCCTTCTCCTCGGCCTCCTCGCGCGCCTGGCTGAGGCGCAGCAGCGTGGCCTCGTGCGTGGAGAGGCCGGCCGCGCGGCCCTGGACCAGGGAGGCCAGCTCCTCCATGCGGGAGCGGATGGGCTCCTGCTGGCTGCGGAGGTAATCGCCCTTCTGCCGCTTTTCGGTGAAGGCCACCCGCTGCTCGGAGACGACGGAGTACAGGTCGTTGCGGCCCTTCTCGAGCTCCTGCCACTGGCGCGAGAGCGCCTCGATCTCGGTGCGGACCTGCGCCCGGCGGTCGGAGACGGCGGCCAGGTTGCCGGCCAGGGCCTGCTGCTCGGCCGTGCTGCCCGCCGTCTGCTTCTTCAGCTCCTCCAGCTCCCAGGTGACCGTTTCCAGGCGCTTGCGTGCCTGCGCGCTTTCCTGGCGGACGATCTGCGCCTCGCCTTCCTTCTGGGCCAGCATGCGGCGGAATTCGTCGTGGGCGGCGCGCGCGTCGGAGGTGGAGTGCTCGATGGTGGCGCCTTCCGCGGCCAGCGCGTGGAGGATCTCCTCCTGCCGGTCCAGGTCACGGGAGATGCGGTCGGCCTCCTCCTGCAGCTGGGCGGACAGCAGCTTGCGCGACATGGGGTCGGAGCCGGCCGTGTCGGGCTTCCAGAATTCAAACATCCAGCCGTGGCGCAGCAGGGTGCCGTCGCGCGTGACCAGCGTGGCGCCTTCGGGAATGGGGTTCGGCAGGCGGGTGCGCTCGGCCCAGACGGTGACGTTTTCAAGAAGCGCGTCGATCAGCGGCCGGAGCGTCTCCTTGCAGCGCACGTGGGCCGCCAGCGGCTCGCCGCCCTCGGGCAGGGCGGGGGCGGGGCGGGCTTCGCGCGGGGGGAGGCTGGCGCTGAGCAGGCGGGCCGCGCCGTCCGGCTTGTCCTGCAGGCGCGCCAGGACCTGGAGCGCCGCGGCCGGGTCGGTGACCACCACGGCGTCGGCCCAGGTGCGGAGCACGGCCTGGAGGGCGGTGCGGTATTCCGGGTCGGCGTCGATCTGGCCCGCCAGGGAGCCGATGATGCGGTCGCGGTCGAGGGAGAGGGGGTTGGACTCGTCCAGCACCAGCCGGGCGCCGGCGGGAAAGTCCTCGCCGGCGGCCTCGCGGCCGGCCAGCAGCTCGATCTTGGCGCGGCGGGAGGCGGCCTGGGTGCGGAGGGTGTTGACCTGCGAGCGGATGTCCTCCACCTTGCGGCCCATCTCGGCGCGGTTGCCGGCCAGGGTGGCGAGGATGCCGTCGTACTGCTCCACCTTCTCGTGCAGAACCTCGAGCTCGGCCTGGATGTGCTGGTCGCGCTCCTGGAACGATTCGGAGACGCGGACCACCTGGGTGTGTTCCACGGTGAGCCGCTCGCGCCGCAGGATGTTGGCGTGCTCCTTGGTTTCCATCTGCATCAGGTCGTTCTGGAGCTTGGAACCGCGGGTCTCGAGCTCCATCGACTCGTTGCGCAGGTCGGTGACCGTCTTGCGGGCGGCTTCGGCCTGCTTTTCGGCCAGGGCCAGGGCGTCCTGCTTCTCCTTGAGCTGGAGGTCGGCGGCGTCGCGGTCGGCGTCGGCCGCGGCGATCTCCTCGACCAGCGAGCCCAGGGAGTCCTTCAGGCGCTGGATCTGGTCGCGGGCCTTCAGAATGTCGCCCGAATCGCGCTCGGCGAGGGTCTTGATTTCGGCGATGCGCTCGGCGTTGACGCGGATCAGGGCGCGGGTCTGCTCGAGGCGCGAGCGGTATTCGCCGCAGACCTGCATCTGCTCTTCCATCCGGCTGTCGGTGGAGGTCATGGCGGCGCGCAGGTCGTGGTTCGCCGTGTCGGCCCCTTCGAGGTCGGCGTGGAGGGCCTGGATGGTTTCGGCCAGGGCCTGGAGGCGGCCGGCCTGCTCCGCGATGTCGGTGTCCATGGCGCGGAGCTTCTCGCGGGTGACGAGGACGTCGACCTTTTTCAGCTCCTCGCGGAATTCCTTGTAGCGGCGGGCCTTGCCGGCCTGGCGCTGGAGCGACCCGATCTGGCGCTTGACCTCGCGGATGACGTCCTGGAGGCGGAGCAGGTTCTGGTCGGTCTGCTCGAGCTTGCGGAGGGATTCCCGCTTGTCCGACTTGAACTTGGTGATGCCGGCGGCCTCTTCGAAGACTTCGCGGCGGTCCTCGGGGCGGGAGCTGAGGATCTGGTCGATCCGGCCCTGTTCCATGAGGGAGTAGGACGAGGTGCCGATGCCGGTGCCCATGAAGAGGCGGTGGATGTCCTTGAGGCGGCAGGGGACCTTGTTGAGGAAATACTGGCCCTCGCCCGAGCGGAAGACGCGGCGGGTGACGGTGACCTCGTCGTAGTCGGTCTGGAGGACGCCCTCGCAGTCGGCGAAGGTGATGCTGACTTCGGCCAGGTTGAGGGGCTTGCGGGTGTCGGTGCCGTTGAAGATGCAGTCTTCCATCTTGTGGCCGCGCAGGGCCTTGGCGCTCTGTTCGCCCAGGACCCAGCGGACGGCGTCGGAGACGTTGCTCTTGCCGCAGCCGTTGGGGCCCACGATGGCCGTCATGCCGGGCGTGAACTCCAGCCGGGTGCGGTCGGCGAAGCTCTTGAAGCCGGTCATGTCGAGACTTTTGAGATACACGGGCGCGCCTTCCTGGAGAGCGGTTGCAAAGCCTGATTTTATAGCACAAAACCCGGCGGCTGCGCAATGCCCTTGAAGAACGTTTTTTCCGGGAGGATCGGCGCCAGCGCGTTTCGCGGTTCCGCCCGCATCCCGGCTCCGTTCAGGGCCCGGGGCTGATCGGGGGAGTGCCCGGTGAAGGCGGCGGACCACCCAGGACCTCGCGCAGTTTGTACGCAAACTCGGTGCGCGAGAAGGGCTTCGAGATGAAAGGCAGCTCGTGATCCTCGATGCCCCGCTGGGCCATGGCGTCAAGCGGGTAGCCGGACATCAGCAGGATTTTCAGGCCCGGCTTGATCGCCCCGAGCCGTTTCGCCAGCGCCGTTCCATACATCCCGGGCATGACGACGTCCGTCACCAGCAGGTCGATGTGATCCGGATGCTGCTCCGCCAGTTTCACGGCCGCATCGGGGGATTCCGCCAGCAGGACTTTGTACCCCAGGTAGACCAGGAACTGACTGCAGGTCGCCCGCAGGGATTTCTCGTCTTCCACCAGCAGGACGGTCTCCCCCGTGCCTTTGGGCGCGGGCTTCGCGGCCGGAGCGGGGTTTTCGGCGGGCGGCGCCGTCACCTGGGGCAGGTAGAGCGTGAACGTCGTTCCTTTTCCCAGTTCACTGGCGACATCGAGGACGCCCCTGTTCTGATTGACGATGCCATGGACGGTGGCCAGCCCCAGGCCCGTCCCCTGACCCATGCCTTTGGTGGTGAAGAACGGCTCGAAAATATGCTCCATCGTTTCGGCGTCCATGCCGCATCCGGTGTCGCTGACGGTCAGCCGGACGTAGGCGCCGGGACTCGCGCCCGGGTGAAGGGAACAGTAGGCGGAGTCCAGGGTGGCGTTGTGCGCGTCCAGCGTGATCGTGCCGATGCCGCCGATGGCGTCTCTGGCATTCAGGCACAGGTTCGCCAGGATCTGGTCGAGTTGGGCCGGGTCGATCCGGATGGTCCGCAGGGCCGAATCGGGCGTCCAGACCAGGTGGATGTCCTCCCCGATCAGCTGCCGCAGCAGCTTCAGCATGCCGAACAACGCGTCGTTCAGGTTTAATATCTTTGGCGCGGTGATTTGTTTGCGGGCAAAGGTCAGGAGTTGCCGGGTGATGTCCGCTGATTTCCTGGCCGCGCGCATGATTTCGTTGAGCCGCTCATAGTTCGGGTGGTCCGGCGCGACGTGATCCTGGCAGAGCTCGGCATAGCCCATGATGCCCATGAGCAGATTGTTGAAGTCGTGCGCGATGCCCCCCGCCAGCCGGCCCACGGCCTCCATTTTCTGGGCCTGACGGAGCTTGTTTTCGAGCTGGGCTTCGTTCGTGACGTCCCGTTTGACGGCGACAAAATGATTAATCGTGCCCGCGGGGTCGTGCACGGGCGAGATGGTGGCATCTTCCTCGTAAAAGGTGCCGTTTTTCCGCTTGTTGACCATGTGGCCGTGCCACACCTCCCCGCGATTCAGCGTGTCCCACATTCCGCGGTAGAAGTCCGCGTCCTGCTTTCCGCTTTTGAGCATGCGCGGGTTCTTTCCCAGGACGTCGGAGACGGCGTAGCCGGTGACTTTTTCGAACGCCGGGTTCACGTAGATGATGGAGGCGCCGGCATCGGTGATCATGATGGTCTCGGCGGACTGATCGACGGCTTCCGCCAGCAGTTTGTGGGAGGACTCCGTCTGCTTGATCTCGGAGATGTCGATGTAGAGCCCGAGAATGCCGTAGATCTCGCCCCTGGCGTCGCGCAGCGGCACTTTGCTTGTCAGAAGCGTCAGGGTGCTTCGCGTGGGGTTGCTCTGGATTTCTTCCCTGTTGATCAGGGGAATGCCGCTGCTGATGACTTGGGCGTCGTCGTTGCGATACAGGTCCGCCTGATCGCGCCAGCTCAACTGGTGGTCGGTTTTCCCTACGATGTCCTTCGGATCGGAAAAGCCGGCGTCGCGCGCAAAGGCCTCGTTGCAGCCCAGGTAAACGAGCTCCTTGCTCTTCCAGAAGATCCGCGCGGGACTCGCGTTGATGATGTTCTTGATGAACTGCTGCGAGGCCTCTAATTCCGCCATGGCCCGCTTGCGCTCGGTGATGTCGCGGATGTTGCACCGGATGACTTTCTGGCGGTTCACATGGTAGACGTTGCTGACGAACTCCACATCCTTTTGCCGGCCATCGGCGGTTTCCAGCGGTTTGTCTTCATAGCGGATGTAGGTTGTCCGCTGCAATTCCGCGAAACTGGCCTGGTTGGCGATGAGGTCCTTGAGGAATCCGAGTTCCCACACCTTTTTGCCGAGGAAGGCCTCGCGCGAGAAGCCCAGCAACTCGACCAGGAACGGGTTTACATCGAGAATCATCCCGGTCACGGCGTCGAGGATCAGGATGCCGTCCTTGGATGACTCGAAGAGCATCCGGTCCCGCAGCTCCGAAGCGGCCAGGCGCAGGGCCGCCTGTTGGTGCGGGCTGGCGTCCGGTTTTGATTTATCAGTCATGCTCACGCCCCGTTCGGCTGCCTAGCCAGATATGAGTATACTGCCACTTAACCCGTGTGTCTGTCCAGCCCCATTCGTTCGG
>CAYZVY010000054.1:0-20888 GCA_964481675.1 uncultured Verrucomicrobiota bacterium
CCCGTGGTGGTCGGCATCCTCAAGGGCGCCGCCTATTACCTGGTCCACCTGACGCAGGCCATGACCATTCCCCTCGAAGTCGAATTCGTCACGGCATCCAGTTATGGGAACGCGAAGACCTCCTCCGGCCGCGTCCGGCGCGCGCGCGCCCTGGGCTTTCCGGTGAAGGGGCGGCACATCCTGCTGGTGGACGACATTCTCGACACCGGCCGGACCCTGAGCGTGTTCCACAAGGCGTTCGAGCGCCAGGGCGCCGCCAGCGTGCGATCCGCCGTGCTGTTCGACAAGCAGGAGGCCCGGCAAGTGCCCTATGAGGCCGACTATCCCGGCCTGCCCGTGCCCGATGTCTGGCTGACCGGCTGCGGGCTGGATACCGGCGGGCTTTATCGCAACCTGACGTCGGTTGGCGTTCTCAAAAAGGACGCGACATCATGAGCTGTGTAAACACAGGGCGTGCGATCTGGCGTGAGGAATGCTCTATGGCTGGTGTTGGGAATGACGGGCGGCGCAAGCACCGCCCCTACACCTTGCGTGAGAATGTGCAATGAAAGGTGTAGGGGCTCCGCTTGCGGAGCCCGCAAGGGGCCATTCCTTACAAAACCGGCGGCGGCGCCAGGGTGCTGATCCACTTCTGCAGGTCCGGCGGCTGGTAGGTGGCGAATTGCTCGAATAACGCCTCGCCCGTGGAGCCCGTCATGATCATGGCCCGGTGGGCCGGGGACATGAATTGCTCGGTCATCGCATGATCCAGGAAGGCCAGCAGCGGATCGAAGTAGCCCTCCACATTCAGGAAACCGCAGGGCTTGACGTGCAGGTTGAGCTGGCCCCACGTCAGCACCTCGAACATCTCGTCCAGCGTTCCCAGGCCGCCGGGCAGGGCGATGAAGGCGTCCGCCAGGTCGAACATCATCTGCTTGCGCTCATGCATGGAGCGCGTCACAAACGTGCGCGTGAGGCCCATGTGCTGCACGTTCTTGCCGGTCAGGTGCTCGGGTATCACCCCCCACACCACGCCGCCGGCGCCCAGGACGCTTTCCGCCACCTCGTTCATCAGCCCCACGGAGCCGCCGCCGTAAATCAGCCGGATGCCTCGGGCCGCCAGGACGCGCCCCAGCTCGCGGGCGGCCGTGGAATAGGCGGGGCGGGCGCCCCAGTTGGAGCCGGAATAGACGCAGATCGACGTAAGGGCCATGGTGTTTCCGGCGGTCAGGATTTGGAGGGCGCCCCGTGGCTCCGCCGTTGCAGCAGAACCGGCTCGAACACGTGCGTCAGGGGCCCCGGGGTATCCCCGTCGGAATCCAGGATGGTGCAGACCCGCTCTACCATTTTGGTCACCGGCACCGCGATGGTCGTCAGGGGCGGGCAGAACGCCTCGCCGATCGGCAGCCCGTCAAAGCCCAGCAGGGTCAGGTCGGCCGGCACCTTGATTCCCCGTTCGGAGAGATGATAGAGCAGGTAGCCGGCGGTCTCGTCGTCATACAGCCAGGCGGCGGTAACCCCCTGTTCCTTGATGGCTTTGGCCAGCCGGTCGGCGTAACGGAGCCCCCAGTCGGCCGAAACACCGCACTCCTCGCCCGGACCCAGAAGGCCGATCAGCTGCTGGATGCCGGCCCCGGCGAAGTCGGCCGGATCGCGCCGGTGCAGATCCTTGAGCGTGCCCGCCTCCGCGTCCGGCAGGGCCACGATGCGGTGACCGAGCCCCGCCAGGAAGGTCGCGGCAATCCGGTTGGCGGCGGGCCGGTCGATCACGATCCGGTGGACGCCCAGGTCGTCCATGCGGGCTTCGACGTCGGGCGCCGCAGGCGTATGGTTGTAGATGATGACGCGGTCGAACTGGGCGAGGTAGGGGAAGAGGTCGGTGATCCGCTCGTGCTGGACGGCGGACTCCTTGGCATTCTGGATCCAGAGCAGGGAGGGGACGCCGCGGCCGACGAAATCCTCGAGCCCCTCGCGGCTTTCCGGGCGGGGGAGCGCCACGATGTCGACCGCGCTGTCGCGGCTGACCAGGGCGTTGGTGAACTGGTGATAGGCGTCCAGCAGATGGCTGAAGAGGAAGCCCCCGTGGAGCACGCCGATGGTCGGAACGTCCTTCTTGCGGAGCCGCCGCGCATAAATCGAGGGGACATAGCCGATTTTTTTCAGGAAATCGCGGACGCGCTGCTCGGTCTCCTTCTTCACGCCCCGCTCGCGCGCCAGCCCGTTGATGACGGACGAAACGGTCATGCGGCTCAGCTCCAGCTGCTCCGCCACCTGCTGCATGGTTAAACGTGTCGATTTCAGTGTCATGACCTTTATTTTGCTCGTGTCAAAATATAGTCATACCAATCTTATTGTTACACTGTAAAGCGAAAAAACAGGGCGGCATGATTAAACATGGACAAGGAAGGCCGCCTGTCCGCTATGATGATCGTTGGCAAACAAAAAAAAAGAGAACCACGAATAGACGCCAATAACCACGAATAAGGCAGATGGACATCAAGGTATCCGTGTTCATTTGTGTGCATTCGTGGTTGGCTTTACGCCAGGAAGGGGAGGCAAAGGATGCAGAAAATCAGCTCATGGCCGGTTCTGCTGGATGCGTTCAACACGGCGGCCCGCCGTTCCGGGGATCTGGCCGCCAGGCGCCGGCATGCCGTGGCGAGCGCCGCTCGCGTGCTGAAGCTCCCGCTCGTCCGCCGCGTCTTCCGCTATGAGGAGCTCGGACGCCATCGCACCTGGCTCGACGGACGCGCCAAACCGCTCAAGGAGCCCGCGCGCACGATCTTCGCCCTGGCCATGTCGGATCACGGCGCGAATCAGCTTCTGGCCGTTGAACTGCCGATGCTCGCCGCCGCGGCCCGCCTGACCGGCGACCCGAAGCTGATGGCCCGCGTGCGCGACCAGCTGCACGAAATGGCGGCGTGGTCGCCCCTGCAGCGCCCAGGCTGGTGCGCCTATGGCGGCCGGCTTCCCCCCGACGGCAAGGACGGCAACTGGCTGGCCACCGGCACCGGCGTGCGCGCCATCGCCGACACGCTGGAGATCCTGGGGCGCGACCGGTTGCCCCTGGAAACCGTGGCGCGCCTCGATCAGCTGCTGGCCGCCGAAATCGTCAGCATCGTGGACGACTGGGCGGCGAAGCGGCCCTGGTTCATCCAGGCGAACGTGCCGCTCACCAATCAATGGGTGCTGCCCACGGAAGGCCTGATCCGCGCCTGCCTGGTGCTGGGCCGCGGCCGCCATCAGGCCGCCTACGAACTCGGAGTCGCCAATCTCCTGGCCCACTTGAATGTCCATGAGGGACAGGGGGCCTTCGAGGAGGGGATTCATTACGCGGATTTCACGGTCCAGTCGCTGATGTCCGCCGCGCGGGCCATGGCGCTGGACGGGGACCGCCGCGCGGCGGACCATCCCTTCCTGCGCCATTTCCCGCTGTGGGCGCTTCACCACTTCCAGCCCGGCGGCTTCTTCATCAACGCCTTCGACGCCTTTTCGGCCGCGCGCGGCAATCGCGATCTTTTAAAAAACATGTTCGCCATGGCCGCGGTGAGCCTGGGCAGCCGCGAGGCCCTGTGGGCGCTCGATCACCTGGCCGGCGGGCCCGACGAGTCGCTGGCTGGCCTGGCCAGCCGCATGCTGCCGCGCCGCCCCATGAGGCCGCCCCGCCCCTTCGCCGCCTACACGCGCGCCGTGCGGGTCAACTGGCGAAGCGGCTGGGAGGCCGGCGCCTCCGGCGTCTGGGTGCGCGGCGGCCATGTCACGGATATGCACGATCATGCCGACCGCGGCCACGTGAACGTTGTCCTGCGCGGGGAGCCGGTCTTCATCGAAGCGGGCACGCCCGCCTACCATAACCCAAGGCTGCGGATGGATTATGCCTCGGCCCGCGGCCACAATGTGCTGCAGGTCGGAGCGGCCGCGCCGTCCGAAACGGAATGGCCGCTGGGCGGCATGCCGCCGGGCTGGCAGAAGGCGCGGACCGTTGCGCCGATGACGGTCGGCCGGCTCGACGCCCGGGGCGGCGAGATCACGGTGGACGGCACGGTGGGTTATGACGGGCTTGAGCGGTGGAGGCGCCGGGTGGTTTGGAACGACCGGCGCGTGACCGTGGAGGATGATGTGCAACTGGAAACAGGCAAGCCGCGGACGGTGCTGTTCCGCTGGCATCTCGGGGTGGTCCGCCCGCCGCGCATCCGTGTGGCGGAGGGTGTCATTCGCGTGGGGTGGGGGGCGATCGACGTGCGGTGGGAGGCCGATTGCGCGATCGAGGCCGCGATGGAGAGGCTGCCCGATCACACGATGCAGTTCCGGAAGTGGGACGATCCGCGGCCCGATCATCTGCACGCGTGCGTGGTGGTGTCCACCCGGGAGCCCGTGGCGCGGTGCCGGATCGTGACCATGGCTAGGCATGTGTGAGCGAATGGCCGGTGACAGGAGGTGGGAGCGCCACACCGTGGCGCGAGATGCAAAGGAATGGCGCATGATCGCGCGGACGGTGCCGCGCTCCCACATCCAGTGGCAACGCCTTGTCCCGCAACAGGAGGTGGGAGCGCCACACCGTGGCGCGAGATGCAAAGGAATGGCGCATGATCGCGCGGACGGTGCCGCGCTCCCACAAACCTCTTCACCCCCCCGGCTTCGTGGTCATCACCACGTCTTTCAGGCTTTCCATGAAATAGCGGTAGTGGGCGAAGGTGGCCGTTTTCAAAACGAAGTGGTCGGGCCCCGGGATGAAGCGCCCCTTCTTGATCAGCTCGCGCGCCTTCTTCATTTCCACGTCGATGGCGGCCTTCCCCTCGTACATGCATTCCTTGCGCAGGCCGCCGATGACGCTGATGGCCGGGTGCCGGTCCAGCACGCGCGCCACGTCGTTGCCGGCCAGCACCTCGTAGGGATACATCGTGGTGACCCCTCCCTCGAGCATCAGGCCGGTCAGCTCCTCGATCAGCCCGTCCGAATCCACCAGGATCACCCGGATGCCGTGGTCCTTCGCAAAGGCGGCGATCTTCCGGTAGCAGGGGGTCATGAATTCGCGGAAGGTGGCGGGCGAGATGAGCGAGCCGTTCTTGGAGGCCATGTCCTCCCAGCATTCGATCAGGTCGAACTCCACGTCGCGGCACTGCTTTTCCCAGATCCGGAGCGCCATGTCCGTGTAGTCGTTCATGAGGGCGTGGACCAGCTCCGGCTCGTCGTAAAAGGCCAGCGCGAGGTTCTCGTCGCCCATCCGCTCCCGCGCAAACCCGTACACGCCCCGGTGGGTCAGCTGCAGGGGATAGTCGCGCGTCTTGTAGCCCTTCACGAGCTCGGGCCAGTTGGCCGGAAAGCGCGAGGGGTCGTCGGCCGCCATGTGCTTTTCCTTGTAGCGGTCCCAGTCCTTCATGGACTTGATGGGCCATTCGACCGTGTGGCGGTTGTAGTCGCCGCTCTTGTAGATCTGGTCCACGGTGCCGTCGCCCCGCCGCACCACCTTGATCGCCCCGGTTTCCGTCAGGACGGCGGAGGGGCCGATCTGGGCGGGATCCATGTTGACCGGTGTGACGCCCCAGCCCCGGTAGACGCCCTCGAAGCCCAGCACCTGGTCAATGCATGTCCCGATGCCCGGATACTCGTTTTCCCAGTGCTTATGAGCGGCATTCGTCCCGCCGAAAACCTTGATAAAGGGAACCCGGTCAACCGGCTCCCCCATGAGCGTTTTAACAAACCGTTCGCGTGTGTTCACGTTGCGTTCCCCTTCAGCAATAAGTCCTATAGGTCCTATAGGACCTATTCCCTAACCCCTAACCCCTAACCCCTGAACCCTGAGCCCTGCCCCCTGAACCCTGCCCCCTCACTTGTCGTCCTTTCGGAACGAGTTCTTCGCGTCCCGGTGCTCGCGCATGACGCGGGGCACGATGGTGTCGCGCTTGATCTTGCGGATCAGGTCGACCACCCGGTCCGCCCACTCCGCCAGGATGGCCTCGCCCTTTTCGGCCGTGGCCAGCTCGGGCTTGCCCACCGCCATGAGCTGCCAGCGGCCGTACCAGTCCACGGGCGTGGCGGTGGAGCCGAGGTCGGGCATGGCGCCCTTTTCGTAAACCTTCCCGTGGACGCGGGCCATGCGGACGCAGTCCGGCGCCGCCACGAGGTTCATGCTGGTCTCCATCTCGCAGGCGTGGCCCTGGTCGGGCCATTCGCACTTGCCCGCGATGAAGGCGCCCATGTCGGGCAGGGGCGGGATGGAGTAGAGCGCGTAGGGCTTGCTGCGCTCGAGGGCGCGGGTGATCAGCCCCTGGTGGAGGGGCACGTTGCCGCCGTGGCCGTGCAGGAGGATGATCTTGTTGAAGCCGTTGCGGTGGATCTCCCCGCAGATGGCTTCGACGAAGTCCATGAGCAGCGCGGAGTCGATGTGGATGGCGCCGTGGAAGGCGGAGGCGGCGGGGACGAAGGAGTAGGGGAGCAGGGGGAGGACGGCCACGCGCTCGCGGGCCTTGATCCGGTCGAGCAGGTGGTTGAGCACCAGCGTGTCGGAGCCCACCGGGAGGTGCGGGCCGTGCGTCTCGATGCTGCCCAGCGGAAGCAGGGCCACGCCCTCGGATTCGTTGCGCAGCGCGGCCAGGTCGGGTTCCGTCGTGCGGATCCATTCGCAGTTCATCGGCAGGCCTCCGGGTAAAGGCTGCCATGGTAAAACCTTCCGGGGGCAAAAGCAATCCAATCGCGGCCAGATAGGACTTGAACCGCCCTGTCCGTTGGGAGACAATAATCAGTTCGTTATGAAAGCACCGCTTCTAGTCAGCGCCTGCCTGGCGGGCCTGTTGGCCGCCTCGTGCGGCAAGTTCGCGCCGTCGGTTACGCCCCCGGCCACGCCCGACGAGGCGCGCGCGCGAATCGAGGCGCTTTCCGCAGCGCTGACCAACCGGCCCGCCTCGCGCGAACGGCTCGACGAGTGGGAGAATGCCCAGGTTTACCTGCGCAAGGCCCGCTTCATCCTATCCGCCTATGACTGTTCGACCAATGTCCCCCCGGAGCTGTCGCTGGAAATCCTCAACGCCCAGCTGGCGATCGAGGCCACCCGGCCGGAGCATGCCGTTCCCCTGGTTCCCGGGAATCGCGAAGAGGGCTATTACGCCGACCTCGACGACTCCTTCCAGCCCTACCTGCGCTACCTGCCCCGTTCTTATAAGAAAGGCCAGTCCCTGCCGCTGATCGTCTACCTGCACGGGTATAACCCGGACTACACGATCCTCAACTGGCAGGGGTTTCCCGAGGATCTCTATGATTTCGCCGAACGGGAAGGCGTCCTGCTTGCCGAGCCGTTCGGCCGCGGCAACACCGACTTCCAGGGCATCGGCGAACGGGACGTGCTGGCCGTCATCGCCGAGATGACGCGCCGCTACGGAGCGGATCCCCGCCGCATCATCCTGGTCGGCTACTCCATGGGCGCCACGGGCGCGTGGAGCCTGTCGGCGCGCCACCCCGGCCTGTTCGCCGGCTCCGTCATGATGGCCGGCCGGGGCGATTACTACTTCTGGCACGGACTGGACCGCCGCCGGGTGCCCGCCTGGAAACGGACCCTGATCGACGACGACTTCGCCGGCTCAAGGGTCGCCTCCCTGCGCGACCTGCCCATCTATTGCGCCCACGGCGCGTATGACGACATGGTGCCGGTTGACGAGGGCCGCTTCATCGCCCGGCTGATCGGAGCCGTCAACACCAACCTGATCTACCGCGAGATCCCCTACGGCGATCACGGCATCTGGCCCACGGTTTTCAATGCGCCCGATTTCCAGGCCTGGCTGCGGGCCCGCCGCCGGAGCGAACCCGGAAAGCCCACCCCGCCAGCCGGCCGGCCGCTCGGCATCCGGGGCGCCTTCCTGAGCCCGTTCGTGTTCGTTCAGGCCGACGAACGCGTCGCATCCGGCTACACCCCGCCTTTCCGCCAGGCCGTGGTTGACTGGTGCCGCTATGCCAAGGCCGTCCCCCGCCTGCAGGCGGAAACGGCCGTCTCATCCAATATCCTGCAAGCCTGCAACGTTTTCCTGTTTGGCGAACCCGAAACCAGCGGATTGATCCGCCAGGTCCTGGCGCGGTCGCCGGTCCGGGTGACGCCCGCCGCCTTCGTCGTGGGCGGGCGCGCCTATCCCCGGGCCGGCAACGGCCTTTACCTGGCGCAGCCCAGCCCCTGGAACCCGGAGAAGCTGGCGGTGATTCAATGCGGCATCCCCTGGGGCGAGGGAATGCCCGAAAACCATAAATATGATTTTTTGCCGGATTATATCGTGTATACTGCTGAACTCGACGATGATGGATCAAACAGTGCCCTGGGCGCGGGTTTCTTTGACGCGTCCTGGCGGCTGGCGGAGTAACGGCTCATGAGACGTTTTGTTATGCTGGTGACGGGTTGCGCCCTGGCGCTCTCGTCCTATGCCCGCGAGGCGTGGGTGCCCTGTTCGGGGGTGATCGAGTCGACCGGCAACCTGACCCTGCCGGTCCGCTGGGATCCCGGCGCAGGGCTCCACCTCCGCCTGGCCACGCCGGACACCAACACGTTCGTCGACCTGTCCGTGAGCGGGGCGGCTTGCGATCTCCAGGGCTCGTCGTCCGCCGTGCTTCCCGCGCGGTTCGCCGAGGCCCGCCAGTTCGTGGCCGGCGGCCTTCCCGCGGCCGGAACCTCCAACCTGACGGTGCTGCTCAAAATCCGGCAGGAGGGCTGGTTCCTGTATGCCGGCGGCCGTTTCGTGGCCTCCCTGCCGCCGCCGTTCGCGCCCCCGCTGATCGTGCTGCAGCCGGGGACGGAGCAGCCCGAAGCCGCCAGTCCCCGGTTCCAGAAAGTGGCGGATTTCCGGTTCGAGGACAGCTTCCTGCGCCCGGAGGGGGACGAGAATCTCCTGGGCGAGTGGACCGCGGAGCGGGGGGCCTGGTATCTGCACACCGCGCTGGAGACGGCCCTCGAGAACAAGGTGGTGAACCCGGAAGCGAAGCGCCTGCTGAAGTCCGACTTCAGTCCCAATTTCTACAGCCTGGCCGGGACGGGCACCGGCGCCGTGATCAGCGTGGGCTATGACTTCTATGATCAGTACACCTATGAAGCCGGCGTGCGGACCGGTCCCGGCGAGCGGGGCCTGCTGTTTGCCCGGCAGCCGGCGGGCGCCTGCTACGGCTATACCCTGGCCCAGGGCGAGGACGAGGACGCCGCCCGGGTCTGCCTCTGGTTCTCGCCCGGGTCCAATCACCTCGAGCGGACCACGCTGGCGGCGACCCGGATCAAGGCGGGGCCGGGCCAGTGGCTGAAGCTCCGGGTCAAGCTCCTGCAGAACCGGATCGTCTGCTCCCTCGACCAGGCCCCGCTGTTCGACGTGCCGGCCGACCTGCCGCCGGGCGGGCGGCTGGGCCTGTACGCGGACACGACGGCGGAGGCGCGGTTCGACGACGTGACCGCCGAAACGACGCACGACCTGGACTTCCGGGATGTGGCGGACCTGCGCCGGCACATCGTGGAGGAGAACGGGACCTTTTTCCCGCGCCCCGGCTGGCGGAACCTGTTCGCGAAGCCGGCCGGGGACGGCCTGCTGGCGCCGCCGGCCGCGCGGAAGCCCCAGTGGCTCGTGGTCGGCGCGCTCGCCCACGCCCCGCACGTGTTCGCGGCCGACTTTGATGTGGCGGGCGCCGACGCCTCGGTCGGGCTGCTGGCGGGCTACGCCGGCGCCGGCAAGCCGTACGTGCGGTTCGTCTGTGACCGCTCTTCGGGCGGCGAGCGCTTCGTGCTCGAGTCCGTGAGCAACGGCCAGGCGCGCGTGCTCGAGGCGCTGCGCATCCCGGCCGCGGCCGGCGCGGACCGGGCGCCCCGCCTCCGCCTCATGTTCGACGCCTCGGACCCCGGCGAGTGGCGCCTGTACCGGAACGGGGAACTGGTCCTGGTGCACGTCGAGCCCGGCGGCTCCGGCGCGGCCGGCGCCTCGGGCCTGTATGTGGGGGCCGGCACGCGGGCCCGGATCGGCCTGCCGCTCTACCAGTTCAGGCGG
Organism: uncultured Verrucomicrobiota bacterium; assembly: GCA_964481675.1. Classification (GTDB taxonomy): domain Bacteria; phylum Verrucomicrobiota; class Kiritimatiellia; order CAIKKV01; family CAIKKV01; genus CAIKKV01. Next base: position 9,978 of record CAYZVY010000054.1, read on the forward strand.
GACGGCCTGTTCCTGAACCGGTACGAGAAGAACAACCGGTACGTGGAGGACCCCTTCATGAAGCACTGGGCCTCCCCGGAGGGCCAGTGGCTGGAGGAGACCAACCGCCTGACCTGGTACACCGGCGACTTCTTCGGCCGCTTCTCGCTGCGCATGCCCTATGTGGAGCCCAGCGAGATCCACCTCGGCGTGGGGGAGAACGAGGCCACCAACGGCGAGTGGGTCGTGTCTGCCGCCAGCGGCGCCTTTTCCCTCTACCGGGGCGGGAGCACCAGCGCCGTGGCCACGGCCTCCGCCAAGGGGTTGGCCATGGATGACGCCACCAACCCCTGCTACAAGGTGCAGTCGGAGGGACGCTGGATCTGGGCGACCACCGGCGGCCGCCTGCTGTTCAAGCAGAGCCTGGCGGCGCCCCTGAAGGGCCGCCGCATCCGGGTGGCCGGCTACACCACCCAGCAGCTCAAGTCGACTTATGTCGAGCGCTACAACGTCAAGGACTTCCTGTTCACCGAATCCCTGTTCGACTGGGTCATCAACGGCGGCCGCTGGGAGATCGTGAACCGCTTCCAGTGCGATCCGCGCTGGTCCCACATGAACGGCGAGGGGACCAACGGGCTGGCGGCGCTCTGGACGAAGTACGACATCAAGGGCGACTTCTGCATCGAGATGCACGCCGGCCAGCGCATGGGCTGGTACGAGCGGTGCGGCGACATGAACCTGGCCGTGATGAATCCGGGGAACACCCTCAGCCAGGGCTACGCCCTGACCTGCACCGGCTGGGATCCGGACCAGTCGCAGCTCTACACGATCCTTTACAGGAACGGCAAGGAGCTCGCGCGGTCCGACAAGTACCTGGTGCCCCGCCGCCGTGAAGGCAACAAGCGCCTGGGCTACGAGCCCCTCGTTGCCGCCGGCCGCGACGTGCACGGGGCCTGGTACTACCTGAAGCTCCGGCGCATCGGCAAGACCATCGAGTTCTATTTCGATAATGAAAAGGTCTTCTCGGTCCAGGATGACCAGCCGCTCCAGGGCGGCACGGCCGGCATCTGGACGTTCATGAATTCCATCATGGTGGCGCGCGTCAAGGTGGCGGCCGAGCAGATCACCGCCCGGCCCCCGGACATCCTGCCGCCCGCCCCCGCGGCGGCGGCGCCCGCCCCCGCGCCGGCCGGGCGCGGCGGGTTGATGAAGGACGGCAAGCCGCTCGCGCTCTGCCAGCCCGCGATGTGGGAGGCGGACGATCCCGTGAGCCGCCTCCGGCTGGAGTGGCCGGCCGGCGGGGAGGGCAACTGGTTCGCCGCGCGCAATGTCATGGGCGGCGGCTCCATGGCGGCCGTCTGCGCGCTGTCGCCGGTTCCGCTGGAGAGCCTGGGCGGCTGGCGCTTCGACGTCCAGCGCACGCCCGGCGCCCAGTTTAATTTCCATTTTTCCGTGGGCCGCCTGAACGAGGCCGGCCTGTTCGTGCCCGAGCAGCGCTTTGTGCACCGGATCTCCGGGCCGGACCCGGTCAAGAGCGACTGGTTCCTGGCCGGCTCGACCCCGGTGGCGCCGGCGCCGGCCGGCCGCCTGAATCCGGAGGGCCGCGAGGGCTGGGCGCCGGTGACCGTCTGGGTCCCGCGCGAGTGGCTGTTCAAGCAGGCCGGCGTGGCGTATCTGGTCAAGGCGGAAGGCTTCGGCGTGCTGCAGCCGGCCTACGAAATGGCCGGCCTGTTCGGCAACGGGCCCGGCGAGCGGTATGCGGTCAAGGACTTCACCGAGATCGGCTTCGGCGAGCCGCGCTTCAGCCTCCCCGCCCTGTCGCCCGTGCCTCCCGCCTACACCGTGCTGGAGCCGGAGGGGGGGCGCCGCGTGGCGTCCTTCACAAGCCTGACCGGCCTGCAGGCCTGGGCGGCATCGCCCGGCGCCATCGGGCTGATCCGCGTGGCCGTGGACTCGGGCCGCGCCGGGAGCGCGGCGCCCGCGCCCCTGGCCTGGATCCGGATGCCGGCCCAGCCGCGCCTCGCCTGTTCCTGGGATCCGAAACGGCCCGAGGCCGTTGTGCTCCGGTGCCTGGAAGCCTACCCGGATCCCCGCTTCATGGCGGCCGCCGTGACGGTGCAGGGGGTTGCCCTTCCCGTCGAGCGGGAGGATGACTTCACCCGCGTGATCTGGCTTCCGCGCCAGGAGACGTACAGCACCGGCCTGCTGAGCGTGGCCTGCTCCGGCTCCGCCACGAACACCTTCACCCTGGCCTGGAAGGATCACGCCGCCGCCGGGAAACCCGTGCTCGTCAAGCTCGACGGGATCACGCCGTTCCTGCAGAACGGCGAGCCGCACGCGCTCCAGACCATGGCCGTGGCGGTGAACCCGGCCGGCACCCGCCTCGAGCCCAACGATCCGGAGCAGGGGACCTTTCTGCGGGTCCGCAACACCCTCCAGGGCCGCCGGTTGCGCACCCAGTTCCCCGTCACGCTCTCTCTGGCGCGCTACCCGATTTTCCAATTTAGGTACAGGACGCGGGATGCGATGGCGCGCGTGTCGCTCGCGCTCGGGGGCGGCCGGCTGGCGCGCATCAGCGAGGGGCTGCAGCCCGCGGCCATCGTCCGCGGCGGCACGAACCTGGTCTTCGATGGCGCCTGGCACACCTGGTGCGGGCAGGTCAGCGACGCGCTGACCCAGTCGGACTTCAACAGCGGCGCTTTCCGGGTGTCGAACCCGGAGATGGGGTCCGCCCACAGCCAGGACCAGACAGGCCTGTACAGCGGCTGGGACCTCGACGACCTGACGTTCGGCCCCGCCGTTTCCAAGCCGGACCAGCTGGCCTTCACGCCCGACTTTTTTGATGTCGCCGGCGTGGAGTCGATCGCCTGGGCCGTGCGCGCCGGCCCGGAGCCGTTCGGGAGCCTGACGCCCGCGCAGGCGGCCGCCCTGGCCTGGCAGCCGGCCACCAACCGGGCGCCCGTGGCCCCGCGCCTGGATGGCCTGCCCGACGGCCTGTGCCGCCTGTTCCTGAAGGCGCGCGGCCGCGGCGGCCGCGACTCCCAGGTCACCGATATTCCGTTTCTTCTGGACCGCGTGCCCCTGACGGGAACCCCCGCGTTCGGGAGTCCGGACCTGACCAGCAAGCGCGGGGCGCTGCTGAACGTGACGTTCGAAACCGGTGGCGCCTCGCCCCTGGACCTGGAAAACCTCAAGCTGAAGTGGCAGGAGACGGAGGCCACCGGCATGGTGAAGGGCGTCACCCTGGCGCACCAGACGGACCGCGATATGCTTTCCTTCACATGGCCGCAGCTGTTCCGCGAGCAGCTGTCGCGCACCACCAACGGGCAGCAGGTCACCATGCTCCTCTCGGGCGTCCGGGACGGCGCCGGCAACGGGTCGCCCGATGTGGCGATGCCGGTGAAAATCGATTACGCCAAGGATTCCACGCCGCCGGTGCTGGTTTCGGTTGCCTATCCCACCAACGTCGCCTGGTGCACCGGCTGGGAGCCGGAGACCGAGCGGAACACGCAGTTCCTGAACCGCGGCGCCACCCCCGTTCTGGATTTTGTGCGAACCACCAGCGAGCCGCCCCATCTGGTCGTGAAAAGCGGCAACGAGGGGAACATCATGACGCGGTTTGAGAAGGGGTGGACGGTGACCACGTTCCCGTACCTGGCGTTCCGGATCCGCCGCCCGGTGCCCGCCTCCAACGATACCGCCACCCTGACGATGAACATCGAGCTGTCCAACGCCCAGACCCTGATCGTGCCCCTGACGGCGCGCAAGACGTCGCCCCGGTACACGGCGTTGGGGGAGCCCCTGACCTGGGTCAGCAACCAGTGGCACTCCGTGTTCCTGGACCTCGCCGCCGCGGCCCGCGACAAGGGGTTCACGAACATGACCGACGTGACAGTGAAAAGCCTGATGATCCGGGCCAGCTCGCCCGATCCCCTGTCCCAGTTCGCGGTTCAGAACTTCTTCGCCTACAAGCGGTGCGGCACGAACGATGTCGTGAAGCTCGACGCCTATGACGCCAGCGGCATGGAGGCTCCCGTGGTGGAGTGGGAGACGGCCGCGGGGCAGGCGGCCGACGCCGCGGCCTTCACGGGCGCCGCCGCCGCGAATTCGCCGCCCCGCGGCTGGATGATTTATCGCACGCGCGACAGGGCAGGCAACAAGGGGTTGCCGATTCGCGTGCCTGTCTGGAATCCCCTTCCGTAAGGAGTTGGTGTGGTATGGCGAGCAAAGTCAAGGTTCCCAAGCTGAACGAGAATACGGATGAAGTCACCATCACCGGCTGGTTCAAGAAGGAAGGCGATCCGGTTGTCCGGGGTGAAAAGCTGGTCGAGATGACCACGGACAAGGCCGCCTTCGAGGTGGAGTCGCCCTCTTCCGGGGTGATCCTCCGGATCCTGGCCCCCGAGAAGAGCGTGCTTCCGACCGGTTATGTGGTGGCGTTGATCGGCGCGGCCGGCGAAGCCCCGCCCGATGTGACGGCCGCCAACGCGCGGCTGCTGCAGGGCCATTCCGGAAAGAAAAAGGCGCCTCCTGCGGCTCCTGCCGCCCCCCAGGCCGCTCCCGCCGCAACCACGCCCGCCGCCGCCCCGGCGGATCCAGGCGTCGTTCGCGCCACGCCCGCCGCCCGCCGCCTCGCGAAGGAGAAAGGCATTGACCTGGCCCGCGTGAAGGCCGAGAATCAGGCCGAGGTGGTCACCGAAGAGATGGTCAGGCGAATGATGCCATGAATCTGACAGGAAAAACGGCGGTTGTGACCGGGTCGTCGCGCGGCATCGGCCGCGCGATTGCCCTTTCATTGGCTGCCCAGGGCGCCCGGATCGTGGTCAACTACCGCACCCGCCAGGCCGAGGCCGACGCCGTGGCCGCCGAGATCGCCGCCGCGGGCGGCGAAGCCGAGGTGGTTGGCGCCGATGTCGGCAAACTCGACGACGTGAAGCGGCTGGCCGAGGCGGCCGTGAAGCGCTTCGGCCGGATCGATATCCTGGTGAACAACGCGGGGCTGGTCCGCGACAATTACATCGCCTTCATGAAGGACGAGGAGTGGGATGACGTGGTGGACACGGTGCTGAAAGGCGCCTTCTACGGCATCAAGGTGATGGGGCGGGAGATGGCCAAACGGAAGGCCGGCCGCATCATCAACATCTCGTCCGACGCCGGCCTCATGGGCGACCTCATGCGGGCCAATTACGCGGCCGCGAAGGCGGGGCTGATCGGGTTGACCAAGACGGCGGCGCGCGAAATGGCGGGCTCGGGCGTGACGGTCAACGCCGTGGCGCCGGGGCTGATCGAGACGGAGATGACCGCCGGCATGCCGGAGGCCCGCAAGGCCCGGCAGCTGGATATGATTCCGCAGAAACGGTTCGGCGCGCCAACGGATGTCGCCGCCCTGGTGGCCTTCCTGGCCTCGGACGACGCCGCCTATATCACCGGCCAGGTGATTTGCGTGGACGGCGGGCTGAACATGTAGGGCCGGGAGATCCCGGAAGGAGCAGTCGCATATGAGAATGGCCATTACCGGCATGGGCGCCGTGACGCCCATCGGCCTGGATGTGGAGTCGTTCTGGACGGCCTTGTGCCGGGGCGAAACCGGCATCCGGCCGGTGACCCGGTTCGACGTCAAGGACATGATGTTCGCCCGCGGCGGGGAGATCGCCTCCTTCGCGCTGCCGCCCGGACTGGGCGCCGAGGCGGAAGGGGCCGACCTGGCCCTCCGGTTCATGCTGGGCGCGGCGGCGCAGGCCGTCCGGCAGGCGGGGCTGGATTCCCCCGGACCCCATCCGGACACGGGCGTGGTGCTCTCCACCAATTTCGGCGCCGTCTCCTCGGCGGAAGGCGCGCTCGCGGCGCCCGTTTCCGATGCCGCCGGTTTCGAGAATTTGTCCTTCCAGGCGGGCGCCGACCTGTTGGCCCGGGTCTGGCACTTCACCGGCCCGGCCCTGGCGGTCTCGCTCTCCTGCTCCTCCGGAACCGCGGCCATCGCGCTGGCGGCCGACCTGATCCGCGCGGGCCGCGCCAAGGCGGTGGTGGCAGGCGGGTACGACGCCCTGTCGCGCTTTGCCTGGAGCGGCCTCAGCGTGCTGCGGACCATGAGCAAGGACGCCGTCCGGCCGTTCGACAAGGCCCGCGACGGCACGATTTTCAGTGATGGCGCCGGCGCTCTCGTGATCGAGGACTATGAGGCCGCGGTCCGGCGCGGCGCGCCCATCCTGGCCGAGGTGCTCGGCTACGGCCTGAACAATAACGCGTTCCACATGACCGCCCCTGCCAAGGAGGGCGCCGGTTCCGCCGCCGTCATGCGGATGGCGCTGGCCGACGCGGGGCTGCAGCCCGACGCGGTGGACCACATCAACGCCCACGGTACGGGCACCAAGCCCAACGACGTGACGGAAACGCAGGCCATCAAGGCGGTGTTCGGCGCCCATGCCGCCGCCATGCCGGTCACCTCGATCAAGGCCTCGACCGGCCACATGATGGCGGCGGCGGGCAGCATCGAGGCCATCGCGTCGGTCCTGACCCTGCGGGACGGCGTGATTCCGCCCACGATGAATTTCCGCGAGGCCGACCCCGAGTGCGACCTGGACTATGTGTTCAACGCGCCCCGGAAGGCGGCGGTGCGGACGGTGCTTTCGAATTCGGCTGGAATCGGCGGCTGCAACGCCGCCGTCATCTTGAGGAAACCATGAAGCGAGTGGTCATCACGGGAATCGGGCCGGTCTGCGCGATCGGGATCGGGCGGGACGCGTTCGGCGCCGCCTTGCGGGAGCGCCGTTCCGGCATCGGGCCGGTCACGGCCTTCGAGGCGCCCGGCCGTCAGGCCGGGGAGGTCAAAAACTTCAGCGTGGCCGACTATCTCGAGAGCCCGAAGAATTACCTGGACCGCTCGTCGGAACTGGCCTTTGCCGCCCTGAGCCTGGCGCTGGAGGATGCGAACCTCGACCCGAAGGCCTGCGGCTCGGCGGCCCTGCTGCTGGGGTCCGCCTACGGCAACCTGGCCACCATGAGCCTGTTCTTCACCGACTTCGTCCAGAAGGGGCCCCGGCTGGTCAAGCCGGTCCTCTTCCCCCACACCTATTCCAACACCACCATCAGCCTGCTGGCCATCGACTATGCGGTGGCCGGCACGCACGCCAATTATGCCGCGGGCGCGGTCTCCTCGGCCTGCGCGCTGGTGGAGGGGTTCGATCTGATCCGCCAGGGCCGCGAGACGCGGGCGCTGGTCGGCGGGTTTGAGTCGCTCACGCCGCTGCTGCTGGCGGGCCTGCGGGAGGCCGGGTTTGTGCCCGGCGAGGGTGCGGGCATCCTGGTCCTGGAGGAGCGGGACGCGGCGCTGGCGCGCGGGGCCCGTATCCTGGGCGAGGTGGCCGGGGCCGGCATGACCGGCGGGCACCGGGCGGGCGATGCCATGGCGGCGGCCTGCCGCCAGGCCGGCTGGGCGCCGGGCGAGGTGGATCTGATCGTGGCCCATGCCAACGGGAATTCCGGCACGGACACGACGGAAGCGGCGGCGATCCGGGCCGGATATCCGGGCGCGACGGTGGAGAGCATCAAGGCGCTGACCGGGGAGACCCTGGGCGCCGGCGGCGCGCTGCAGGCGATGGCCGCCCTGGGCTTGCGCGATCAAGGGCGGATGCTGGCGAACAGCCTGGACGCGGGCGGCCAGTGCGTGAGCGTGGCGCTGCGGGGGGCCGGGGCATGAAGGCGCTGATCGGCTATTACCGGCTCATGCTGACCATCCGCTTTTTCGAGGAGACGGTCGAGGACCTGTTCGCCAAGGGCAAGATCGGCGGCACCACCCACCCGGCGGCGGGGCAGGAGGCCACGGAAGTGGGCGCCTGCGCGGCCCTTGAGCCGGGCGACTATGTCACCAGCACCCACCGCGGCCACGGCCACATGATCGCGCGCGGGGGCGATCCGGACCGCATCATGGCCGAGCTGTTCGGCAAGGAGGCGGGCTATTCGCGCGGCCGCGGCGGCAGCCAGCTGATGGTGGATCTGGGGCTCGGGTTCCTGGGCTCGAACGGCATCACGGGCAGCGGGATCCCCATCGCCACGGGGGCGGCCCTCTCCAGCCAGTACCTGAAGACCGGCCGGGTGGCGCTCTGCTTCTTTGGCGACGGCGCCTCCAACCAGGGCACGTTCCACGAGTCGCTCAACATGGCGGCGCTCTGGAAGCTGCCGGTGGTCTACCTCTGCGAAAACAATCTCTATGCCATGTCCACCCCGGTGGCCGAGGGCGTCTCGGTTCCCGACATCGCCGCCCGCGCGGCGGCCTACGGCCTGCCCGGCCGGGTGGTGGACGGCAACGACGTGCTGACCGTGCGCGACGCGGTGGCCGAGGCCGTCGCCCGCGCCCGCCGCGGCGAAGGGGCCACGCTGCTGGAGTGCAAGACGTACCGATTTTCGGGACACTCGCGGGGCGACCCGCGCCGGTACCGGACCCCCGAGGAGGAGGCGACCTGGCGCGAGAAGGATCCGCTGCTGCGGACCAAAGGCGAGCTGAAGCGGCTGTTCCGCTGGACGGAGAAGGACGACCGCGCGCTGCGGAGCGAGGCGAAGAAGCGGGTGGCCGCCGCCGTGGCCTACGCCCGCGCCGCCGCCCAGCCCGACCCCGCCACGCTCGAGCAGGGGGTGTGGGCATGAAGATCATCAGCTACAGCGAAGCCCTGCGCGAGGCGCTCCGGGAGGAGCTGAAGCGCGACCCCGCCGTGTTCGTCATGGGCGAGGACATCGCCCTCTATGGCGGCGCCTTCGGCGTCACCCGCGGGCTGGTCGACGAGTTCGGCCCCCTCCGCATCCGCAACACCCCCATCTCGGAGCCCGGCTTCACCGGGGTCGCCATCGGCGCCGCCATGACCGGGTGCCGGCCCGTGGTGGAGATCATGTTCATGGATTTCATCACGCTGACCGTGGACATGCTGGTCAACCAGGCGGCCAAGATGCATTACGTGTTCGGGGATGGCGTGACCTGCCCGCTGGTGGTCCGCACCGCGGGCGGGGGCGGCAAGGGCTATGGCCCCACGCACTCGCAGAGCCTGGAGGCCTGGTTCCTGCACGCGCCCGGACTCAAGGTGGTGGCGCCCGCCACGCCGGCCGACGCCAAGGGCATGCTGAAGGCCGCCATCCGCGATCCCAATCCCGTCCTCTTTGTTGAGCACAAGCTGCTGTACGGCCAGAAGGGGCCCGTTCCGATTTCAGAGGATGTTGTGGTGCCGTTCGGGAAGGCGCGGCTGGCCCGGGAGGGGACGGCCCTGACCATCGTCGCCTGGTCGTGGATGGCCCACCAGGCCGAACTCGCCGCCGCCGTGCTGGCGGAGCGCGGGGTGAGCGCCGAGGTGCTGGACCTGCGGTCGCTCAATCCCCTGGATATCGAGAGCGTGGTGAACTCCGTCAAGAAGACGCACCGCCTCCTGCTCGTCGAGGAAGGCACCCGCACCGGCGGCTTCTCGGCCGAAATCGGGTTCCAGGTGTTCGAGCACATCTACGATTACCTCGACTCGCCCATCACCCGGCTGACCACGCCGGATATCCCCGTTCCCGCCAGCGCCGTGCTTGAAAAGGCGGCCCTTCCCGATGCCGCCAAGATCGTGCAGGCGGCCCTGAAACTGGTGTCGTGAGCCGCTTCTCCCTCATCATCCTGACCCACAACAAGCTGGCCGTCACGCGCCGGTGCCTCCCCAGCCTGCTGCGGTCGGCCGACCGGGACTGGGAGTTGGTGGTGGTGGATAACGGCTCCACCGACGGGACGCTTGAGTGGCTGGCCGAGTTCCAGTTGGAATCCCGCAAGGCCGGGGTTCCCATGACGGTCCTGCCGCAGACGCGGAACATCGGCTGCTCGACGGCCCGCAACCTGGCCGCCTGCGGCGCCGCTGGCGAAAAGCTGGTCTTTCTCGACAACGACGTCTCCATGCGCAGCCGCGCCTGGCTGTCGGGGCTGGACCGCGCACTCGATGAAGAGCGGTCAGCCGCCATCGTATGCCCCAAGCTGCTCTATCCGTTTCCTCCACACGATATCCAGTGCGCGGGCGGGGCGGTCACGCGGGCGGGGCGCGTTGTTTTCATGGGGCGCGGCGAGGCGAACGGGGATCCCCGTTTCAACGCGCGGCGCGAGGTGCAGTGGGCCATCAGCGCCTGCTGGATGGTCCGGGCGGACGCGTTCCGGGAGTCCGGCGGATTCGACGAGGCGTTTAATCCGGTGCAGTTCGAGGACACGGACCTCTGCTACCGGCTCCGGAGCCGCGGGTGGACGACGGTCTATGAGCCGTCCGTCGAGATGTATCATTATGAAAGCACCACGACCGCGGGCACGGTCAACCTGCCCAACACGGCCCTCGTGATCCGCCACGGGCTGCTGTTCCGGAATCGCTGGAGGCGCATGATCGAAACGGAAAACGGCCCTGCCGAGTCCGAGGCCGCCTGGCGCAAGATTGCCATCCCGCCGTTCGAGTCCATCCCCGAACCGCCGGTTGTGTAGCGGCAAAGTGTACTTGCGGAGCCGGTAGGGCGAACCGTCCCGGTGAGCCGCCTTGCGACATGCTCTTCACCCGGACTCGCGGGAGTTTGCCGGGCAGCGTCGCTTCGTCTGCTGCTCCGGCTCGTCCCTCCGGATGGATTGCGCTTTTCCTCCGGAGGGCCGAGCTCCTGCGAGGCCGCATGCGCAGGGCTTCCCATCACGGCTCGGCCGGAGGCCTCGCCCTACCTGCCCTGCGCAACGTCTGCGCATAGTCTTTCGCGAAGCGGGCGAACCGTCCCGGTGAACGCCACATCAAACAGGGCTGGACGGTTATTGGAAATTTGCTATCGTTTTTGGAAACAAGGAGCGCCCTATGCCGACCCAGAGTGCCGCCCAGTCCCTCGTTTTTCCGGTCAACAAAGCCAGTGCCGAGCAGCTCACCACCTACTTGCAAGCTGCGCTCCAGACCGTCCGGGTGGCCT
>CAYZVY010000055.1:0-5178 GCA_964481675.1 uncultured Verrucomicrobiota bacterium
CCGGCGGCGGCCGCGACGCCTTTGTCGCCCATGTGCGCAGCCGGATGCGGCGGATCCGGCGCGGGCATGACAAGCCCTATGCCATTTTCGAGCCCTTTGGCGGGCGAACCAGCAGCCGCGATCCCGGGCATGCGCACGCGGCTGACACCGCCTATCCCTCCGACAAGCCCCTGGACCTCTTCGACGAGAACGAACCGTTCCTGCTGGACATGATCGGGCGCGTGGAAGAGGGCCAACGCGAAGCCGCGGGCCGGTTCGACTTCCTCTCCATCGATTTCTGGGTGGATAACAAAGGCGACATCCGGAGGGCCGACCCGCATCGTTTTCCGCATCAGCTCGACACGATCAAGGCGGCCCTGCTCCACGCCGGAATCGCGCCCGGGCTGTGGATCGACAGCTCCTTCTGCGGCTGGTCCATCGGCGGTAACCCGGCGACGAAACCGGCCATCGCGCAGGAGGTTGGCCCCGCGTTTTTTGACGGCGACGCCAGCACGCAGTGGGGCACGCAGGCCTGGTTTTGCCGGGCCACGGAGCCGGTGCGCTCGATGTATACCGAGGGATTCCTTCATCACCTCCGCGAGAACGGAGCGCGGCTGCTCAAATTCGACAACTTCAACAGCCAGTGCTCCAACCCGGGCCATGACCACCTGCCCGGAGTCTACGGCAACGAGGCCACGCACGAGGCTGTGCTCGAGTGCTACCAGGCCTTGGACGCGGCATGCCCCGACGTGTTCATCATGCTCTACTGGGGCTACCGCTCACCCTGGTGGCTGCTGCATGCCGATACGATTTTCGAAACCGGCGTCGAGATGGAGGCCGCCAGCCCGGGCCACCTGCCCGCGCCGTTCGTGCGCGATGGCGTGACGCGCAAGCTCGACCAGGGGCATCAGTTCTCCCGGGATGTGCCGTGGCTGGGAACCGACTCGCTGGGCGTCTGGCTCTCGCACTGGGGCGGCTGGAACAGCGGCATCGGCACGGAGCGCTGGCAGGAAGGCTTCGTGATGGACATCTGCCGGGGGAACGCGCTGGCACAGATATGGACCGATCCGGGCTGGCTGACGCAACCCGAACGCCGGCAGATGGGCGATTTCATCGCCCTGATGAAGGCTCAACCCGCCTGCTTCACCCAGGCGCGCCTGATCCTCGGCGATCCGTGGAAAATCGAGCCGTACGGGTACAGCTGTTCGGACGGCACGCGCGCGTTCCTGGCGATCAACAACGCCTGCTGGGAGGACCGCGTGGTGCCCCTGCGGCTCGACCCGGCCTGGGGCCTGCCCGCGGGAAAGCGGTGGGCCCTCTATCGCTGGTATCCGGAGCCGGCGCGCTTGAATGGCGGCACGGCCGGATTTGGCGCCGATGCGGCGATGGGGATGCGCCCCTTCGAGGTGGTCCTCCTGGAGGTGGTCCCGCACGGGGAACCGCCATCGCTGAAGCGCGCGTTTCGCGACGACGCCATGCCGACCGCCTTTGCCGAATCGAGCCGGCCGGTCACGGTCACGGCGGCCCGGACCAACGCCACGCCGGCGGCCTGGACCGTCAGCGGCGAAATCCCGGCCACGGCCCATGGCGGACTGCTGGCCGTGGTGATTGAACTGAAGACGGACAGCGGCCAGCCCGTCGAATCGGCCAACCTGGGTTCGTTCTTTGCGGCGGAAGCCACGGTGGCCGGGCGGCCTGCCACCGCACGCCCGGCGCTGGGTCCCGAGGGCTATCCGTCCTCCTGGCAGACCTGGCGGATATCCGTGCCTCCCCATTCGCCGGCGCAGCCGTTCACCCTGGACGTCACCGATACCTGCACGGCAGAGGCCCGGCGGCTTTATTCGGCCACCTTCCTGCCGGACGAAACGACAGCCAAATAAAAGCCAGGAATAAAACAGGACCTATTCAGAAAAAATCCGTGAGTCAACAACGAGAAACCATGACCAACATCTTGTCCCCCTCCGTGCAAATGCAGTTCATGCGCCCGGCGCAGCTGGAGGCGGCCGCCCGCGCCTTTCCTGTCGTCTACGTCCCGTTCGGGCTGATCGAATGGCACGGCCGGCACCTGCCGCTCGGAAACGATGCGCTGAAGGCGCACGGCATCCTGGTCAAATGCGCCGAGACACATGGCGGCGTGGTCTACCCGCCCGTGTATTTCCCGCATGCCGACTACATGAACGGGAAAGCCGAGCTCGGTGAGCGTGACCGCGACTGGAAACTCTCCATGGTGACGGCCTTGTTCGGGCAACTGAAGCGGACCGGTTTCCGTGTCATCATCGGCGTCTCGGGCCACAACACCTTGACTCAAATCGCCTTGATCAATGAAGCCCTGAAACCGGTTATCGCCGACGGCACGGTCACGGGCGTCGGCTTGTGGGAGATGAGCCTCACCCTGTGCGACGAGTCGAACTCCGACCATGCCGCCAAGTGGGAAACGTCCAACATGATGTTCTTCTATCCCGACCTGGTGGATATGGCGCAGCTGGGAACAGGGCCCCTGGCTCCCGACATGAAACCGCCGGACGGCATCGGCGGGCTCGACCCGCGGCTGCATGCCTCGGGCGACGTGGGAAAACGCAACGTGCAGCTCACCTCGGACGCCATCGGTCGGAAAGCCCGGGAGCTTCTCAATTCCCTTCCGGAAAACCAGCGGGCGTTTAAACTGAAAAGCGTCAGCCCCGAACACTGGTGGTTGGTCTGACTTTAGGTGCTACTGTTTACACTGGTCACTGATTACTGATCACTGGTCACTGGTCACTGGTCACTGATCACTGATCACTGGTCACTGATCACTGGTCACTCGCTACCGCACCAGGATCAGCGCGCCGTCGCTCCGCCGGACCAGCCAGTTGACGTTGTTGCCGCCGTCTTTGGATTTCTGAGCGATGATCGTCTGGCCATCGGCCGCATTGGCATCCTGCACGGCCACGCGGCTGACCTGCTGCGAGCCGCCCGGGGCGAGGCTCAGGAACCAGCGCGTGCCGGGACTTGTGGAATTCAGCGTCACCCGGTTCAATAACAGGTACCCGTTCACGCGATTCGTTCCGGAGGACGAGAACCGAACGGTCTTGCCGGGCCCCTCGATCGTCAGGTTGCCGAACACGTTGGTTCCCGTCACCGTCACGACTACGGGACCGCTCAAGACAAGCGTACTGCCGGTTGCGGCGGAAAAAACGCCGTCATTGGTCCAACTGCCGCGGACTTCGAGGGACTGGTTCGTGCCCAGCGCGAACCGGCCGCCCGACCGGATAAGAACCGTGCCGACCGTGCGGTCAAGCGTCTGGGAGGATACCAGGGTGACCTCGGAGGCCAGGGTCGACTGGTTCCGGTTGTCCACGATGAGCGTTCCGGGCTGGTCCCCCTGCGCGGTCGTATGGATATAAACGGTTCCCGCGGCGCCGGGATAGAGGAAGCTGACCGGATGCCGCCCGCCCTGGGCGCGAATGTCCACAGAGCCCAGTGATGCGCTGTTCGTGACATAAACGGCCACCCGGCCGCCGCCGCCGCCGGCCGTATTAAGATGGTCTCCCCCATCGGCATGAATGAGTCCGGTTCCCTCCAGCGTACCCGTCGTCAGCCACACGCTGCCGCCCGCACCACCCGCCGTGGAAGGCATCACGTAGCCGCCTTTCGCGGAGATTCGGCCATCCACCCGTGTGCGGCCGGTCACGTCCAGTCGGATGATGCCGCCGCCGCTGCCGTTGTACAGCGCGCCGCTGCCGGCGTTTGTCGGCGTGACGATCGACCCATATGTCTTTGAAGAAGGCCCGCCGACCCAGTCACCCCCCAATCCGCCATGCCCGCCGCCGTCGTTGCTATCCGTGGAAGTGCCGGGCCCCTGCGACGTGCCGTATCCCAGGCCCGCCACGTCGATGGCCCCGTTGGTGGCCACGGTCAGGTCACCCCCGACGCTCAGCGTCAGTCGATAGGTTTCCGACCCGCTGTTCGCTGCATGTTGCAGCACGCCGCCGGGGCCCACAACGCAATCCCCGGCCACCGCCAGCGGCGCATTGATCGTCAGCACGGACGGGCGGCCGATGCCGACGGACAGCCGGGCAAAATTCGTGGCCGCGTCGATCCAGGGAGCCGTGGCGTAATCGCCGTCGATCAACACCTGGCCGTTCGGCGCCGGCACCGTCCCGTTTGTCCAGTTGGCGGCAACGGCGAAGTTGGACGAGACGCCGCCGCTCCAGGTGTGCCACGTGGAAAAATTCCAGTTCTGATTGCCGCCGGCGTCAAGGGAATCCGGGGCGAATATCATGGGTCCGCCAGGTGTCTGGGCGTCGCTGCCTTTCACGCTCACATGGCGCACGCCGTGCCATTGGACGGCATTCAGTTTCCAGGCCGCCGCGCCCGGCGCGTTGCTGATCACGATGGGCGACCCCGCGGCGCCGCGGAGTTGCAGGTTCGTGAAGACATAATCCGCCCCGTCCGCAAAGGTCAGGCGGGCGGCCGGCGCGGTGCAGAACAGGCCGCGCGCGGTGGCGACGCCCCGGAACGCCACCACGGAGCCGGTGCTGGCGACGGTGATGTCGCGGGCCTGCACGGCGCCCTTGAAAATCAGACCGTTGGTGACGTCGCCGACCGCGATGTCTCGGGCCGTGAAGCCGTTTTCAAACGTGACGGCCGGATTCACCACCACCACGTCGCCCAGCGTATTGCCGGCAGGCGTAAACGTCTGGGGCGCCGCGCCTTCCAGCCGGAAGGTGGAATCCGCCGACGCCACCGACCCGCCCGTCAGATCCACATCACCGCGGAACGTGAGCGTCTCGCCACCCGACGCGATCAGGGATCCGGCATTCGCCATTTGCCCGTTGACGATCAGGTTGTTCCCGTTCAAGCGCAAGACGGCTCCCGCCTGGTTCGTCAGCCCTGCCAGTTCTCGCGCCGCATCCAGCGCGGGGTCGTTGGACGTGTCCGGAATGACCACCGTATCCGCCTGGGTGGGGACTTTGAACGTGCTCCAGTTGTTGGTGTTGCCCCAGTTCGTATCGCCCGCTCCCGTCCAAACCGCAAGGCCTCCGGACGCAAAGTCCCACTTCACGTTGCCGCCTTCGTCAAAACCGGTGGGCGCGGTAACCGTCTCGCCGCCGTTCGCATTCGAATCCCGCACAGAGACATAAGCCACATCCTGGAACGACCCCGACTGCAGGGTCAGATACCAGGCCGAGCCGGGCGTCAGCGAATGGAGCCCCAGCC
>CAYZVY010000055.1:5278-20643 GCA_964481675.1 uncultured Verrucomicrobiota bacterium
GACTGCAGGGTCAGATACCAGGCCGAGCCGGGCGTCAGCGAATGGAGCCCCAGCCAATTCCCCAACCCGCCTCGCATGATGAAGGTCCCGCCCGGCTTGACGACCGTCGTCCGGTCCGGCTCGAAGAGCAGATCCTTGCCGGCGTTCGTACAGGTCAGGTTGAAGAAGGCGTTGCTTCCGTAGATGGCGGCCTTGTTGGTTCCGGAAAAGATGACGGTGCTGCCGCTATTGGCGATAAAGGCATGGGGGCTTCCATTGGTCCAACTACCGGTCACCTCCAGCGTCTGGTTGGTGCCCAGCTCAAACCGGGCGTTGTTCTGCCAGACCACATTCCCGACAACCCGGTCGGTGGTGGAAGACGAGATCAATGTCGTGCACCGGACCGCCGATGTGGCGCTCAGGTTGTCCAGAGTCAGGCTCCCCTCGCCCAAGGCCTGCCCCTTCCCCTGCCTGTAAATCGTGCCGGCGGCGCCCGCCGAAAGCGTGGCCGACCCGGGAATCCGCTTGCCGCCGGCCGCAGTGACGGTGACGGCGCCGAATGAAACGGCGTTGGTGAGCGTGATGGAAATACGACCGCCTCCCCCGCCGGCCGTGTTCATGTGGTCGCCCCCGTCGGCCCGGATGAAGCCCGAGCCGGCCAGCGACCCCGACGTCAGCCAGATGCTGCCGCCGGCCCCGCCGCTCGAGGCGGGAACGAGGGCGCCGCCCTTGGCTGTGATCCAGCCATCCACCATCGTGACGCCCGTGACCGTCAGCTTGATGGCGCCGCCACCCGCCCCGTAGGAACTGCTGCTCCCGCTGCGCACCGGGTTCAAAATCGAGCCGTAGGTGAAGGACGTCAGCGAGCTGCCGTAGGATCCGCCAAAGCCGCCATGCCCGCCGCCGTCGTTACTTGTCCCTTTTCCGGGACCAAAACTCCCCGACTTGAACCCCCGCGCATCCACATCGACGCGGCCGCCGGGCTGGATGGTCAGGTTGCCGTCGATCGCCAGGTCGATGCGATACGCATCTCCGGTGCCGTTCATGGAATGAAGGATCGAGCCGTTGGTCGCCACCGTCACGTTGCCGGTCAGGCTGGCCGTGCCCGGCCCGTCGACGATGAACGACCAGTTGGAGATCATCAGGTCGATTCCCTGGATCGACAGGGAACCGCCCGCCATCCGGAGCCCCTGGTTGGTCACCTCCCCGCCGGTGCTGACCGGATTTGTGTAGATGGCCAGCGACGCGTTGGTCCAGACGTCCAGGACGCCGCGGTTACGCAAGGCCAGATTATAGACGCTCCAGGATCCGGCCGGAAGGCGGGTCGTCACCGGTTCGCCGGCGTTCCGGTTATCATTATCGATAATCAGCTGGCCGCGACCGGGAAGGTCATCCTTGCCTTCGATGTAAATTGTGCCGGCGGCGCCCGCCTTGCTCTTGACCGTGACATTCGTGAAGCAGCCGCCGTAGGCCGTGACGGCCACCGATCCGAGCGCCGTGGCGTTGGTCAGGTACAGGGCGACGCGCCCGCCCCCGCCGCCGGCGGTGTTGTTATGATCGCCGCCGTCCGCGCGGATCAGGCCCGAGCCGGAGAGCGTGGCCGCGGTCAGCCAGACGCTCCCCCCCGCTCCGCCGGCGCTGCCGGCGCCGCCTTTGGCCGTGATCATGCCGTTCACGACCGCTTCCCCAACGACCTCCAGGCGTATCCCGCCGCCGCCCGATCCGGAAGAGCCGCCACTGCCCCAGTTCGTCGGCGTTAACCAGTTGCCGTATGTCTTGGAACCCGGCACAAGCCCACTATAGGCATACCCCAACCCGCCGTGGGATCCGCCGTCGTTGCCGACGGCCGCCTTGCCGGGGCCCTTGTTGGCCAGGTAGCCCCGGCCGTCCGTGTCGATCCGGCCGCCCAAGGCGATGGTCAGCCCCCCCTCCACACGGATGTTCACCATGTGGTATTCGGTCTCGGTGTTGTTGGGAGGCGCCGGAT
This sequence comes from uncultured Verrucomicrobiota bacterium, assembly GCA_964481675.1. Classification (GTDB taxonomy): domain Bacteria; phylum Verrucomicrobiota; class Kiritimatiellia; order CAIKKV01; family CAIKKV01; genus CAIKKV01. Next base: position 7,245 of record CAYZVY010000055.1, read on the forward strand.
GCGTCACGACACCCGTCTGCCCGACCGTGAAATTCCCGGAGACGACCAACTGGCGGGTCGGCAGGCTGGCGTTCTCCACGGTCAGGGTGGATGCGTTGTTGGCGCCGATGACGAGGGATCCGATGCTGGGCGATGCGGCCAGGCCCAGGGTGGGTTGCTTGACGCCACCGTCGATCACGACGTCATCGCCCGGGGCCGGGATGCGTCCCAGGTTCCAGTTGTTCGTGTACCCCCAGTTGGTGGACGTCGTTCCCGTCCAGGTGATGGTCTCGGCGCGAGCCGATACGGCCATAAAAGCCGACAAGCCAAAACAGAAACACAGACCTGTTCCTCGCGTCATGACGAACCCTCCTAGCGGCAATTGTGAGGGGCGGGACACGGCCTGGAAAGGCCGTGCCACGACTCTCTCTGGAAATTCTCGATTTACTTAATCATGATAACGGTACCGACCACCTGCTTCCACAGGATTTGATCGTAGAAATCGACCTGATTCGTTCCCCCTTGGCCAGGCACAAGACTGTCGGTCAAATGATGTTCGGGCGCCTGCACGCGAAGCACAAAGGCGCTTACACTCAGCAGGCTGTTCGTGTCAACCAGGATATCGCCTATCCTGAAGTCGGCCGTAAGCCCGACCCAGGACGTGTTGGTAATAACGAGCGGGATCGCCTTCAACTCGTCGGTCACCGGTTGAAGCGGCGCCGGCAACTGCGTCAGGGCCACGCCCCGGAGTACGGCGGCGTTGTCGATCATCACCCGGCCGATGGAATCCCCCGCATGCCGCAGATAGACCGTTCCGGCCGCGGCCCTGTAACCGACATCCTCGCCGCCCCTTGCGCTGAATGACACCTGGCCGAAGCCGATCCCATTGGTCACCTCAACCGCGATGCGCCCGCCGCCGCCGGCGCCGCCGCCGCCTCCGTTCCCATACGAGGCCACGCTGACGAGTCCCGTGCCGGCCAGCCGTCCCACCTTCAGCCACACGCTGCCGCCCGACCCCGTCAGATACGCACTGTTGGCCGGATCGCCTTCGGACTTGATCACGCCCTGCAACTCCAGCGTGCCGGCTACGTCCAACCGCACGGCGCCTCCGCCGGCCCGCTGGGGGCCGCCGCTGCCCAACGCCGTCGGCCGCAGGATCGATCCATAGCACTGGCCCGAAGGAACGGAATTGGGCAACAAGTACCCCTGCCCCTGTCCGCCGTATGCCGCTCCGGCAATCGTCAGATTCGTAGCCGCGCCGGGCCCCATATTGGCCGGGAAGCCCTTGGCTGTGGCATCCACCTTGCCGCCCGCCAGCACGGTCATGTCGCCGCCGACGGTCAGTCGCAGCTTGTATGGCTCGTTCGTGCCCGCTGGATTGGCCGAATGGGTCAGCTTGCCATGCTCCATTACCAGCAAATCCTCCGTGATCGTGAGGTTGGTGTTGGCCGTCAGCGTGGAAATCAGGCTGGGGCCGATCGTCAGTCGGGTCAGCGTCGTCGCCTGGGTGATGACCGGCATATAAGGGCCTGTCACGTCCAGAAGGACCGAACCGGTCTCGCCTGGTGCCTCTCCGCCCGCCCAGTTGGCCCCGTTGGTGAATTCGCCGGACACGCCGCCCTGCCACGTCTTCCAAACCCCGAAATCCCAGTTCGGATTGTTGCCGCTGTCCGTCGAATCCAGAGCCTGTATCTGTTTTCCGAAGGAGGCATCGCTGTCCCGGACGTCCACATATCGCGCAAACCGCCACCCCGAAACGGCCAGCGACCAGGCCGATCCGCCCGACGTGCTTCGCAACTGAATCGCGGCTCCGTTGGTTCCGCGCAGCATCAGGTTAGTCACCGCATACGCGGCGCCGTTCTTGAACGTCAGCGCGGCGGACGGCGCCTCGCACCGGAACAGGCCCGATGTAAACGAACCCTGGAACGTCGCGCCCGTGGAAGCCGCATGGAAAACGACCTCCGAGGCCCGGAAACCGTCGGTGAACACGGAAACGGTCTGGTTGCTGACCTCGACGCGATGAAAAGAGGCGCCGCCCGGGGAGACCGTCTGGGCACCGTCCGGATAAAAGCGCACGGTGCTCAGGGCCGGCGTGAAGGAAGCGGCGGACGCGAAGGTCGCCTGGTTGCGGAAGGCGATGACTTCGCTTCCGGCGGCGATCAACGAACCCGTCACCGAGGCGCTGCCGCCGATCGACAGGTTATAGCCGTTCAACGCCAGCGACGCGCCCGCCTGGATGAACAGCCCGTTCGCCAGGTCCCGGTGGGCATCCAGCACGGGTTGGCGGGCCGCCGGGGCGATGATGATCTCGGTGTCCGTGGGGATGGGGGGCCGGCCCAGATCCCAGTTTCCGCCTTCCCCCCACAGCGTGTTGCTGCCGCCGGTCCAGGTGATGGGTCCGGCCACCGCAAAGTTCCAGTTCGTATTGTTGCCGCTGTCGACCGCATCGGATGTGGCGATGGGATCCCCCGCGCCGGCGTCGGAGTCCCGGACATCCGCGTACGATACGGACTGGGCCGAACCGGCCTTGACCGTCAATTTCCAGCTCACGCCGTTGGTGGTCGACCGGAGGACCAGGAGGTTGCCCGCTCCCGCTCCCCCCGTGAACGCGAGGCTGTTCGTCACGGTGACCGTCTTGTTCGCCGCAAACTCGACGCGCTTGGCCGGCGACGTGCAGGCCAGGCCGGCGAAGACCGTGTTGGTGCTCCCCCAGACCGTCGCGGCGTTGGTGCCGGCCAGGGTGACGAGGCTGCCGGCGGACGCCGCGAACACGCCGGCGTTGGACCAGGCGCCATGCACCAGCAGGGGTTGCAGGGCGGCTAGCCCCAGCCGTCCGCTGCTCCGGATCTCAACATCGCCCACCGCTGTGTCCGTTACGTTGGACGTGATAAGCGTCAGACACGTGGTGGCATTGGTGTGATTATCCACGACGAGTTTTCCGAACGCATCCGATTTCCGCTTCAGATAAATCGTGCCGCCCGCCCCGTTATACGAGGCACTCGCGCCGCCCTTGGCGTTCAGGGTCACGGAACCAAACGCGTCATCATTGGTCATGACCAGGGCAATACGGCCGCCCCCGCCAGCCCCGGCCGTCCCGAAGGAGGAGGCCTCGATGAGACCGTTGCCGGCCAGGGACGCCGCCGTGATGAAAACCGTCCCGCCAGAACCCGTTTTGGACGTGTTCGTAAACGCATTGGCCAAAATCACGCCATTCACCGTGGCCGTGCCTGAAACGCCGAGCACCACCGCCCCGCCGCCGGCATAATTGCCGCCGCCGCTGCCCAGGTTGGTCGGACGCGTGAGCGACCCGTAAGGGGTGCCGCACGGCGTCAAGACCGTGGTATAACCGCCCCCTTGACCCCCATACGCGCCTGCTGAAACGGACATCGCCTGGTAACCCGGTCCCTTGGCGGGCGCATAGCCGTTGCCCAGGGCCCAGATGACGCCGCCGGTTTGGATGGCCAGGTTCCCGCCGATCGCCAGGTTCAACTTATGCCGTTCGTCCGTGCTGGTGTACGCACCCTTTTCATGCGTGAGAATGGTCCCTGGACCGAGTGTGATGCTGCCGGCCCAGGAGACGGTCCCGGTTCCTTTCTGGCAAAGCACGATATTCGTGAAGGTGTAGTCGGCCGGAAACGCGAATGTGCCCTCGTCCGCCGCGAACACCAGGCGAGCCTTCAGATTGTTGGTCGTACTGTCGCACACCCAGCCGGGAAGATTGGAGACGTCCAGCACCACGTTCGTGCGGATAAGCAGGATGCCGCAGTTGGTGACGGCAATCCGATCGAACCGGCAGGTTGTCACGCCGGATGGGCTGTCCAATCCCGTCATCCCTTCAAGTGCCCCGTTTGCCCCCTGCACATCGATGAATTTGCCGTTGTTGTCCACGATAATCCGGCCATAGGTATCATTCCGGGTCTTGACGAAAATCGTGCCGGCCGCCGCAATATAACCGCCGGCGCCGCCATACGCGTTCAAGGTCACGCTGCCCGCATCCGTGCCGTTCGTCACCACGATCGCCAGGCGGCCGCCTCCTCCGGCGCCCGTACTGGGGCCCCACCCATTCGCCCGGATCGTACCGTTTCCGCTCAGCGTGCCGGTTGTTAAAAACACGCTTCCGCCCGAGCCGGGATTCGTGCCGGTCGGGGTGCCATCCGCCAGGATGGAGCCCTGGACCGTGGTTGTACCCGTCACCTGGAGGATAACGGCCCCGCCGCCAGCCGATGTCGTCCCTCCCGACCCGAGCCGCGTCGGATGGGTCGCCGATCCGTATGTCTGTCCGCTCGCAAAATAGACCGGATTGTTATACCCGCGGCCCTGGCCGCCATACGCGCCCCCCTTGCTTCCGGCACTGGTGTCGTAGCCCGGCCCTTTCGTTGCGTCATAACCCAGCGCGGTCACGTCGATCTTGCCGCCGGCGGAGATTGTCAGATCGCCGCCGATCTGCACGTTCAACCGGTGCACCTCACCCGTGCTGTTGTCGAAATGGGTCAGAACCCCGCTGCCACCAATCGTGACAGCGCCGGCGACGATCAATTTCTTCAGATCCGCATCGGCGTGGGCCACGGACAGGGTGGAGGCGTTGTTGGCGCCGATGGACAGGGAATTGATGTTGGTGGCGCCGGCCGCCACGCTGAGGGTCGGCTGCCGCGGCCCGCCGTTGACGATCACGTCGTCGCCCGTCGCCGGAATGGCCGCAACTCCGCTGGCATTGGTCCAGTTGCCCGAGGCATGCCAGTTGGTGGAGGCGGCGCCGGTCCACGTGATGATTTCGCCACGAGCCGCTACGGCCAGAAGAGCCAACAAGCCAAAACAGAAACACAGCCATGTTCCTCGCGTCATGACACCCTCCTCTATCGCGATCGTACCGGGCGGGACACGGCCTGGAAAGGCCGTGCCACGACTCTCGCTGGCGGAACACGGGCTGCCCCTCCGCCTGGGACCGGCTAGCGGCTACATGCCGGTTCCGTTGTTGGACGTGAAACCGTATCCCCTTCGACAAAAGCCGTGTCCAGCACCACCCGGCGCCGCGCGGCGCCCGGGTTGACGATCCGCCACAGCAGGAGCTCCAGCGCGGCCGCGCCAACCTGCTCCAGCGGAATGGCCGCCGAGGCGATGCGCCGCTTTTCGTGGAACGACGCGGGCAGCACGCCGTCGAAGCCCGCCACGCTGACCGCTCCGGGGATCCGGATCCCCTTCGCGTCAAAGTATTGCAGGGCAATTTCGGCCATATAGTCGTTGTAGGCCACCAGGGCGGTGAACGGCAGGCGGTCCAGCCGGGATCCGATGAACGCATCGAGCAGGTCCCGGGTGGGCTTGTCGCTGGCCACGAATTTTTCCAGCCGCACCAGGGCGTCGGGAATGTCGCCGCCCGCCTCGCGGGCCGCCGCGCGCAGCCCCGCCAGCCGCTCGCGGGCCAGGTCGGTTTCGGGGCCGATGAACGCGACGCGCCTGTGGCCGAGAGCAAACAGTCGGCGCCCCACCGCGCGCGCGCCGACGAAATTGTCGACGGTCACCAGATCGATTCCGGGAACATCATACAGCAGGCTGACCCAGGGGACGGGACAGGGCGTCACGCCCCGGTCCACCTCCAGGTCGCCCAGCAGGCGCACCACGCCGTCCACCTGCTTGCGCATCACCACGCGGGGGAATTCGGTGCCGGAGACGCTGCTCGTCACCATGACGACCTCGAGGTCGGCCTTGCGCGCGGCCTCGTTCATGCCGCGCAGGATGCGGCCGCCGAAGCTGGCCGCATCGTCGTCGTCATACACGGTCGCGCAGATGATGCCGGTCGACGGCAGGTTGCCCACGGCCCGCATCCGCATGGTGCGGGCTTCGAAGTTGGTGGAATCGATGTGGTAGCCCAGCTTTTCCGCCTCGGCATGCACCGCCCGGCGGGTCCGCTCGTTCACCCCGGCCATATTGCGAAGAGCCCGCGACACCGTCGATTGGGACAAGTTCAGCTGCCGGGCCAATTGTTTCTGAAAAGCAGACATAATAAGGTCCCCATACGTATTCAGAAATTATGTGATTTGAAAATCAATGTCAACAGGATTGACAACTTTTATTAAGGTAAACTATATTGCATACGTATTCATATCCGGAGGTTGCTTTATGAAACGGACAGTGGCGTGGTGGACGGTCGTGGCTCTCTCATCCATGCTGGCGACGGCCCAGGAACCCTGGCGCGATACGCTTTACAAAAACTGGAAGAGTCTGCCGGAGCCGCCCGTCACCCCCTATGACGGCCCCTTTGGCGGCGACGCCCGCGCCTTCACCGTCGACGACCAGTCCTTCATCAACTCCAACAAGGACACGCTGACGACCGGGCAGGTCGCGAACCTCCGCGCCAAGCACGACTACCAGCACGTCGCCAAAAACGGCGTCTACGACCCCGCCAGGGACCCCCGCCCCATCAACCTCGCCTTCGAGGACGCCATCCTCGAGGACTGGAACCGCATGGGCTACAACTGCGCCTACAAGGGCGGCTCCTTCACCTTCATGGTCGGCTCGTTCCTCAAATCGAAAGGCATGCTGGGCGCCATCGACCAGACCCTCTTCGGCGCCAACGGCCCGCCGCCCCTCCAGTTCGACGGCAAGCCCGGCACCAAGCAGCGCGAAGCCTGCGGCAGCTTCTTCAACCCGGAGAATTTCAAGGCGGGCGTCGACGCCATCACCGGCCTGGGCCACTACTACGGCCGGCACCTCTTCACCGTCGGCGACCACCGCCTCACCTGCTCCTGGGACGAAGTGGGCCTGCGCACCCGCGCCCAGATGGACTACCGCGACGGCATGACCAACGAATTCCGCCTGTTCCTGAAAGAGGTCTGGTTCAAGGACGCCGCCCCCGGCCAGGACAGCAACGGCGACGGCCGCACCTATAACGCCCTGACCGGCGAATCCCTGTCGAACTGGGATCAGGTCGAACCGCTCCACGTCTCCCTCAACTGGGCCCAGCCCGGCTGGAGCACCAACGGCACCCAGACCTTCTCCGCCCTGCCCGAGGCCGACGCCGCCATGTTCGCGCAGCCCGGCCGCTACAAGCTCCTCGTGGATTTCCACCGCTACTTCACCTTCGAGTTCTTCCGCCGCATCAACGAGCAGGCCTCCTCCAACATGAACGCGCTCGGCACCCCGGGCCGCATCACCTGCTACCCCTTCACCCAGCACTTCATCATCTGGCCCGGCGCCAACCAGCGCCACGGCAACAGCTTCTACTGGTACCACACGCTCAGCCCCGTGGTGAACGTGGAGCACTGCTGGCCCGAATCGCCCGTCATGAACCTCAACTACGCCATCACCGACCGGCTCGCCCCCGTCCACAAGAACCTCGTCATGGGCTGGATCTGGTTCTACTTCGGCCAGGAGGGCTGGGACATGTACAACGGCCCCCACGACATGGACCGCGCCCTCGCCCGCATGATGGGCCACAACGTCGACGGCACCCACCACTGGCTCTACACGCCCGTCTACCGCGGCCGCGACCAGAAACAGCGCCTCCAACTGGCCTACTGGCAGAACTTCTTCAAGGCCCATTACGCCGGCTACCTCTCCAAATCGGCCCCCGTCAAGCCGCAGATCGCCCTCCTCATGCCCGACAACACCGGCTTCTTCTACCGCTATTTCCAATATCCCAAGTTCGATTTCGGGTGGACCGCCGAAGCCTTCCAGAACCTCCAACTCCCCTTCCACCTCCTCACGGAAGAGGAGCTGGAATTCAACGAGACCAAACTTGACGCCTACAAGGTCCTCTACGTGGTCGGCTCGGAATGGACCACCCCGGCGATCCGCCAGCGGATCACCGACTTCATCGCCCGCGGCGGCGTCGTCTTCGCCAACGTCGACAGCCTGTCCATCGACATCCCCACCGGCAAGCGCACCGACTTCCTGGAAAAAACGTTCGGCGTGAAGATCGAGCGGAAACACAAGAACGCCTTCCTTCCCAGCACGCAGAGCGCCGAGGAAGCCGTCTGGGCCCTCCCGTTCGACAAGTGGGCCAGCATCTACAAGCTCCAGGGCCACAGCGTCCACCAGCCCGACGACCCCCGCGCCTGGGCCAAGCTCTACGCCCGCACGGAACAGAAATTCCTGCTCGACGAAAAAGGCGTGCCGAAACGCCCCATCCCCGACAACCAGGGCATGAAGGGCGGAGAGGCCCTGCGCGACCCCTCCTGGAAAATGCTCCGCGACAAGGACGGCAACCTCGTCCGCGACGAGGCCGCCTGGAAGGAGCTCGACGCCCAGATGGCCAAAATGCCGCCCGTCGTCCTCGGCCTCCCCCAGAGCCCGCTCGACATGCGCACCCCGCCGCAAATCCGCTACGCCGCCGGCGTCGGCTCCACCAACCCCGTCGTCACCTGGAGCGAGGTCGACACCGCCCTGCCCGTCAACGGCGCGACCCCCATCGCCTGGTGGAACGACAAGATCGTGGGCCTGGAAACGAAAAGCACGGTCTGGCTCGGCACCCGCGAAGGGGCCAGCATCCACGCCCTCTCCTCCCGCATGGACGCCCACCGCGCCACGGAGCCCTGCAACCCGTTCCCCACTTCGATCCCGGACCGCTACGAATCGCACCGCCCCTACGCCGAGGCCCTCGGTTACGCCGCCCGTAAGGCGGGCGTCACCCGCCCCGTCGCCATGACGCTGAACGGAACCCTTCCCATGAACCTGGAGGTGCTGCCGCGCGTGGACGACAAGGGCACGCTGATGGTCGTCGCCATCAGCCACGACCCCACGGAAGGCGACTACGACGTCGCCGTGGACCCGGCCTATGTCAAGGCCGGCTTCACCGCCTGGGACATGCTCAACGACAAGGTCATCGAGGCGGACACGGACGGCCGGTTCAAGTTGAAGGTTCCCTCCTGGGGCGTCTCCGTCTTCATGCTCGGCTCGCCCGCCGCCCTCAAGCCCATCCGGGAAGCCCAGGCCAACCTGAACAAGAAAGACCTGGGCGTGCCGAAATATTTTGTCGACCGCCCCCCGTTGAATCAGGGAGAATGGGGCACGCGCGTTCCTCCGATCGAGAAGTGATCACGGGGGACAACAGGCGTGGCACGGCTTTTCCAGGCCGTGGCCCCGGGCACCCGCAACCGCATCGCACGGGTCGGAAGACCCGTGCCACAAAAATCAAGACATGATGAACCTGAATCAAGTGCCGCTGCTGCCGCGGCCGCGCCACATTCACCCGGAGCCGGGCGCCTGCCCGGCCCCCGCCTCGGACCGGATCGACGCCCTGCCGCCCTCCGCTCCCCTGCCCGCCCAGGGCTACCGGCTCGCCGTCGCCCCCGGCGGCATCCGCCTCGAAGCCGCCGATCCCGCCGGCGCCTTCTACGGCCGCATGACGCTGCGCCAGCTCCTGCGCGCGTGTTCGTGTCCGCAAGACACGACAGGAAGTAGCACGGCCTTTCCAGGCCGTGTCCCCGCCTTGCTCCCCTGCGGCGTCATCGAGGATTCCCCCGACATCCCCGTCCGCGGCGTCATGCTCGACATCAGCCGCGACAAGGTCCCCACGATGGCCACCCTGTTCGCCCTCATCGACAACCTGGCGGAATGGAAGGTCAACCACATCCAGCTCTACATGGAGCACACCTTCGCCTACCGCGATCATCGCGAGGTGTGGGCCGACGCCGACCCGTTCACCCCGGACGAGATCCGCCTCCTGGACGCCTACTGCCGCGACCGCTTCATCGAGCTGGCGCCCAACCAGAACGCGTTCGGCCACATGGAGCGCTGGCTCAAACACCCCCGCTACCGCCCCCTGGCGGAATGCCCCGAGGGCTTCACCACACCCTCCGGCGAATGGCGCCCGAACCCGTCCACCCTCGACCCCGGCAATCCCGGCTCTCTCGCCCTGGTCGCGTCCCTGTTCAACGAGCTGGTCCCCTGCTTCACCAGCCGCCGGCTCAACATCGGGTGCGACGAAACCTGGGAACTCGGCAAGGGCCGCAGCCGGCAGGCCGTGGAACGGGACGGCCTGCACCGCGTCTTCCTCGACTATCTCGGCAAACTGAATGCCGCCGCAGCCCCCCTTGGCTGCACCTGCCAGTACTGGGGCGACATGGTCTGGAATCATTTTCCCGACCGCCTCGACCTGCTGGACCGCGGCATGGTCCACGTGGACTGGGGCTATTACCGGAATTACCCGTTCCAGGCGCACGGCGAAAAACTCGCCGCCGCCGGCATCCCCTTCTGGTTCGCCCCCGGCACCTCCACCTGGTGCACGTTCACCGGCTGCAACGAGGCCGGCTACGGCAGCAACCGCTCGGCGGCAAAGGCCGCCCTCGCCTGCGGGGCGGCCGGCCTGCTCAACACCGACTGGGGCGACGGCGGCCACTGGCACTACCTGGCCATCAGCTTCACCGGCTTCGCCGCCGGCGCGGCCATGGCGTGGTGTGAAAAAACCAATCCCGACGACGCCATCCGCGCCGCCCTCGACCCGCATGTCTTTCACGACGAGGCCGGCGTCATGGGCCAGGCCGCCTATGCGCTGGCGGACACCTGGCAGCATGTCTCCGAAAACGCCACGCAATCCAACCTGCTCGACCGGATCCTGCGCCAGGCCCCCGGCTACAAGCCGCCCGCGAACATGACCGCGGCCACTCTCGCCGCCGCCGAAGCCCATCTCGAAACCTCGCTCGCTTCGATGGCCGGCGCGCGGATGGACCGGCCCGATGGCGGGCTCATCCTCGACGAATTCGCCAACAACGGCCGGATGGCCCTCGCCGCCTGCCGGATGGGCCGCCGGCTCCTGGCCGGCCAGACCCCGCTGCACCGGGATCTGGCCGGGATCTTCGAAACCATCTGCGCCGAACACCGCCGCCTCTGGCTGGCCCGCAACCGGCCGGGCGGACTGGACGACAGTCTTCGCCCATTCAAAAGCAATCTGGGGAAATGCCAATGAAACGATCCCTCCTTGTCCTTCTCGCAAGCCTCTCCGGAGCCTGGATGTCCTCCGCCGCCGACCCCAAGCCCCCGGCCGCCGAACCGTGGCGGACCCGGTTCCTCAAGGACTGGAAGGCCCTGCCCGAGCCGCCCATCTCCCCCTACACCGGGCCGTTCCACTACGACGCCCGCGGCTTCGTCGGCAAGCTCGACGTCAAGAGCGAGGACCCCAAAATCGCCGCGGCCGCCGCGGCCAGCTTCGACTGGCAGCGGCTGGGCCTCTACGACCCGGAAAAGGACCCGCGGCCGATCGATCCCGCGCTCGAGGCCGCCGTGCTGGAGGACTGGCGCCGCATGGGCTACAACTGCGCCTACAAATACGGCATGACCGCCGGCCGGTTCCTCAAGAAGAACGGCATGCTGGGCTACATCGACCAGACCCTCTGGGCCCAGAACAGCGAACCCTACATGACCTATGACGGCTCCCTCGGAAAGAAGGCCGGCGGCGACGGCAGCGGCAGCTTCCTGGTGAAGCGGAACTACGACGCCGGGGTCAGCCTGCTGGCCCGCTACGCGGAGAACTTCGGCGAGTCCGACATGTTCAAGGTCGGCCCCGTCTACGTGACCTGCAGCTGGGACGAAATCGGGATGCGCGAGCGTCGGTCGCCCGACTACCGGCCCGAGAGCCTCGCGGAATACATGACCTTCCTGCGCGACATCTGGTTCCGCGACAGCTCCCCCGCCGAGGACACCAACGGCGACGGCCGCACCTACAACGGCTTCACCGGGGAATCCCTGCGCTTCTGGTGGGAGGTCCGCCCGCCCGTGCTCAGCGCGAATTTCCACTCCACGCCCCAGCCGGTCGACGAGCAGTGGATCCGCCCCGGCGCCTACAAGCTGTGGATGGACTACCACCGCTATTTCACGTTCGAGTATTTCCGCCGCGTCAGCGCCGAAGCGTCGGAGCGCCTCTCCACCGAAGCCTACAACCGCGACTTCAAGCGGCTCACCCTCGCGGGCGAAAAGGCGCCCCGCGATCTCCGGCAGCGGACGGAGAAGCGCGTGGATTGCTACCCCTTCCCCCAGGCTTTCCTCGTCTGGCCGGGCATCGACGTGTTCTGGGGCTACAGCGTCTACTGGAACCACCGCCAGAACGCCGTCATCAACGTCGAGCAATGCTGGCCGGAACACCCGGCTATGGCCGTCAATTACGCCATGACCGACCATCTGGCGGCCCGCCACAACAACCTCATCATGGGCTGGAGCTGGTTCTTCCCCCGCCAGTACGGCTGCGGGGAGCTCTATGACGGGCCCGGCGACATCGAGCGCGCCCTCGCCCGCATGATGGGCCACACCGTGGACGGCATCACCCACTGGCTGTATGTCGACGAATACCGCGGCCCCGACGAAGCCCCCCTGCGGCAGCGGAAGCAGCTGGCCTACTGGCACAATTTCCTCCGCCACCATTACGCGACATTCCTGTCGAAGTCGTCCCCCGTCCAGCCCGAGGTCGCCCTGCTGCTCCCCGATTACACCGGCTATTTCTACAAGATGTACCAATATCCGAAATTCGACTACGCCTGGACCGCCGTGGCACTGGGCGCGGCGCAGATCCCCTTCGCCGTCGTCACCGAGGAGGAAACTGAACTCGAGCCGGACGCCCTCAAACCCTTCAAGGCGGTCTACGTGATCGGGTCCGAATGGAGCACGCCGACGCTCCGCCAGCGCTTCACGGATTACGTTGCCACGGGGGGCGTCCTCTGCGCCAACGTCGACTCCCTGTCGCTCGACATCGGCACCGGCAAGCGCACCGACTTCCTCGAAACCGTATTCGGAGTCAAGCTGACCCACAAATACAAGGCGCCGTTCCAGCCCTCGATGCAGACGGAAGAGGAGCGCGCCTGGGCCGCCCGGGTGGCCCTGGCCCCGTTCCAGGCCGGTGATGTACACAAGACCGAATCCAAGCTCTGGAAAAACGAGAGCGGGAAATGGGTGGCGGACGAAGAGGCCTGGGCCCGGCTCAACAACTCCCTGACCGGGATGCCCGCCACCGCGCGCGGCGGGATTCCGCAAAGCGTGCTGGACATGCGCAAACCCCCGGCCATCCGGTATGGCGAAAATGACCCCCCGCCCGTGACCGTTTATGGCGAAATCTGCACGGCCGATGTCGTGGCCGGCAAGCCGATCGCCTGGTATGGCGACAAGGTCTGCGGCGTGGAGACCGAGCGGACCGTCTGGATCGGCGACCGTCCCGGCGCCAGCATCCACGCCCTCTTCCCGCGCCTGGACATGTCGCGCGGAACGGAACCGGTCAACCCGTTCGTCACCGGCGTGACCGACGACTACGAAAAATTCCGTCCCTACGTCAACGTCCTGACGCGGGCGGCGGACAAGGCGGGCGTCCGCCGTCTGGTGACCCTCACCCGGGACGGCCGGATGCCCTGCAATCTGGAAGTGCTTCCGCGTCTGGATGCGGACGGCACCCTGATGGTCGTGGTCGTCAACCATGACGCGACCGACGCCGCCTACGAGGTCGCCA
>CAYZVY010000056.1:0-14518 GCA_964481675.1 uncultured Verrucomicrobiota bacterium
GGAACGGCTGATCCAGCTGGCCAACGATCCCGACACCGCTTCCGCGAACGAGGCGTGCCGCCGGCTGGCGGGGCAGCGCCCCGCCGGCGAGGCCGAGGGGGCGGCGTTCGACCTGCTGGTCGCCAATCCCGCCCGGCGCCTGCGCCTCCTTGAGGAGCTGGCTATCGCCAAACCGGCCTGGGCCTTGGGTGTCATCGAAACGGCCGCGGCTTCCAATCCCGATCCCTACACCCGCGCGGCGGCCCTTGCCCAACTGGCCGCCCAGGCGCCCGACCGGGCGCGCCCGCAGGCCCTTGCCGCGTTGCAGGGTGACGGACACAAATGGGTCCGCCTCCAGGCGGCGGCCGTACTGGCGGACAAGGCCGTCGCGGCCGACGCGCAAACCCTTCGCGGTTTGAAGGCACCCGAGCCCGCCGTGCGCGCCTACCTGGCCGCGGCCCTGGCCAAGGCCTCGGGGCAGCCGGCGCCCCAGGCGGGCCAACCCGCGCGTCGGGTGGACAGCAAGCGCAACCTGGCCTGGATGTGCGGGATGGGCGTCTACGGCCCCGAGTCGCCTGTCGACGCCTATTACTGCCTCAGCCTGCCGGCCGATCTGGTGCAGTGGAAGCGGGGCTATGATGCAGGGAAAATCTTTTTTGTCCGCATCTCCACCGTCGGGAATCCGGGCCTGATCACGGTCAACCGCCAGCAGCGCGACCGGTTCTGGCTGCAGATCGACGCGGCGCTGCCGCCTGAAACGCTGCCCATGATCGACGGCCTGGTGTTCGGCGAGGAGACCATGAAGATGGATCCGGATGCCCTGTGGAAGGACGGCTGGCGGCTCTTCTGCGACGAACTGAAGGTGGATCCGGCCCGCGTGAACGGCGACCCGGCCGCGCTGACGGGGCCGGAGCGCCAGGCGTGGCAGAGCTGGGCCTACGAGCGCGGCGTCGACGGGTTCAACATGATTTACGATTTCGTGAAAACCCGGTACGCCCTCGAGCGGCCGGGCCTCCAGGTCTGCACCTTCCTTCCCGGCGAGCCCGGCACGCCTGGCCTGAAACGGTGGAAGTTTGACGTGGGCGGCATCTACGACTACAAGTGCGACAGCCGCATGGCGGCCTACAGCCTGGTGCGGCGGATCAAGACCCTGTGGCCCGAGCGGCCGGTCATCTGGCTGAGCTTCGGCATTGGCGGCTACGAGATGAACCCGGTCAAACGCAATCTCCAGGTTCCCGTCCAGCCGATGGCCACGCGCCGGATCCGCTGTTATGCCGACTCCGTGGCCGCGTGGATGGCGGGCGCCGACACGGGCTGGTTCAGCGTCTGGATCTTTGTGGATCCGAACTTCAACGGCGACCGCATGGCGATGTCGGGCGTCCAGGTGCTGGTCGAGGATATCGGCCGCGACAGCGACCTTTTGAAAAAGGGGGTGGCCTTCTCGTTCAAGGGCGCCGAGGAGGAATTGAATGCGCCCAAGGCGCCGAAGCAGGCGGAGCCCGATATCGATCTGGGCGGGGGAGAGAAGCCCGACGCCGACGCGATGGCGGAGCTGGCCAACCTGGTCCAGGGGCGCGACACGAAGGCCGAAGCCAAAGAGACCATCGACAAGCGCAAGGCCGATTTCGCGCGCGGATTCCTGTTCTACCAGCAGTATGTCTACGACTGTGCGCGCGTCTTCAAAAGCCTGCCCCGCCTGCCGCCGCGCCACTTCCCGGCCCTGGCGGTGTATCCGGGCGCCACCGTGTGGGTGACGCCGCCGACCCCGAATCCCGTGGTGCCGGGCATGGCGCTGCTGAACGCGTTCGATTTCCTGAGCGACTTCAAGGACGCCGCGCAGCTGGATCTGTCGGCTTACACGATCATCATGGTCCGCGACCCCGGCGCGCAGCCGGCCGCCGTGGTGAGCGCCGTGACCGCGTGGCTGGAGAAGACGGACGGGCTGCTGTATATCCAGGGCGGCTTTGCGGCGGAGGCGGAGTGGGGCGGACCCTCGAATCTTGACGGCAAGCTGAAGACGCCGTGGCCCTGGGCCGGGGATGTGCGCATGAAGGACCTTCCGGCCGCGTCGGCCCGCGCCCTGAAAGCGCTGGCGCTGACCGGGCCCACGGGGCCTGTGGGGGTCAAGGGCGGGCAGGTTGCCTGCACGTGGACGTTGAACGGCGACCGCGCCCGGCCGCTGCTGAGCGGCCCGGAGGGGCCGGTGCTGGCGGTGTGGAAAGATCCGGCCCGGTTCAAGGGCGTGGTGGTGTTCGACGGCGTCGAAAGCGCGTCCCGCGACTACGTGCTGGCGCTTCGCGAGCAGCTGACCGGGGTGGCGGGGCCGGCCGCGGGGGCGCTGCTGGCGGGTCCGGTGCTGCACGAGACGGAGACGGCAGGCGGCGTGACGGCGGCTGCGGCGACGGGCTATTACAAGGATGTGAGCGACCGGCTGGGGTATGCCGGCTTCGACCTGCTGACGGGCGAGCCGGAGCCGTCCGTGGGCGGGGGGCTCAGCGGCGCGCTGGCGGCCACGAACGTCATCGCCGGCCATGTGGCCGTTTTGAACGGGATCTCGCTGCTGGCCGAGAAGGACTCCGTCAAGGTGGCGCCGGCCGGCGGCGGCCTGGTGTTCAGCGGCGGCGGGCTGGTGCGGCTGGCGGCGGCGGGCGAGATGGACGTGGCGGCGACGGAGGGGGCGCCCCTGCCGGCGATCACCAACGCGTCGGTCTGGATTGTCGAGGGGGCCGGCGAAGGCGTGGCCCGGGTGATGGCGGCCACGAACCGGCCGGTGGTGTATGTCCGCTCCGAGCGGGATGTGAGCGTGAAACGGAGACAGCCATGAAATTGACGTATGGAACCGCGCGTTCCCTGTATGCGAAGCATGTGCACCCCCGGGTTGTGATGGGGCCTGCCGACCTGGCGGAACTGCGGGAGCGGACCCGCTCCGGGAACGGCAGGAAGATCCGGCTGGCGGTCCGCGAAAAAGCGGCGCGGCTGTTCGAGCAGGTGGCCGCGGCGCCGGAGCCCTCGACCTGGCTGGCGGGGGACGGCACCTGGAGCTCCCTTTCGGCCAAGCTGTTGTTCGCGATCGACGACATGGCCATCACGGCGCTGCTGGACAACCGCGCCGATTACATCGAGCAGATGCGGACGATCCTGCGCGTGCTGTGCGTCCAGGATACGGTCAAGAACCGGGCGGGGATCCGGCTGGCCAACATGGCGGTGGCGTACGACCTGCTTTACGCCTACTGGACGCCGGAGGACCGCGCGGAGGTGGTGCGCGCCGGGGTGGCCGACATCCGGAAGCGGCTGGACATGAGCCGGGTGACCTATTTCAAGAGCGCGGGCGGCAACATCACGCTGCTGGGCCTGATGGTGGCGCTGCCCCTGGCGCTGGCCCTGAAGGGCGAGCCGGGCGTGCCGGCCGAGCTGGACAGCCTGCTGGCCGATATCATCCTGCGCTACGAAGCGTCCGTGAACGTGACCGCGAACGAGAACGGGTATCCCGAGGAGGACGGCGGGTACGGCAATGTGATCATGGCGCGGCTGGCCGAATACGGCGAGATGCTGCACCGCGCCGGGCTGTTCGACGTCTATACGGCCTGCCCCGCCTTCGCCAAATCGGGCCGCGCGCTGCTTCACTTTGTGCAGCCCTGGGGCGCGGCGCTGTCCAACACGGGCGACCATGGCGACGACTTCGGCCAGCGCGAGCTGGCGCTGGCGCGGCTGGCCGCGCGCACGAAGGATCCCGCCCTGATCTGGCTGTTGCGCACGCTGTCGTATTCGCACGGCATCATCAAGCCCGAGAACGCCAACGGCCGGTTCTATAACGAGGTGCCGCTGGCGCGCGGCGAGCAGGCGCCGGCCACGCTCCGCTCGCTGCTGGCGCTGGACCAGCTGGAGAAGGGGAAGCATCCGGCCGAGGCGCGCGTGCCGACCGCCTATTGCGACCGCCGGCGCGGCATTGTCAGCTTCCGCAGCGGCTGGGATCCCGACGCCCTGTTCGTGGTGTTCGACGGGTCGCAGCGCTCGACCGCGGCGCAGGGCCACGCCCACGCCAGCGGCGGCCATTTCTCGCTCTCCGCGCAGGGCGAGTATTTCAGCATCGATACCGGGCGCTACAACATCGACCAGGCGCAGCACAGCGTGGTGCTGGTGAACGGCAAGCCGGGGCGGCCCCAGCAGGACTGGACGGCCACCAAGTATCCGGCCCGCCTGATCGCCTGCGAGCCGGGCGCGCTGGCGGACTACGCGGCCGTGGATACGTCGCATCAGTATAATATCTACTGGGCCAAACGGCACCTGGTGCTGGTCAAGGGCGCGCATCCCTACACGTTTGTGGTGGACGACCTGAATGCCTATGACGACTGGGCGGATTTCACATGGCAGATGCAGGTGTGTCCCGAAAACACCATCGAGACGCGGCCCGCCGGCGCTACCGTCACGGGCTGGCGCCATGGGAACAAGCTGGACGTTCACCTGATGCTGCCGGCGCCGGAGGAATACCCGAAGCCGCACACCGTGGAGATGGGGCAGGACGAGATCGGCACCGGGTCGTGGGCGTACAACGGGGTGCCCGAGGAGATGACCGCCCGCGTGGCGGCGCTGAAGGAAGGGGTGTGCAAGCACTTCGCGCGGCCGTCCGACATGGTGCACGGGCCGGTTCATGCGAGGCCTCGGCTGTGGGCTAAGGTGAGCGGGTACAACGGCCGGTTCATGAGCCTGATGATTCCCCGCAGGAAAAACGAGGCGCCGGCCGCGGTGGAGCGGCTGACGAGTCTGCCCAACGTGCTGGCGGCCGCGATCCGGTTTCCGGACGGGACCGAGGACCGCGTGGCCTTTGCCTTCGAGCACCGGCTGCTGGTGGCGGACGGTCTGGACAGGCGCGGGCAGTGGATCGTGGAGCGGCGGGAGCCCGGAGGGCGCGTCCGCCGGCAGACGGGTGTGTAACGTAAATCTTCTCAAGGAATGTGCGATGAAGGCAAAATGGCTTGTCATGGCTTCGGTATTGTCCCTTTTTTCGGTCCATGTGATCCGGGCCGAAGACGGTGTCTGGGGCTCCGATTCCAGCGGCAACTGGTCGGTCACGAATGCGTGGCAAGGCGGCACCGTCGCCGACGGGGCGGGAAGCACGGCCTCGTTCACGGCCAACATCTCGACCACGCGGACGGTGACCAACGGGGCCCCCCGCACGATCGGGGCCCTGGCGTTCAGCGACAACAACGGCAGCGGGGACCGGTGGATACTGGCCGGGCCGTCCGCCCTGACCCTGTCCGCCGGCGGGTTCCCCGAAATCCGCTGGTTGACCCTGGTGAGCCTGAACCTCACGCTTGCCGGGACCGAGCCGCTTCTCCTGAAGGGCTCGGCCGGCGTGGTCAACACGGCGGCCGACGCCAACAGCAACACGATCATGCCTCCCCTCGCCATCGCGGGCGCCAACTCGTTCACCGGCGCGGTGACCATCCGCCGCGGCCGGGTGGCCGTCTACAATAATATCTATACGAATGCCGCCGGGCCGCTCGGGAATGGAGTCTCGGCCATCCAGCTGGGGGATGCGGGAACCGCCTCCTCTGAAAGCGCATTCCTCCAGTTCGTGCTGAATGGCGGAACGTTCGAGCGCGATATCGTGGTGGGCAATTACGGGAAGTTCATGGGGATCGGGGATGGCGCCTCCGGAACGGGAGAGAGCATCAACTGGAACGGCAACCTCCAACTCGAGCGGGATATCTGGATCTTCGGTCGGGGAGCCGTGCGCGTCAAGGGGCGGATCTCGGGGCCGGGCGGGATCATCAAGAACGACATCAACACATCCGTGGGCACCCTTACCCTTCTTTCCAGCAATGATTTTTCGGGTCCGGTCACGGTCAGTTGCGGAACCCTGTATGCGGCTCACCCCAACGCGCTCGGAACAGGTTCCTCGCCCATCCAACTGGGGGATTCCAGCAACACGGCCGCCGTGGCGCTCACGCTCACGAATGGGATCACGCTGGAACGCGATGTGGATGTGACGGAGTATCCGGCCTCGGCGGCCATCGGCATGGCGGGTGTGGATTACGTGTGCGGTGTGAGCGGGCGCATCCGGCTTTGGCGAAACCTGTCGCCGCTGTCTTCCAACAAAGGAAAATTTTTCCTGTCCGGCTATATGACGGGGACAGGCGGGGTGTATTACACGGGGGGTAATACCGCAAGCCAGGTGCTTCTGGTCGGAGCGACGAATGACTTTTCCGGTCCTGTCACGATCACGAAGGGGGTAATGGTCATCTCCAACCAGGTGTTGAAGTCTCAGCCGGGACCGTTGGGACAGTCGGCCTCTGCCATCCGCCTGACCGGGAATTCCGGGGATGCCCCCACTCTGACGGTGAACGCCAACGGCCGCTTCGAGCGGGATGTCGTGGTGACCAACACGTCCACCGCCGCCAGCATCACCACCGCGTATGCCACCAACCTGGTCTTTACGGGAGCCCTGACCAACAACAATCCCTGGATGATCATCTCCGCCGTCAACGCGACCAACCAGCTCGAGTGGGCCGGCCCCGTGTCGGGGTGGGGCGTGATCCAGAAGGACGGCGCCGGCACGCTGGTCCTCTCGGGAACAAACACGGGTTGGTCGGGCGGAATCTACCTGGTCAGCGGGGCGATCAAGGCCGCCTCCCCCGAGGCGTTCGGATCGATTGGCCGGGTCTATTTCTACACGGGCGGCGGAGAGAATCTGCAGAACGTGTCAGACGCAACCGTCATCGCCCCCGCGCGCGTCATCTCGCGCCGCAAGGGGATCCTGTCTGGCCCGGGCGACGTGATTTTCACGGGTGGCATCACGAATGCGAGCGACGCCAATTCTTCCATGCTGCTGCAAGTGGACCAGGCGGGGGCCCGGCTTGGAATCCGCGGGTATGTCATGTTCGACCTGGTGAAAGCGCTCACCAAGTCAGGCGCCGGCATCCTGGAGTGGGGCTGCACCAACCTGGGGACGGTTTTCACGAATACCATCGAGGTGCAGGCCGGGGTGTTCCGTGCCATTCCAGACCCGTCGATTGTCGCCACGAACCCGATCTATCTGAATGGCGGCGTGTTGGAAAGCCAGGGAGCCCTGAGCCGGGATCTGGGGATTGGCTCCGGCAAACTCCAGTTCCGCAATGCGGCTTCCTATCCCGGCGGCTTTTCCGCGTATGGAGGCAGCCTGACCGTGGACCTCAACGGCGAGGGGGCGGACACGCTGACCTGGGCGGCCGGCTATTTTGTGACTGACGCGTTTCTGTTCGGCTCGGTTCGGTCGGACAGCGAGGCCATCCTGGTGGACGGGATTGAATTGGGCAGCGCGGCCCGCACGATCCGCGTGACGGATAATCCCGACAGCCTGGCCGACAAGGGCGTGATCCGTGGCGCCATCCTATCGACGTTGGCAAGCGGGCAGTTATACATCCAGGGCGACGGCGTATTGTCGCTGGCCGGAACCAACACGTTCGTTGCGCCAAGTTTCGTGACCAACGCCACCCTGCTGGTGGACGGGGAACTGGCGGCGGCGCCGGCCGGCACGCTGACCATGCGGGCCAATTCCCGTCTGGGCGGGCGGGGGTTGATCAACCGGCCGCTGGCGCTGCAGCCCGGTTTCGGGGGCTTCGACTGGGCGGATACGCCCGGCACGCTGACCATCCGGACAAACGTGACGCTGCCGGCGGGGTTCACCTATCATTTCCGACGCACGAACGGCGTGGCTCCGCGGGTTGACGTGACGGGCACGCTGACGGCGTCGAACGGCGTGACGGTGAATGTCTACGGAGAAACTCAGCCGGTGCTGACTCTGTTCACGGCCGGCACGCTGGCGGGCACGCAGAACCTGACGAACTGGACGGTGACGGGCTCCTCCCGGCCGTATGCGGTGAAGGTGCAGGGGACGTCCATCGTGGCCGCCTATCCCTCCAGCGGGATGCTGCTCATCGTGCGGTAGCTTCCTGTCAGTCGAGCGTCCGCACGGCATACACCTTGGTGGGCGGGTTGCGGCCCTTGCTGAAGAGCAGGACCGGGTTGTCCACGGGGTGGAATAAGCCGGGCTGGGACAGGCTGGGCATCCAGCTCGGGACCTCCGGGTCGCCATCGCTGAGCTGCCGGCATTCGAACGTACGGCCATTGTTTTCCGAGTAAAGGTAATAGATCTGGCTGCTGGCGTGGCCGAAGGTGTTTTCGCCTTTCTTCAGCTGGTTCCGGAGCAGGGCGCAGCCCAGCACGTGGATCCGGCCCGCCGTGTCGATGCTGAGGAATCCCCGCCAGAAGCCGCGCTCCGGCGGGAGGTAGGCGGAGAGGTCGATCGTGTCCCAGGCCTTGCCGCCCCACCGGCTCAGCAGCGGGCGGTAGTGCCCGGCCAGGGTGGGGTGGACGAGAACCCAGGCGGCGCCGTCCGGCGCGATCGCCACGCCGCCGTTGTAGGGCCCTTCCTCCGGCCCCATGTGCGGCACGGCAATGCGCGGATTGAGAACTTGCGGCGTGACGACCTTCCGGTTCCGGATATCGAGCCATGTTTGGCCGAGGTCGGGGGTCTTGAGCAGGGCCACGCCCGTGGACGTCTTGATGGCGGCGTTGTAGAAATGGGCCGCTACATAGAGAGTCCCGTCGGGCGCGGCGGTCATGTGGGCGCCGTAGAAGGTGTACTGTGGCGCGATGTCCTGCGCGAAGAGCGGCTGGGCGGAGAACCAGCCGCCGTTCGGCCGCTGAATCTGGAACTGGACGCAGAGCGGGTAGTCGCCGCCACGGTAGACGATGGCGGTTCGCTTGTCCGGGGTGCGCGCCATGACCGCGTAGGTGGCGTTGTAGCCGAAGGGCTTGAACGAGGTGATGGAGCGCAGGATGCCGGGCTTGTCCGAGACGCCGTAGCGGAAGGTGCCCGGCGGCCATTTGCAGACATCGTGGATGGAGTCCCACATGCCGTGGGGGCCGAAGGCGAGCTGGAGGCGGCCGGCCTCGTCGGCGATCAGGCAGGGGTTGTTGTGGTTGTCGCGACCCTCGCCGAGCGTGAACGCCGCACCCCACCGGCTGGAGGCATGGTTGAAGGTGCGGCCGCGGGTGATGGCCACGTCGTCGGTCCACACCACATGCGTCCGGCCGTCCAGGGTGACGGCCTTGTTGGAGAAGACGTAGGCGGTGGCGCGGTTGGAGCCCTTGTCCGACAGCAGAAACGGGTGGGAGGTGCGAATCACGAGGTCTTTACTCCTGGTACCACTTGAAGAAGCGTTTAGGGTCCGGCTTCACGGCTTCCAGCACCGTGTCCACGAAGTCGCGGATCACGGAGAGGCGGCAGGCCGCGTCCCCGACCGCGCCCCGCTGCTGGCGCTGGAGGGAGTCCCAGTATTCGCCCACGGCCTCGCGGTTGATGTAGTGGAAGGGAAAATCGTAGCGGGTGGATTTCCGCCAGGCCCAGTAAAAGGTTTCCACCACGTGGCAGTAGGTGGAGGAGTGGTAATCCACCCCCAGCATCAGCACCTTGCCGGCGGGCCGGCGGTAGGCCTTGATCATGGGCGACTGCGTGCCGTAGGTGCGGCCCCAGGGCGCGCGGTCCCAGGGGGTCTCCAGGCCTTCGAGGCTGGGATGGTCGCCGATGAACAGGGCCGCGTCCTTGCCCCGGGCGGCCACGGAGTGGGAGTAATGATCCGAGCGCACCGTGCCGGGCATGGTGCGGAAGAACTCGGTCAGCCAGCCGACGGACGAGGGGGTGGTGTCGCGGTTCCAGTTCTTCGCGCGCGCCTCTCCTCCCTTGGGGAGGAGGTTGAACGACGGCATCAGCAGCAGGCCATCCGGCCCGAGCGCATCCTCCAGGGCGGCCACCACCGCGCCGGCGCCGCCCTCCACGGGCCCGAGGCTTTTGAAGGAGGAGTGGACGAAGAGGGTGTCGCCGGGGACGACGCCCAGGCGGGCGAGGTCGGCGGCAAGCGTGGCGCGGGTGTGCATGGGGATTTCCGTTCCGCAGTGTTGATTAAACAGGGAAAGACAATATAATCGGAGTCGAATTATTTTCAAAGACAAACATTCACCCCCAACCCGGCGGATTCCCGTGAAACGAGCCCTTCCGAAAACGTCCGAACCCGACTTTCAAACCGCCGCCGGCTGGTGGAGCGACCTGCCGAACATTTACACCACGCTGGGCTGGAAGGATCACCTGTTCCGCTTCAACGTGCTGTGGAACGGCACGCTCCTGGCGCTGCCGAGCCTGAACCGGCGGACGGAGGCCTGGGCCGGCCAGGAGGCGCAGATCGCCTTTGCCCCGCATTATAACGAGGCTTTTTCGGGGGTGGACAACAACGCCTACGCCTATTTGTCGCACGACGACAACCTGTGCAGCCAGG
The DNA here is from genome assembly GCA_964481675.1 of uncultured Verrucomicrobiota bacterium. Taxonomy (GTDB): domain Bacteria; phylum Verrucomicrobiota; class Kiritimatiellia; order CAIKKV01; family CAIKKV01; genus CAIKKV01. The sequence continues at coordinate 10,293 of CAYZVY010000056.1, forward strand.
GTTTCGAAACGGATGCCGCGCCCGTGCTCTGGACCGATATTCCCATGGACGGGCTGGTCCACCGCATGCGCCTGTTTGCGCATATTCCCGGCGGCGGGGCGGTCCGGACCGGCGACGATCCCCTGTTCGCCTGGGTCCGGCTGGGCGTCCGCGAGGCCTGTCCCGCGCTGCCGCTGGAGGAGCGGACCGGCTTCAACATCGTGATCCAGAACCCGCACCTGCGCACCAGCATGAGCACCCGCGCCAACGTGGTGCCCAACCGCGAGAACAAGAAGCATGTGTATCCCCGGGACCTGAAGCCGGAGAATCCCGTGGCCGGCGCGGCCGCGGGCCTGCGCCTGCTGGAGCCGGACGGCCGCGTGAGGCTCGGGATTCCCCCGGGCCAGAAACATCTGACAGGCGCGAGCTGGTTTACGCCCGCAATGGACAAGCAGAAGGATTACCGGCTGTACGTCGCCATGCCCTCCCGGGCCGGCGCGTTCGTGGACGTGCTGATCCCGATGCTGCCCTGCGACCGGGCGACCTTCGACGCGGAGCTGGCGCTGGGCTATGACGGCGCGCTGGCCGAGGCGAACCGGTACTGGAAGGCCGTCACCGCCACCCGTACCGTATTCCGCACGCCCGAGGAGGACGTGAACGACGTGCTGCGGCAGAGCGTCCGCTTCAGCCACATGCTGGCGGAGAAGCAGCCTTCCACCGGCAAGGTCTGCAAGATCAGCGGCTCGTGGATGTACACCAACCTGTGGACCACCCCGCTGGCCATGGACCTGGTCATGATGATGGACCTGTTCGGCCATCACCGCGCGGTGGAGCCCTGGCTGGACATCTTCCGCGAGGAGCAGGGCACGGTCACGCCGCCGGGCGCCGCGTATACGCCCCATCCCGGCTATCTCAGCACCCCCGCCGCGTACAAGTCCATCGACTGGATCCCCGACAACGGGGCGGTGCTGTGGACCCTGTCCATGCACGGCCTGCTGTCGGGCGACAAGGCGTTCGCCGGCCGGATCGCGGACGTGCTGGTCAAGTCGTGCGACTGGATCCGCGACATGCGGGCGGTCCGGGGGCATGGCGGGGTGGAGGGGATCCTGCCGCCGGGCGTGGCGTCCGACAACGGCACGCGGATCCAGGCGGTCTGGTCCGACAGCTGGAATTACCTCGGCATGCGCACCGCCGCGCGGCTGCTGCGGCGGCTGGGTCATCCCCGGGCCGCGGCTATCGAAGCCGAGGCGGCCGCGTATAAGGAGACTTTTGTGGCCGCGTTCCGCAAACGGTGCCGCGCCATGCCGACGTGGAAGGACGCGAAAGGGCGCCGCCGGCGCTTCGTGCCCTCGTCGCTGTCGGGCGAGCAGAAATACGAGAACCGCCACGCGTTCGCGCTCGACGGCGGCGCCATGGTGCTGGTGTTTGCCGGGATTCTGGACGCGGCGGATCCGGCGATGCGGGACCTGGCCGACTGGTTCCGCGAGGGGCCGGCGACCCGGTTTTACCGGCGCGATTCCAACTGCTGGCAGGTGCCGGTGCTGGACCACGAGATGTCGAGCTGCGAGCCCTGCTATTCCTGGAACCTGTTCCATTCCTGGCAGGGAGGGGACCGGGCCCGCTTCCTGGAAGCCATGTACAGCGTGTTCGCGGGGGGCATCTCGCGCCAGACGCGGATTTCCTGCGAGACGCGCGGCGGGGTGACGGGCAACGTGTTCGCGGCGCCGCTGGCGCTGTATGCCGCGCGGCTGGCCGTGATCGACGAGCAGCTGAAGGAGGGGGAGCTGCATCTGCTCCGCCTTATGCCGGCGGCCTGGCTGAAGCCGGGGGCGGCCTGCCGCTTCGACGCCATGCCCACCGAATACGGGCCGGTGACGCTGCGCACGGCGATGGCGAAGGACGGGAAGACGCTGGATGTGGAATGGAAGCCGGCTTTCCGGGATGCGGCGCCGGCCGTGTTCCTGCACAGGCCGCCGGTTTCCGGCCTGACCCGCATCCGCCTGAACGGGCGGATGATCCCGGCGGCCCGGTTCGGCACCCGCGGGTTTCCGGTCAAATAGATTGCACGAGGATAGCTTCTGTTGTAATATAATCAATTGTCAATAACAAAGGAGGATCCCGTGAATTTTCGTTTGTTCATGATGGGGTGCCTGACCACCCTGGTGGCGGCTGGCGCTTTTGCGGCGGACGGGATCTGGACCAATAACCGGAGCGGCAACTGGTCCGATGCAGTCAACTGGAAAAACGGCATTGTCGCGAACGAGGCGGACTATACCGCCTTTTTCACGAACGACATCAATGCGGTCCGCACGGTGACGAACAATACCCTCCGCACGATCGGACACCTCGAATTCAGCGATGGCGGCTTTAACAGTTGGACGTGGCTCCTGGGCGGCGGCAGCGCCCTGACTCTTTCCGCGGGGAGCGGCACGTCGGAGGTGCGATGGCTGACGTCAACCGAGATCATCACTCCCCTTGCGGGAACGGGCGTGATGCTGTTTGCGGGCAGTGTTGCGGGCGCGTTTGGCGTGACGACCCCCATCATGCTGACCCTGAAGGGAACCAACACGTTCACGGGTCCGGTAGTGCTGCGCAAGGGGGTGATGAACGCCTTTGGCAACACGCCTTCCGGCGCGAACGGAACCATGGGCAATGCGACCAACGCCATCCAGGTCGGCGATTCCGAGACCGCAGGGTCGGATCTCCTCCAGTTTTTCATGGATGGCGACACGGCCACGTTTGCCCGGCCCCTGGTGGTGAACAACGCGGGCGGTGCCGTGATCATCGGCAATATCGCCAACGGCGGCTTCACCATGACGTGGAGTGGCGACATCACGCTCAACCGGGACGTGTGGCTGTCGGGCCACGCATCGGTGATGCGGATGCCGGGGCGGATCACCGGTACCGGCGGCATCACCAAGACCGACAGCTCGGTTAATAACGCTTCGGTCGTGCTGCAGGGAAGCAATGACTTCTCCGGTGGCGTCTCGGTCAATCGCGGCACGCTGGTGGTGGCCCATCCCCAGGCCCTGGGAACGGGAACGAGCGCCATCCGGCTGGGTGACGCCTTCACGACGAATTGCGACGTCTGGCTGCGGATCACCAACGCCATCAGCCTGGGGCGGGACGTCCTGGTGTCGTCGAATGGCATTGGCATCGCCGGCATGGGGCTGAATTACAACACCACAACCGGATCGTTCACCGGCTCGATCACCCTCGAGCGCAATCTGACCCTCGAAAGCAAGTCGACTGGGCGCCTGAATCTGGCGGGGCCGATCACCGGCACAGGCGGGCTGATTTTCAGCGGCAATATCGATGCCAACACCTTTGTTCTCTATCCGGCCAGCTCGTATACCGGGGACACCCTGTTCCGGTATGGCGTTTTCAACGTGTCCAATGTGGTGAGGAAGGCCCAGAACGGCCCGCTTGGTTTTTCCACCAACGCCATCCGGATGGGCATCGCCCTCACCGACAACCCCACGCTTTACATCGACGACAACGGGGAGGTCGACCGGGATTTCCGCGTGGCCGCGGCGGTCAGCGCGAAAATCGCCACGCGGACGGCCACCAACCTGCTCGTTTCGGCCTCCCTGGTGTGTCTGACGAACCCGGTGACCATCATCAGCGCCGACAACCTGACCAACTGGATCACCTGGACCGGCGGCTTTTCGGGCACGAACATGGTCCAGAAGTCGGGCCTCGGCACGCTGGTGCTGTCGGCCGACAACAGCGGCTGGCTGGGCGGCCTGAACCTGGAAAACGGAACCCTGAAACTGAACAGCGCAACCGCGGCCGGCAACGGGCGGTTCCGTTTCGTCTCGTACAACACCCGGCTTGAAAATGGGTACGGGCCGCTGACGCTGACCAACGGCGTGGAGTTTGGCCGGCCGGTCTATTTTTACGGCACGAACGATCTGGTGTTTACGGGAGGCAAGAAAATCAACGCGGGTTTGGCCAGCATCGATTTCACGGTGGACAAGACCAACACGCTCCTGGGTTTCCGCGGCAACCTGACCGGGGTGGACGTGACGTGCGGCCTGACCAAGATCGGCGCGGGCTTCCTGGACTGGGGGGGCACCAACCTGGCGTCCCTGTTCACCAACACCCTTGAAATCAAGGGAGGCGTCCTGCGCACCCTCGACGGGGTCGCGATTTCGACGCAAAGCACGATCCGCCTGAATGGCGGCGTGTGGGAGAGCACGGGCCTGTGCACGCGGGCGCTGGGGGCCGCCGTGGGCGGCGGGCAG
>CAYZVY010000056.1:14618-20431 GCA_964481675.1 uncultured Verrucomicrobiota bacterium
CAACACGTGGCTGGGCGGGCGGGGGACAATCCGCCGCCCGGTCACGCTGGACCCCGGGTTCGCGGGCTTCGACTGGGCCGATGCGCCCGGCACGCTGACCGTGGCGACCAACCTTTCGCTGCCCCGGGGCTTCACCTACAAGTTCCGCCGCACGTCCGGGAGCGTACCGCTGGTGCAGGTCGCGGGCACGCTGACCGTCTCGAACGCGGTCGCGGTGAATGTGTTCGGGGACATCCGGACGCCGCTGGTCCTGTTCTCGGCCGGCGCCCTGGCGGGGACGCAGAACCTGACCAACTGGGCGGTGACCGGCTCGAGCAAGGTCTATACCGTGAAGACGCAGGGGACGTCCGTCATCGCCACGTGCCCGGCCGCGGGAACCATCATGATCGTCCAATAGCGCGTCAGTCCCGGGTGGCGCGCACGATGGCGCCGTGGGAGATGATGCGCTGGCTGCCCCGCTTCGGGTAGCGCTTCACGGAAAGCAGGACGAGGCCGGCTTCCGTCAGTTCGAGGATCAGTTCCGGCTCGCTCCGGAGCATATAGCGGAAGCCGTCCGGGGTCAGCAGTTGCATGAGCCGCGGGTCCGTTACGGCCTCGTCGCGCATGTTGCCGCCCGCGATCAGCAGGCCGCCCGGCTTGAGCACCCGCCGGATTTCCCGCAGGCACGCCGGCCGGTCCGGTTCCATGATCATGTGAAGGCAGTCGCCGTCGAAGATGATATCGAACGCGCCATCCGAAAAAAGGGACAAGCCCGCCAGGTCCGCCGCCTCGAATCGCGCCGTCAGGCCGGCCCTGGCGGCGTTGGCGCGGGCCCAGTCGATGGCCTCGGGCGCCACGTCCACGCCGCTGGCGGCGTAGCCTTCCGCCGCCATCCAGAGGGCGATGTTGCCGGCGCCGCAGCCCAGTTCGAGAAAGGCGGCGCCGGGCCTGGCGGGATGGTCGGCCAGCGCGTCCCGGAGGACCCCCTCCTTGAGCGGATAGCTGGCGGCGCCGGCCCAGCCGGCCTCGCCCGCCTCGCGCTGGGCGGCATAATGAGCCGCCCATTTCCGGATGGTGGAGCGTTCGGTCATGGGGAGGTTAAATACATCAAACTGGAACGGTTCAGGCGGACCGCCTCCCGGGGCCGTGTCTTGCTGGCGGACGTGTTCATCGGGCCATTCTGCCTGAGCCGGGCGGGGGAGGGAATGAAAAAAACCGGGCGCCGATTAGCTTGCCGAAGGAATCGCGCCTGTGATAAGGTAGTCGGTTCATGAACACGTTCGACACGGATTTTCTTGTGATCGGGAGCGGGATTGCCGGCCTGATGTCGGCCATCCACCTGGGCGCCCACGGCCGGGTTCTGCTCCTGACCAAGAAAGCCCGCGCCGAGAGCAACACCAATTATGCGCAGGGCGGCATTGCCTGCGTGGTGACCACGGACGATTCCTTCGAGCAGCACGTGCAGGACACCCTGATTGCCGGGGCGGGCCTGTGCCGGGAGGAGGTGGTCCGTTCCGTCGTGAGCGGCGGGCCCGAGCGGATCGAGGAACTGCGCCGGCTGGGCGTGGATTTTGCCGACGACCTGGGGCGCGAGGGCGGCCATTCCCAGCGCCGGGTGCTGCATGTGGGCGACATCACCGGCCGCGAGGTCGAGAAGGCCCTGCTCAAGCGGGTGTTGAGCGATCCGGCGATCACCGTGCTGGAAAACTGCATGACGATCGACCTGATCACCACCGGCTGGCTGGGGATCGGGGGGGAGCAGCGGTGCGTGGGCGTGTATGCCCTGAACCGGGAAACCGGGGAGATTTTCGGCGTCCGGGCGGCCTCGACCGTCCTGGCGACGGGCGGCGGGGGCAAGGTTTACCTGTATACCAGCAACCCCGACATCGCCACGGGCGACGGGGTGGCCATTGCCTGGCGGGCGGGCGTGCCGATTGCCAACATGGAATTCATCCAGTTTCACCCGACCTGCCTGTATCATCCGCAGGCGAAGTCGTTCCTGATCAGCGAAGCGGTCCGGGGTGAGGGCGCGCAGCTGGTGGACGCCCAGGGGAAGCCGTTCATGGACCGCTACGATCCGCGCGGGTCGCTGGCGCCGCGCGACATTGTGGCCCGGGCGATTGACAATGAAATGAAGCGGACCGGCTCCCGCAGCGTCTACCTGGATTGCCGCCACAAGTCGAAGGTCTTTCTCCAGAGGCGTTTTCCCAACATTTATGCGGCCTGCCACCAGTTCGGCTTCGACATGGCGAAGGACCTGGTGCCTGTGGTGCCGGCCGCCCATTTCTTCTGCGGCGGCGTGCGGGCGAAAGTCGACGGCTCCACCGCCATGCCCGGCCTGTACGCCATCGGCGAGGTGGCCTGCACCGGCCTGCATGGCGCCAATCGATTGGCCAGCAATTCGCTGCTGGAGGCGCTGGTGTGCGCGTGGAACCTGGCGAGGCGGCTTGAGAGCAAGCCGGACAGCAGCCGGGAGCGGGTGGCCATTCCCCCGTGGTATTCGGGCAAGGCTGTGCCGAGCGACGAGGCGGTGATGGTGGCGCACAACTGGAACGAGGTGCGCACCTGCATGTGGGATTACGTGGGCATTGTGCGGTCCGACAAGCGGCTGGAGCGGGCGCTGCGGCGCATCCGCATGCTGCGCGCCGAGATCCGGCAATATTACCTGGACTACCTGGTGACGGCCGATGTGCTGGAGCTGCGCAACCTGGCCGCCGTGGCCGAGCTGATTGTGCGCAGCGCCCGCCGCCGGCGCGAAAGCCGGGGCTTGCATTACACCCTGGACCACCCGGCGGCCGACGCGCGCCCGGGAAGCCGGGATACGGTGATCCGCGACCAGCCGGGCGAGCATATCGGCCGGCGGCGGGCGCCGAGCGGAAGGGAAGCATAAGATGGGCATGAACGTTACCGAGAAAATTTTAAGCGCACACCTCGCCGAGGGGCAGCTCAAGGCCGGCGAGGAGATCGCGATCCGCATCGACCAGACCCTGACGCAGGACGCCACCGGCACGATGGCCTGCCTGCAGTTCGAGGCCATGGGGCTGGATCACATCCGCAACGAGCTGGCCGTCAGCTACGTGGACCACAACACCATCCAGGTGGGTTTCGAGAATGCCGACGACCACCAGTACCTGCAATCCGTGGCCGCCCGGTACGGCATCGTCTTCTCCCGGCCCGGCAACGGGATCTGCCACCAGGTGCACCTGGAGCGCTTCGGCGTGCCCGGCAAGACCCTCCTGGGCGCCGATTCGCACACGCCCACGGGCGGCGGCATCGGCATGATCGCCATCGGCGCGGGGGGGCTGGACGTGGCCATGGCCATGGCGGGCGGCCCATTCTACCTGCCTGCCCCGAAGGTCGTGCGCATCCGGCTGCTTGGCCGGCTGCGGCCGTGGGTCACCGCCAAGGACGTGATCCTGAAGGTGCTCTCCCGCTTCACCACCAAGGGCAACGTGGGCGTGGTGTTCGAGTATGCCGGGCCCGGCGTGAAAACCCTGTCCGTGCCCGAGCGGGCCACCATCACCAACATGGGCGCCGAATGCGGCGTGACCACCTCCGTCTTCCCCAGCGACGCCATCACCCGGTCCTTCATGAAGGCCCAGGGCCGCGAGAAGGACTGGCGCGAACTGGCGGCGGACCCCGACGCCGCCTATGCCAAGACCGTCGAGATCGACCTTTCCACCCTGGAGCCCCTGGCCGCGGCGCCGCATTCGCCCGACCGCGTGGTCACGGTGGCCTCCCTTGTCGGGCTGAACGTCCAGCAGGTGCTGGTCGGCTCCTGCACCAACTCCTCGGTGCGGGACATCCACACCGTGGCCGCCATCCTCAAGGGGCGCAAAGTGGATCCCGGCGTCAGCTTCGGCGTGGCCCCGGGCTCGCGCCAGGTGCTGGCCATGGCCGCGGCGGACGGCAGCCTGGCGGCCCTGATCGACGCGGGCGGCCGGATCCTGGAGAGCGCCTGCGGCTTCTGCATCGGCAACTCGATGTCGCCCTCCACGGACGCGGTGAGCCTGCGCACGAGCAACCGCAACTTCGAGGGGCGCTCCGGCACGGCCTCCGCGCAGGTCTACCTGGTCAGCCCCCCCGTGGCGGCCCTGGCGGCCCTCGCCGGCAAGGTGGTCGACCCGCTGAAGGAGACGGCCATTCCCTATCCCGAGCAGGCCGAGCCGGAGGCGTTCCGCATCGACGACTCCATGTTCATCGCCCCGCCCAAGGACTGGTCGACCGTGGCGGTGGTGCGGGGCCCCAACATCGGCGAGCCGCCGCACAACGCCCCGCTGCCGATCAAGCTGGCGGGCGTGGCCGCCATCAAGGTGGGCGACAAGATCACGACGGACCACATCATGCCGGCGGGCGCGCGGCTGAAGTACCGGTCGAACATCCCGGCTTATTCCCAGTATGTGTTTGAGCCGGTGGACGCCGCCTTTGCCGCCCGGGCGGCGCAGAACCGGGACAACCGGCTGCACAACTTCATCATCGCCGGGGAGAGCTACGGGCAGGGCTCGAGCCGGGAGCACGCGGCCATCTGCCCCATGTACCTGGGCGTGAAGGCGGTGATCGCCAAGTCGATCGAGCGCATCCACATGGCCAACCTGATCAATTTCGGCATTGTGCCGCTGGTGTTCGAGAACCCGGCCGATTACGACAAGATCGGCGCGGGCGATCACCTGCGCATCGAGCAGGTCCGGGCGGCGCTCGACAAGGGCAAGACCACCGTGACGCTGCGGGACGACACCCGGGACGTGGACATCCCGCTGTCCCTGAAGCTGACCGGGCGGCAGCGGAAGATCCTGCTGTCGGGCGGCCTGCTGAACACGTTCAAAAGTTAGCCGGTCCCGGTGGTAGGGCGGCCAGTCCCTTGGCCGCCGGCTAGGGCATGGATGGCGAATGGCGGCGGCCAAGGGACTGGCCGCCCTACCTGACCTGAAGAGAGCAGTCGAGGAGAAGCATGAGCGCAAAGATCCAGGTTCCCCCGGGCGACCGAATCACCATGGGCGCGGACGGCAAGCTGCAGGTGCCGGACCGGCCGATCGTGCCCTTCATCGAGGGGGACGGCATTGGCCCCGACATCACCCGCGCGGCCATGATCGTCTGGAACGCGGCCGTGGAGAAGGCTTACGGCGGGACGCGCCGGATCGCCTGGATGGAAATCTTCGCCGGCGAGAAGGCAAACGTTGTTTATGGGCCGAATACCTGGCTTCCGGCGGAGACGCTGCAGGCCTGCCGGGACTTCCTGGTGTCGATCAAGGGGCCTCTGACGACCCCGGTTGGCGGCGGAATCCGCAGCCTGAACGTGGCGTTGCGGCAGGAGTTGGACCTGTATGTCTGCCTGCGGCCGGTGCGCTGGTTCAAGGGGGTTCCTTCGCCGGTGCGGCGGCCGGAGCTGACCGACATGGTCATTTTCCGGGAGAATTCGGAGGATATTTACGCCGGGATCGAGTGGGCGGCGGGCACGCCCGAGGTGAAGAAGCTGATCGAGTTCCTGCGCCGGGACATGGGGGTCAAGAAGATCCGGTTTCCGGAGACCTCGGGCATCGGGATCAAGCCGGTGTCCCGGGAGGGGACCCGCCGGCTGGTGCGGGCGGCGCTTCAGTATGCGGTGGACAACGGGCGGCCCTCGGTGACGCTGGTGCACAAGGGCAATATCATGAAGTATACCGAGGGGGCCTTCCGCGACTGGGGGTATGAGACGGCGCGGGACGAGTTCGGGGCGAAGCCCCTGGACGGGGGCCCCTGGATGACGTTCCGGAACCCGAAGACGGGCTCGGACATCACGGTGAAGGACTGCATCGCGGATGCCTTCCTGCAGCAGATCCTGACGCGGCCGGCGGACT
>CAYZVY010000057.1:0-20405 GCA_964481675.1 uncultured Verrucomicrobiota bacterium
GCAGCCGCCTGCGCGGCCGCGTGGTCAACGTGGCGCCCTACGGCGCGTTCGTGGAACTCGAGCCCGGCGTCGAAGGCCTGGTTCACGTCTCCGAAATGTCCTGGACCAAGCGCGTCACCCGCGCCTCCGACCTGCTGGCCAACGGCCAGGAAGTCGACGTGGTGGTGCTCAGCGTCAATCCCGAGGACAAGAAGATCGCCCTGGGCATCCGGCAGACCGAGGAAAACCCGTGGGACGGCGTCCGCGAGCGGTATCCCATCGGCAGCCGCGTGCACGGCAAGATCCGCAACTTCACGTCGTACGGCGCCTTTGTGGAGCTGACCGACGGGATCGACGGCATGATCCACGTGTCCGACATGTCGTGGACCCGCAAGATCAACCACCCTTCGGAAATCTTCAAGAAGGGCGACGAGGTCGACGCGGTGGTGCTCGAGGTCAATCCCGACCAGCAGCGCATCAGCCTGGGCTTCAAGCAGGCCGCCGAGGATCCGTGGGCCTCGATCTCGACCCGCTACAAAGTGGGCCAGAAGATCAAGGGCACGGTCACCAAGCTGGCGTCGTTCGGCGCGTTCGTGCAGATCGAGGAAGGCATCGACGGCCTCGTGCACATCTCGCAGATCAGCGACCAGCGCGTGGAGAAGGTCAAGGACGTCCTTCGCGCCGGCCAGGAAGTCGAAGCCCGCATCGTGCGGATCGACGCCGTGGACCGCAAGATCGGGCTGAGCATCAAGGCGGCGGTTCTCGCGGACGAGGATTTCCACGTCAGCGAAGACATGCTGCAGGGCTTGAAGGCGGCGGAGGACCTGGGCGGACTGGCCGGGGCCTTCGACGAGGCGTTCAACCTCAGCGACGAATGGAAGCCGGGCAAGAAGAGCGAGTAAGCGCTGCCGGCTGTTTGATGTGATTCCGCCCAAGGCGTCCGGTCCCAACCGGACGCCTTGGGTTTTTCAAGGGAGGAACGGGGATATGGCCAACGTGGTGGATGTGCTGCGCAGCCGCGGCTTGTTCGAGGATATGACGAGCCCGGAGCTGCCCAAATTCTGCGAGAAGCCGGCGGTCGTCTATGCCGGGTTCGATCCGACCAGCAGCAGCCTGCAGGTCGGCAATTTCGTGACGATCATGGGCCTGGCCCACTTCCAGCGCTGCGGCCACAAGCCGGTGGCCCTGGTCGGAGGCGCCACGGGCATGATCGGCGATCCGAGCGGGAAGTCGGCCGAGCGCAACCTGCTCACGCCCGAGCAGGTGGAGCAGAACCTGGCGGGCATCCGCGAGAACCTGTCGCGGTTCCTGGATTTCGACCATCCCACCGCGCCCGCGATGATCGTGAACAACCAGGACTGGATTTCCAAGTTCTCCTACATCGATTTCCTGCGCGAGGTCGGCAAGCTGTTCAGGGTCAACAACATGATGGCCCGCGAGTCGGTGCGCAAGCGCATGGAGAGCGACACCGGCATGAGCTACACGGAGTTCAGCTACCAGCTGATCCAGGCCTACGATTTCCTGCACCTCTACCAGACCCACGGGGTGCGCATCCAGATCGGCGGCTCGGACCAGTGGGGCAACATCACGGCCGGCACCGAGCTGGTCCGGCGCAAGTGCGGGGAGGAGGCCTTCGGCCTCACGTTCCCGATCATCTGCGACAGCTCCGGCACCAAGTTCGGGAAGTCGGAAGGCAACGCCATCTATCTGGACGCCCGGCGGACGTCATACTATGACTTTTACCAGTTCTTCATCCGGACGGCCGACGCCGACGTGATCCGGTTCCTCAAGATTTTTACCTTCCTGCCGCTGGAGGAGATCGACGAGCTGGCCCGGGAGCTGGAGAAGAATCCCGAGGGCCGCGTGCCGCACCGCAAGCTGGCCGAGGAGATGACCCGCTGCGTGCACGGGCCGAAGGGGCTCCGCATCGCCGAGGAGGCGAGCCGCGTGCTCTTCGGCGGCGAGCTGACCGGCCTGAGCGCCGACGAGCTGCTGGCCATCTTCGCGAATGTGGCCAGCACGGAACGGGCGAAGGACAAGACCGTGGGCGCCCTGGTGGTGGATCTGGCCGTGGAGGCCGGGCTGTTCAAGAGCAAGGGCGAGGCGCGCCGGCTGATTGCCAGCGGCGGGCTGTACCTGAACGGCCGGCGCGTGGAGAAGCCCGAGGAGACCGTGGGCGCGGCCGACCTGATCGAGAACCGGGTCCTGGTGCTCCGCACGGGCAAGAAGAATTTCCATCTCGTCAAGCTCATGGGGTAAGGTGCTATGCGTCTGGGCATCATCGGTATCGGTTTGATCGGCGGGTCCGCGGCCCTGGACCTGAGGCGGGGGGGCTTTGCCGACGAGGTGATTGGCGTGGCCCGCCGCCGGGAAACGGCGGACCAGGCGCTCCGGCTCGGCCTCGCGGACCGCATGGAGCCGCTGGAGGAGGCGGTCGACGGCTCGGACCTGATCATCGTGGCCGTGCCGGTGGATGCGGCGATTGCGCTGCTGCCGCGGATCCTGGACCGGGTGACGGACCGCCAGGTGGTGACGGACATGTGCTCGACGAAGCGCACCCTGATGGCCTGCGTGGAACACCATCCGAAGCGGGCCCGGTTCGTGGGCAGCCATCCCATGGCGGGCACGGAATATTCGGGCCCGCTTGCGGCGCTGCCCGGCCTGTTTCGCGGCAAGACCGGCATCCTGTGCGATATTGAGAGGAGCGCCCCCGACGCGGTGGCCCGGGTGGAGGCGATGTATGGCGTGCTGGGCATGCGACTGGTGAGCATGGACGCCGCGCGGCACGACCTGCATACGGCTTACGTGTCGCACCTGTCGCACGTGGTCTCCTATGCGCTGGCCCTGACCGTGCTCGACAAGGAGCGCGACGAAGATCAGATCTTCAACCTGGCGGGGGGCGGATTCGCCTCCACCGCCCGGTTGGCCAAGAGCGGCGCGCCCATGTGGTCGCCCATCTTCCTGAACAACGCCGACCACGTGCTGGAGGCGCTGGACGCCTACCGCGACCATCTTACGGCCCTGCGCGAGGCCATCGCCCGCGCCGACGGACCGGAACTGAGCCGGCTGATCGAGCGGGCGAATGATATCAAGCGGATTTTGGGTTAGTCACCCAGTCAGGGCCGCGCTTGCGGGGTCATTCACCACGGCACAAGGCTCAGCCCGTCTATTTTGGCAAAATGGCTGTCCAACGTGGCCAAGCCGGCTCCATGTTCCATCGTGATAGCCGCGATCCAAATGTCGTTGGTCGGAATAGGCGTCCCTTTCGCGCGCAACTGATGGAGGATCAAGGAATAGAATTCCGCCGTCTCCGTCGTGATCTCGGCCACACGAACCCGTTCGGTTGTCAAAAATGCAACCAGTTGCTCCTTGTTTGCCCGTTCCCGGCTTCCCCCTTTGAAGCCGGCAAGGAGTTCCCCGAAAACAATGACCGGAAGCAAAAGGGATTCCGTCTGGCGAAGCCATTTTTCCGCCTTTGGATCACCGCGCATCGCCAGGCAATAGACATTGGTGTCGATAATCAGAGTCTTCATTGCCAAAGTTCCGCATCGATCTTCCGGCACTCGCGGCAACGCTCCGTGACCTGTTTGGCTTCCTCTGCCGTCCAACTGCCAAAGAATCCGTCCAGATCATGCCACTCTCTCGCTGTTCCAGGCACCCCGGGAAAGGCAATTTTCTGAAGCGCCTCCACCACAAACTTGTTCACGCTGGAATGCTGGCTTCGGGCCTGCTTCTTGAGTTGCACGACCGCTTTTTCATCGAGACCTCGAATCGTCAATGTTTTCATCAGCACCTCCTTTTGCTTGTTACTATGATGTCATAAAGTGACATCTTATGCAATCACTTTATGCAGTCAATGGCAGCCTCTACGCGTCCCGTTCGTCCCCCCGGTTCCGGCGGTTATCGGCGGGGTCTCGACTGACTAATTTTCTTTTCGTTTGAGATTTTCAAGCAGGGGGTTCGGCATCCAAGGCGCTGTTTCGGCAATATAGAGATTATCCAAACCTTCAGCCAGGCACGCATCCATGATGTCCACAGCAGCTTGAACGGATTTTGACGGATCCGGAATGATGACGATGATTTGATGTTTCCCATAGGCTGCCAGTTTGCGAAGAATTCTCTCAAACGATTGACGATCTAAAGGATGATTACTTAAAACGAGTTGATCCCCTTTTTGCTGAATGGTCAGCATGTCTTGGGGAGGCGAATCATCCGGTTTATATAATCTGAAAAAGATATCTCTTTCTATGGCATCATCAGGTGGAATTGTCACTTTGAAGGAGTTCTGTTGTCGCGAAGGGGTGAAGCAGGCGGAAATCAACTTTTGGAGAGTGGAAAAGGGAAGAGTACGCTCTGTGCGTATGGAGACGGGTGCTGAATGGTTTCCCGGGTTTTGTTCGAGCGAATCTTTTAATTCCTGAAGAGCAACAGGCTTGTTGTTCAGCCAGAGGGATTGAACGGCATCGATCGACACGTTGAAAGTACGGGGATCCCTGTCATGCATTTTGTTGGCATGGGGGGCCACGGGTAACAGAAGTTCGGGCGTCCGCTGGCGGCTGCATCCGGAACCCAGCAGGATCAACGCCAGCAATAACTGAAGTTTAAGCATGACGGGCCTCCTTTTGGTAACGATAGAGCAGATTCGGGGACATTGTCCACCTGGATTTCGCGGGCTGCCCATGCGGCATCACGGCGCTCCTTCCGGATGAAATGCGCCGTCGGAAAGGGCGCTTCTGTGATTCGTCATGGGCAAGACGGGCGCAAGGGGTCCGGGTGGAACCGGACCCTCCACATTTCGTGCAACCGGTGAAGGGGCGCGTTCCACCGCGCCCTCCCTGTCCATCGTTTTGCTGGCGCGAAGAGGCGTCTTCACCCTTGCAAATCGCGTATGCGCTCTCGCCTTGGATGTGTCGTCAAATAGCATTGCGAAAACGATGTCGTTTCGCTACAAATAGTGGATTGCGATTTAACCATAAGGAGTGTCATGAGCAAGATTCCGGTGGGTATCCAGTTGTACACGGTTCGGCAGGCCCTCAAGCAGGATTTCAAGGGCGTGCTGCGCCAGCTGGCGGAGATGGGCTTCAAGGGCGTTGAATTTGCGGGGCAGTACGGCGACATGGAGCCGGCCGACCTGGCTGCCTTCCTGAAGGAAGTCGGCCTGAAGTGCTGCGGCCAGCACGTGGGGCCCGACTCCATCATCGATCCCGCGAGCAAGGCCTATGCCTATGCCAAGGCCCTGAAGTGCCCGTACCTGACCACGAGCGGCGCGGGGCAGGTTGACAAGGACTGGCCCGGCGCCATCGAGACCTACCGCAAGTGCGGAGCGGTTGCCAAGGCGAACGGCTGCGTGTTCACGTATCACAATCACGCCCAGGAATTCATCAAGTTCGACGGCGTCTATGCCGAGGACATGCTGTTCCAGAAGACCGACCCGGTCGAGGTGCAGGGCGAGCTTGACACCTATTGGATCCGCAAGGGCGGCCCCGATCCCGTGGCCTACATCGCCCAGTACCCGGGCCGCGTGCCCCAGATTCACCTGAAGGACATGCATCCCCTGACCTGCGCGTTCACGGAAGTCGGCACGGGCATCATGGACCTGAAGGCCATCTTCAAGGTCGGCAAGGAAGTGGGAGCCAAGTGGGTGATCGTGGAGCAGGACGTCTGCCCCGGGCCCGAGCTGGACAGCGCCCGCGTGGCCATCACGAACCTGAAGACGGCCAAGCTCGCCTGATGATGAAACCCTGGAGCGATGACCCCCGGCCCCTTCGCATCACCTGCGGCAAGGGCATCGCTCCCTTTCTTCGCTCCGAGGTGGAGGCGCTGGGCTTTCCCGTCAGCGGTGAAAGCGCGGGCGGCGTGGAAACCGCCGGCACGCTGGCCGGCGCCATGCGTCTGAACATCCATCTCCGCACCGCCTTGCGCGTGCTGTGGGAGATTGCCGTCTTCGACGTGCTCGAACCCCGCCGGTTGCATGCCCTCGCCACGGAACTGCCGTGGGAGGACTGGATCGCGCCCGACGGCTATGTATGCGTCAACAGCTTCACCCAGACGCCCGCCATCCGCGACACCCGCTTCGCCGGGTTGACGCTCAAGGATGCCATCGTCGACCGGCTCCAGAAGGTCTACGGCCGCCGGCCGGATTCCGGAAGCGACACCTCCCGCACCGTCGTGTTTCTGTATTGGCGCGAGCGGGAAGCGCGGATCTACCTGGACACTTCGGGCGACAGCCTGTCCCGGCGCGGTTACCGGAAAGAGCCGATGAAGGCGCCGATGCAGGAGACCCTGGCAGCCGCCGTGGTCCTGGCCACCGAATGGGACAGGAAGGGCGCGTTCGTCAACCCCATGTGCGGCAGCGGCACCCTGGCCATCGAGGCGGCGCTGCTGGCGTCCAACCACGCGCCCGGCCTGCTGCGCGACAATTTCGGCTTCATGCATATCCTGGGCTTTCCGCGCGACGCGTGGGACGCGCTCCGGCGGGAAGCGGTTGAGGCGGCGGTCCCCTGGCAGGGCGAGCCGCGGATCGTGGCCACGGATCTGGATCCGGCCGCGGTGGAGGCGGCCCGCCGGAATGCCGCCCTTGCGGGCGTGGCGGGGGGCATTTCCTTTGGCGTCTGCGACTTCGCGGACACGCCCATGCCCGCCTCGGGCGGCGTGGTGGTGCTGAATCCCCCCTATGGCGAGCGGATGGGCGCGGACGACGGGCTCGATGAGCTGTATCGCCGCATCGGCGATTTTTTCAAGCAGCGCGGGCAGGGCTACACGGGTTTCGTGTTCACGGGCAGCCCGGACCTGGGCAAGCGGGTGGGGCTGCGCGCCAGCCGCAAGGTGCCCTTTTTCAACAGCGAGATCGAGTGCCGCCTGCTGGGCTTCAAGCTTTACGAGGGCACGATCCGGGCCAAGTATAACACGCCCGTTCCGCCGGTTTCCCCTCCCGGGACCCCGGAATCCTGACAGGCGCGGAATCCCGGATCGGATTGAAGCCATCTCTTTCGAAAAGGAGCCATTTCATGGAAACGCGCAAGCTGGGGAAAAGCGGGTTTGAGGTGTCTGTGCTGGCCATGGGGGCCTGGCAGCTGGCGGACGAGAAATACTGGGGCCGGGGCGGCGATCCCGAACGGACCGTGAAGACGGCGCTAGACGCGGGGATCACCCTGTTCGATACGGCGGAAATGTATGCCGACGGCGAATCCGAGAAGGCGCTCGGGAAAGCACTCGGAAAAGACCGCGATCGGGCCCTGATTGCCTCCAAGGTGTTCTCGTCGCACTGCGCGCCGGCGGATGTCCGCCTGTCCTGCGAAAACAGCCTGCGCCGCCTGCGCACCGACCGCATCGACCTGTTCCAGGTGCACTGGCCCGCGCGCGAGGTGAAGTTTTCGGAGACCGCCGCCGAGCTGGTCAAGCTGCGCAAGGAGGGCAAGGTCCGCGCCATCGGCGTTTCTAATTTCGGTCCAAACGACCTGGAGGAATGGCTGTCGGAAGGCGAGGCGGCGTCCGACCAGATCGGCTACAACCTGGCCTTCCGCGCGCCCGAATACGAGGTTATCCCGGCCTGCGTCCGGTTGGGCGTGGGCGTTCTGGTCTACATGCCGCTGCTGCAGGGCATCCTGACCGGGCGCTGGGAGAACGCGGAGGATATTCCGCAGTCCCGCCGCCGCACCCGTCATTTCGCCTCCACCCGGGAAGGCACGCGCCACGGCGAGCCCGGCTGCGAGGACGAGCTCTTCGAGGTGCTGCGCCGGATCAAGGCGATCGCCAAACGGATCGGCTGTGCAATGGGAGACGTGGCACTGGCGTGGCTGCTGGCCAAGCCGGGCGTGACGGCGGTGATCGTGGGCGCCCGGGAGCCCGGGCAGGTGCTGCGGAACGTCAAAGGCGTGCAGCTGGCGCTGGAGCCGGACTGGGTGGCGGAACTGGACGATGTCACCGAGCCGATCCGGGCGAAGCTGGGCGGGAACTGCGACATGTGGGTCGGCAAGAAGGAAAGCCGCATCCGGTAACAGGGGGCCGCCATGTTCGATACCGTTCCCGCTCCCGGCGCGTTTCCGCGCCTGTTCTTTTCGGAAGCCGATCTGCCGGCGCTGCGCGCCCGGTTCGCTCATCCCGACTGCCGCCCCCACTGGGAGCGGCTTCTCGAGGCGCTGGAGGAGGCGGCGGGCCCGGCTCGCGATCCGGTGGTGATGCGCCATGTGCGGGCCTATCATTTCGCGTTCGGCTGGCTGATGACCGGCCGGCGCCCGTTTGCCGATGCGGCCCTGAAGAGGCTGGCCCCGATCCTGTCGGGGGAGCGTCCCATCGAGGAGTCCAAGCGGCCCGCCAACCGCCCCCGGCTGGGCCTGGGCAGCAGCGGCCTGATGTCCAACCTGGCCCTTTGCTACGACTGGATGCACGACGCCCTGACGGAATCGGAACGGGAGTCGATCCGGGCGAAACTGGTTGAGGGCGGGCGGCTTTACCTGGCTGACTTCGCGGACAATCTTCCCACTTTCAACCGGTTCACGAGCAACGGGACCTGCGTGGTGGCGGGCCCGCTGGCGATGGCCGCCCTGCTGCTTGCGCCGGACCCGGAGGCGGGGCGGGTGCTGGAGGGCGCCATCCGCCACCTGGCGACGTCGGTTGACGTCCAATGCCATGACGGTGGCTACTCCGAGGGGGCGGGCTATGCGAATTATTCCTTCCGCCACTTCCTGATGGGAGCGGAGCCGGTGCGGCGGCTCACGGGGCTGGATTTGATGCGGGAGCCGCATGCCTGGCATCTCGGCGATTATTTCCTGCACGTCATCCACCCGTATCTGACGGAATGCTTCAACGTGGCGGACTGCGAGAAGGACACCCGGCTCTGGCCGCCCGTTGCCGCCGCGGCCACGCGCACCCGGCGGCCGGAGCTGCAGGACCTGGCCCGGAAGCTGATCCGGCACGATTGGAAGGGGAATGGCGAGGCGTTGGAATACGGGCTGTTCTTCCTCCTGTTTTACGATCCGTCGATCCCGGCTGCACCGCCGCCGCGCGAGAAGCAGTGGCATCTGTTTTCGGGTATCCAGCAGCTGCATATGCGCAGCGGATGGGACAGTCAGGCGATCCACCTGGCCTGGCAGAACGGCCCGGCCAACTGCCACCATAATCATCTGCATCTGCAGCACCTGACCCTGGCGGCCTTCGGGGAGCGGTTGCTGACGGATCTGGGCTATCACGATCCCAAGCTGCACTTCGCGTGCTATCGCCTGCAGACGGCCGGGCATAATACGCTGCTGGCAGACGGCGAGGGGCAGCCGATCACGACCGACACGGCGGTCTGGTGCAAGCGGATGCGGGCGGGCGAGTGGGGAACGGTATATGGGCTTTTCGACAGCGTCCGGGAGGAGCCGGACGCCGTGACCGTCACGGGCCGGACGGTCAGCGCCTATCCCGGCCGGCTGAGCGCCTTTGAGCGGACGGTCGCCTTTTATGACCGTTCCTGTTTCCTGCTGCACGATTTTGTGAGACGGGAAGCCGACCGGCCGGTTGCGCTTGAATGGCATTTCCATACCCCTGCCGCCCTTGAGCTGCGGAACGGGGGCGCCCGGATGACGGGCGGCCGCTCGCGGATGCTGGTGGTGCCGCTGTGCCGGGAACCGATCCAGCTGGATGTCAGGACGGGCTTCGAGCAGTACCAGCATCCCGAGGAGAGGGTCAGCCGGTTGGACGTGCGCGCCACGTGCGAAAAGCGGACCTTCGAATGGTTCGCGGCGCTGGTGCCGTTTCAGGGCGAGACGGAGCCGGTCGTCACGCTGGCGTTCGAGGGGGAGGGCGTGCGACTGAACGTGGACGGTTGCTCGTGGTGGTACGATCCGGTCCAGCGATCCAGCCTGACGCCTGAGCAGCGGGCGGATGTGAAGGGTTAAACGCATGAAAACAAAAGTTCTGCTGGTCGGCACGGGCTATTGGGCGGAGCAGCACATCAAGGCCTACGCGATGTGCCGGGAAACCGAGTTGGCGGGTTTGGTCGGATATGCCGACGAGAACCGCCTGAAGGCCTTGATGGCGACCTACGGCATAGGCCGCGGCTTCATGGATGTCGGTGAGGCCATCGAGTCCGTGAAGCCGGAGATGGTGGACATCGCCGGCTCCCCGCAATACCGCCTGGAGGGCGTCAAGGCCTGCGCGGGCAGGTGCGTGAAAGTCGTCAACCTGGAAAAGCCGATGGCGCGGACGCCGGGCGAGGCCTATGCCATCGAGGCGCTGTGCCGCGAAACCGGCTTGCTCCTGACGGTTAATCACCAGAAGAAGTTCAACGCCCCCTGGGCCAGGGCGGCACGGTTGCTGCGCGAGGGCGTGATCGGCGACATCCGGTTTTTCCGGGCCACGTGCAAGGGGAACATCCTGGAGCAGGGAACGCATTTGGTGGATATGCTGTTGTATTTCAACGGCTACAATCCGATCGATTGGCTGATGGCCCAGGTGGCGGATCCTGCGGGGTTCGACAAGGTCAAGACGGCCGCTCCCGATTCGGCGATGGTTGAGGTGGCGTTCCGCAACGGCGTGCGGGGGTATCTGGATATCGGGAATAACGGCTGGGAGATTCCGGGGGAAACGGAGAAATGGTTCAAGATGGCCGTGGAGGCCTATGGCGAAAAGGGCCATCTGGCAATCCAGCTTAACCGCAGCCTGGAGGTGACGACGTATGCGGATGGCCGGACCTGGAGCGAGCCGTCCCTGTGGGAGTCGACCTATCTCCAGGGCCTGGCGGACCATCTGGACGCCGTGGCCCGCTACGGGCGCCATCCGGCGGAGGGCCACATGTCGGCCCTGGACCGCTCGATGATGTCGTTCCAGGCCGTGATGGGAATCTATGCCAGCGTGGTGCGATCGGGGCGGGTAACCTTCCCGTGCCGGCTTGACGACCGCCTGGCGGACGATGTAAAGGGGGCGCTGGCCGCCCGTCAGGGCTTGGCGTCGGGCGGATAGCCGACCGTCTGGGTCAGGACGATTTTTTTCGCGGCCGGAAGCTTCATGGCGTCGGCCAGGACCTTGTTGTTGAACAGGCCGCGCACAACCGTGGCCAGGCCTTCGGAGGCGCAGAACAGGTACACATTCTGGCTCACGTAGCCGGTGTCGGCATAGGACCATTTTTCCAGGTCGGTCAGCTGTGCGCCTTTCATGCGGGCCGAATCGGCCACGAAGACGAGGTTGAGGGGGGCGGTGGCGGCAAAATCCTGCAGCCCGGTCAGCTTGCGCAGGTCGCCCTCGACCGCGACCTTGAGCGTGTTGGCCTTCGGGTCAAAGAGGTAGGTTCCCTCTTCGAGCACGGCATACACCTCGATCTCCTGCCAGTTCATGGTGGAGGGGGCGGTGCGCATGCCGCTCTCGCGGTTGACGCCGTTGGCGGCCCACAGCAGGTTGGCGAGCGTTTGCGGGTCCAGTTTCCGGGGGCTGAAATCGCGGAGGGAGCGCCGCTCGGCCAGCGCCTGCATGAGCGGTTTTCCGCCATCCTTGCGCGGCGCGGGGAGCGCGATGTCCTTGAGGGGTTCCGCGCCGGCAACGGTGGCCCAGCCGGCCACGAACAGTCCGATAATGATTTTGTGCATGATCTGTTCCTTTTTTATAGGGTTCCATCGGTTCGGGGAGCGCCCTGCTTGACGGCCCACTGGCCGCTGAGCGCCAGCTGGGCGAGTTTAAGGGACAGGTTCTGGCGGCGAACGGCCAGCAGGTCGACGACGTCGAATCCGCAGGTGGCGAGGGCTTTCTCGAGCGACAGGCAGCAGGCGGGAGCGCCTCCGCCTCCGCCTCCGGCCACGCAGATGCCGTAGGCCGGCTTGTGGGCGATGCCCTGCCGGCCCGCTTCGACCGTGCAGGTGCGGCGCAGCCGGTCCAGGAAGGCCCGCAGGCTTTCGCTGAGGTCGGAATAGTAGACGGGCGTGGCGAAAATGATGACCTGGGCGGAGCGCACCTGGTCCGCGACGGCGGCAAAATCGTCCTGGATCACGCAGGTGCCTTCGCGGCGGCAAAGGCCCCACCCGTTATCCTCGCATTGGCGGCAGCGCTCGATCCGGAGGGCCGGGAGGAAAATCCGTTCCGCCTCGCTTCCGGCCTTGGAGGCGCCTTCCAGGAAGGCTTCAGCCGCACGGGCGGTCTGGCCGGCAATCGTCCGGCTTCCGCAGATCAGAAGCAGTTTCATGACGGTTTTTCCTCCGCGGACAAAGGGCCCACGGGCGCGGTTCTGAGGAGGGCGTAATGGGCGTTGAACAGCGACTCGTCGCCGATCTTCTCGGCATGTTTCCACATCTGGCGGCACATGTCGAGCAGGATGGGCCGGCAGGCCGGGTCCGCCGCCCGGTTGCGCCGCTCAAAGGGATCCTCGGCGAGATTGTAAAGTTCGTCGATGCCGCCCGGCGAGAAGACGTATTTCCAGTCCCCCTGCCACGTGAGGCGCTGGGTGTAGACATAGCGCTGGCCGTAGAACTCGGCATAGGCCTGACGCCAGTCGGCGGGATGGTGAGCACCTTCCAGGACCGGCTTCAGGCTGCGGCCCTGCGCGCCCGGCATGGCGCGGCCCAGGCAAAGGTCCAGCAGGGTGGGGGCCAGGTCGATCATGCTGACCACCGTCGCCCGGTCTTCGGCGGCGGGTTTGAAACCGGGAACGCGCAGAATGAGCGGGATGTTGTAGACGTCCTCATAGGACGTGCCCACCCCCTTGGCGCAGAGGCCATGGGCGCCCATCATGTCGCCGTGATCGCTGGTGAACACGATGATCGTGTTTTCGTAGCAGCCGGTGTCCTTGAGCGTCTGGACCAGGCGGCCCACCTCGGCGTCGAGGAAGGAGATGATGGCCCAGTAGGAGGCCGTGATGCGGCGCCATTGCGCGTCGGTGACCCCGTCCCAGATGGCGCGCATGCGCCGGATGATGTCGGGCTTGCCGGCGGGATCGTCCCGGAGGCTGGGGCTCAGGGGGATGCGGTCGAGGTCGTAGCGTTTCAGGTAGGCTTCCGGCGCCACATAGGGATCGTGGGGCTCCTGCGCCGAGACAAAGCAGCAGAAGGGGGCGTCGGAGCCGGCGGCCCGCCTGACGAAGTCGATGCCCCGGTCAAAGGCGGGATGATGCGGGTCGGGTGTGGTGCAGACGCCGGCCGGCCGGTAGTCCCGGTAGCCTTCCTTGGGAAGGGACACCTGGGGGCGGTCGGGGTCGGGTTTGAGGCCGGCTCCGCTGGCGAGGTCGTATTCCTGCCACCCGAACTGTTCGAGCTTATTCGTGGGCTCCACGTGCCATTTCCCGAAGTAGCCGGTCTGGTACCCGGCATCGGCCAGATGGGACGAGAAAAAGGGCTGCTGGCCGGGAAGCAGGCGGATCCAGTTTTTCGGCTGCGTGTGGGTGCAGTCCCAGATGCCGTGCGTGGAGGGGTAGGTGCCGGTCATAAGGGAGGCGCGGGCGGGAGAGCAGATGGCGTTGGTGGTGTAGCACCGGGCGAACTTCCGGCCGTCCGCCGCGAGCGCGTCGAGGTGGGGCGTCAGGCAGCCGGAGCCGGATGCCAGCGCCCGGGCGGAGGTGTGGTCCGTCATGATGAAGAGAATGTTAGGGCGTGTGGTCATCCGTAAAAAGTAAAGCGTTTTGCGTTCGAACGCAATGGCCGATTCGCTGGGGCCACATCGCTGGGGCCGGCAGTTGACATCCCGGGAGGGGGCTGGGTCATGATGAGGCAGGGGATCGGACTTAACCGAATCGGCACTGAAAGGATTTCCCGCCCATGGTGGGCCAACCCGTTACCGTGACGGATTAAGGGGCCGGCTTCGCCGGCTCCGTCGCCTGTTTTTCTTCCGCCTGAAGGGCTTTTACGCGGCCCTGCGTCATCCATTGCCTGAACACCGTGCCGCCGGCGACCAGGAAGATGGGGCCCAGGAAAACGCCCATGAAGCCGAAGGCCAGGATGCCGCCCATGACGCCCAGGAGGATGATCACCAGCGGGAGATTCGCCCCGCGGCTGATCAGGTAGGGGCGCAGCAGATTGTCGATCCCGCTGATGACGAAAACGCCCCAGATGCCCATGAAGATTCCCATCCCCGTGTGCTCGGACAGCAGCAGCCAGATCGTGGCGGGAACCCAGATCAGGGGCGGCCCGAACTGGATGAGCGACAGGCAGAAGGTGAGGAAGCCCAGCAGGAACGGGGAGGGAATGCCGGCGATTTTGAAGCCGATCGCCGCCAGGGTTCCCTGCGCCAGCGCGGTGCCGACGATGCCGTAGAAGACGCCCTTGATGGTGCCCCCGATCGCCTGGGTGATCTGGATGGCATGCTCGCCCAGCAGGCGCTTCAGGGCTCCCGAGATCCAGAGGGTCAGGTTGGCCCCGTCCCGGTAAAAGAAAAAGGCGATCAGGACGCTGAGCGACAGCTGCAGGATGCCGTGCCCCAGTTTCAGCCCGATCCGCAGCAGCAGGTCCTCGTTCCGCTTGAGCACGTCCTTGGCCAGCTCCATGGCGCTGCCGGTATCGCCGGTGAACTGCGGCCAGTAGGCGGCGATGCTGTTGCCGATCAGGGGCAGGTCCGTCAGCCATTTCGGGGCGGCCGGCAGGGGGGCGCTCCCCAGGCGCGCCAGGAAGGCTCTGATTTCGCTCAGGTTGTCCGCCAGGGTCAGGCCGACGATGGCGAAGGGGAGCACCATGACAAAGGCGACGATGAGCGTCATGGCCAGGGCGGCCAGCGACCGCCGATGGCCGACCGCCTTTTCGATGCGGCAGAAGAAGGGCCATGTCGAGAAACAGATAATGCCGGCCCATAGCAGGGAGGCGATGAACGGGCGGATGACCAGGAAGCAGCCCAGGCTCAGCAGCGCGATGGCGGTCACCACGATCAGCTGGTCAATCCGGAACTCGGTTTTCATGGGCATCGGCTTGTCCCTGTTGCGAAACTATGACCTGATCAGTCTACGCCAGGCGGAACAGACTAAACAGCAAAAAAAACGAAGGGGGCTTGTGCGCGGGAATATTTCAAATTATGATGACGGAAAGCGATAGGACGTGCCATGAAGCAAGCTGTTGTCACAGGTGTCCGACAGGGCGGGGTGATCGAGGTGCCGGAGCCGGCGCCCCGGGGCAACTGGGTCAAGGTCAAGGTGCTGGCCGCCCCGATGTGCACCGAGGTGAAGGGGTTCGTACACGGCGACGGCAGCCACGGATACGGCCATGAGGCGGCCGGCGAGGTGGTGGCGATCGCGCAGCCCTGCCGCGTCAAGCCCGGCGACCGGGTGGTGGTCCAGCCGGGCACCCCCTGCGGATCCTGCGACCTTTGCGTGGCCGGCGACTTTATCCATTGCGAGCGGTGGATCGACCACGAGTCGTTCACCGGCGGCCGGAGCGGTCTTGCCACCATGGCGCAGTACATCCTGAAGCCGGACTGGCTCTTGTCGCCTATCCCGGACGGGATGTCCTACGATCTGGCGTCGCTGGCCGTGTGCGGCCTGGGTCCGACCTTCGAGGCGTTCGAGCGGATGCGCGTCGACGCCTTCGACACGGTCCTGATCACGGGATTGGGCGCGGTCGGCCTCGGCGGGGTGGTGAACGCCGTGTTCCGCGGTGCCCGCGTGATTGGCGTGGAGGCCAACGACTACCGGGCGGAGCTGGCCCGGACGCTGGGCGCCGAAACGGTGCTGGATCCCGCCGATCCGGACCTTCTGCCCCGCATCAGGGCACTGACCCGCGGGCGCGGCGTTCCAAAAGCGGTGGATTGCTCGGGCATGGTCAAGGCCCATACGCTCTGCCTCGATGCGGCCAGCCGCCTGGGCCATATGGCTTTTGTGGGGCAATGCTGGGAGCCGACTCCGCTTCCGGTCAGCCAGCACATGATCCGGAAGGGCCTCACCCTTCACGGGATCTGGCATTACAACCTGTCCGCGTATCCCCGGCTGCTGCAGGTGATCGAACGCTCGCCCGTGGTCGGCCGGATGATCACCCACACCTTCCCGCTGGCTCAGGTTCAGCAGGCCTGGGAGACCCAGGTCTCCGGCCGGTGCGGTAAGGTTATTCTCCATCCCTGGGATAGCTCCCTGGGATAGCTGATAGCGGATAGCGAATAGCGGATGGCGGATCAGGACCGTTTGCGCATCTTGTCGGCCATGGCCAGCATGACGTCCCGGAAGTAGTTCAGTTGGGCGTCTGCCAGGTCGATGGCGTCGCCGTCAAGGATCGCCCCGGCATAGCGCTTGACCAGCTCCGGCTTGGCGGCATCGATATCGTCCCTGGTTTTACGGACATCGTCCAGGATGCGGCGGCGGAAGGCCGGGGCAGCCCGTTCCCAATTGGTGTAGAAATATTCGATTTCCAGCAGGGCGAATTGCGCGCGGAACTGGAGTTGCTGCGCCCCGCAGACGGTCCGGAGCAGGTCAAACCGGATTTGGTTCCGGACGACGGCGGGCCTCAGGGCGTCGAGGCGTTCGATCACCACGGGCATGTAGTTTTCAAGCAGGTGATCGGCCCGGGTCGAGGTGCGTTCGTGGAGGAAGAGCAGGTCGCCGATTTCGCCGTCGGGCAGGCCGAAGAAATGGAAGGCGAAGCGGGTGTCGAACGCGCGCAGGTCGGACGCCTCGAAGCGCGACCAGCCCGCCGCGCCGAGCGTGGCGATGCCGTACCAGTCGAGCTCGGGATGGGCGTTGATGCGGGCCAGGCTGTGTCCCTTGGACCAGCTGGAGCCGAACAGCATGACGCCGCTGTTTTTCTTGCAGGCGTCGGCCGCCGCGAGGGTGTTGAGCTGGCCTGTGATGAAGCGCGGGGCCAGGCAGCCATGGAAGGAGACGCGGATGCCGCTGACCACGCCCATGGTCAGGCCGAGGCGGTTGAACGCGGCGGGGACGAGATCGCTGGGCACCCACTTGGGCGCTTCCGGATTCCGCAGGAAGGGCGCGAGGAGCCCCTTGTCGGCGGGCCCCAGATCCTCGAAGAAGCGGGCCTTACCGGCGAAGCCGAGGCGCGGGAGCATGTCGATGCGGCCCTCCGGCCGCTTGAGCCATTCGCGGCTCATCAGGCCCCCCTTGAAGCGGCGCAGGTTGTAATGCAGGGGGCCGGTTTCGGTATAGCCCCACTCGCCGTAGATGGCGTCCTTGGGCAGGCGGCGGGCGATGGCGGGATTCAGCTCCTTGGCGATGACGTCACCCCAGAGGATGGGGGTGACGCCGCGCTCGAGGCAATAGGCGACGACCTTGTCCACCCAGTCCAGATAGCGGTTGATGCGAGGCTTGCCGGCAAGCGTCTTCAGGCATCGGGGACAGGTGCCGATGCGGGCGGTTTCGTCGAGTCCGACGTGCAGGTAGGGAACGCCCGGATGCAGGTCGATCATCTCGTCGATGAAATCCCGGATCAGCGGCCAGGTTCCGGGATGGGTGGAGCAGGCCTCGGAGGGATCGGACGGCTCCTCGCGAAGGTGGGCATAGGCGGGCTTGGTGAGCAGGTACTGGAGGTGGCCAAGAGTCTGGACGAGCGGGATGACGGTGATGCCGAACCGGGCGGCTTCGGCGACGAAGGCCCGGACTTGAGCGGGGGTGAGTGCGTCCGGGATGGCGATGTCGGGGTGGCGTTCGAGTTGGACGTCGTCCTCGTATTCCGCGAGGATGGCATTGATGCGGAATTCGGCGAGATCGGGGAGCAGGGCGAGGATGTTTTCGAACCGGCGGCGGGTGCCCTTGAGGTCGAGGTGGTAGACCCGCCAGTCGAGATCGGGCCAGTCCCGGATAGTCAGCGCGGGAAGGCGGGAGGGATGCTGGCGGAGCAGCTGCTTGAGCGCCTGCCAGGCGTAGATCAGGCCGGGGTAGGTGTGAGCCCGGGCGGCGATGCCCGTGGGCGAGACGACGAGGGTGAAGGCCTGGCGTGATTCCGGGAGGCGGGGAGAGGCGGGCGGCTTGCCCAGTTGGAAATAGAAGCCGGCCGGTTCCAGGAAACTCACCACGGGTTCGGGCTGACCTTGCGGCCATTCCGGCAGCAGGATTCCGGCCAGGTCAGCGGCGTCGCGGCTCAGTTCCAGTTCGGGCCTGGCGGGCAGGCGGAAGAAACCGGGCTTGCGCGTGAGCGATTGCGGCCGGGGCAGCAGCAGAAGGTCGTCCGTCTTTTTCATGCCGGGCATGATAGCCGAGTGCGCCGCGTTTGAAACCAATAAAATAGGTCCTATAGGACTTATAGGACCTATTTCCTGAACCCTAACCCCTTCTTATTCCGGCTTGGTCCCGCCGAAGCAGTAGCTGACGTATTCGGGCTTCATGGGCTTGGTGAGCAGGGACACGGCAAGGGCGGTCAGGAACGAGAGGGGCAGCGCGATCAGGAGTGGATCCACGACCGACCAGGTGGGACTGAAGGAGCTGGTCAGGATGGTGTCGCGTCCAACGAGGGACTTGCACAGGCCCAGGGCGGCAGCGGTTTTGCCGTTGACGAACATCGACCAGCAGGCGCTGGAGATAAAGCCGACCACAATGGAGGCGATGGCGGCGGCGCGGGTCATGCGTTTCCAGAACAGGCCGGCCAGGAAGGCGGGCAGGAACGCGGCGGCGCAGAGGCCGAAGAAGATGGCGGTGGCCAGGGCCACGACATTGCCGCGGACGAACTTGCCGAGGGTGATGGCCGTGACGATGCCCACGACAATGCCCAGGCGGGTGATGAGCACGGAGCGGTGGGAGTGGCGGCCGGCGACGGTTTCGAAGATGTCTCGGCCGATGGCGGTGCCCATGGTGTGGAACTGGCTGGACAGCGTGCTCATGGCGGCGGAGAGCAGAGTCATGAGGAAGAGCACGCCGAACCACTTGGGCATGGCGCTTTTCACGTAACTGGGGATGATGGTGTCCGAATTCCCCTTCATCGTGGTCCCGACCGTGATGGTGCGGGCGATGGCGATCAGGCCAGGCCGGATGGTGTCGGCCTTTCCGTCGCCGCCGCGCTCCACGACGGTGGCGGGCGTCTTGAGGACATAGTGAAGGGGCGCGGCGTCGGTTTCCTCCGGCAGGCGGTAGGAGATGAAGCCCTTGGCCCGCTTGACAACCTCTTCGGTTGCATCGGTCGGGACCAGCGTCAGCTTGGCCAGGCCCTTGTCGGGACCCGGGTCAAGCAGGACGGTTTCGTTGACGATTTTGCAGCTAATGACTTCGTTCTTGGCGAAGTAGACATTGGAGAGGGCGCCTACGACGAAGGCGACGCCGGTCATGAACAGGATGAAGATGCCGCCGGCGGCCACGCCGCGGTTCAGCGACTGCTTGGACTTGACCGTCATGAAGCGGACGATGAGCTGGGGTTGGGCCAGCACGCCGATGCCGACGCCCATGACGATGGTGGAGATCATGATCCACCAGAGGTCAAACTTGACGGCGTCGGCTCCCGTGGCGCCCGGAGCAGCCCAGCCGAAGGCGGGCATCGCCGTCCAGCCCTTATGGCCGATGGCGGCCATGCCTCCCGGAACCTTGCCGGCCAGCTCGGTGAGGGACTGGTGGGCGGGGACGACGCCGCCGAGGGTGGCGTAGGTGGCGAACAGGAGGATGATCATGCCGATGAGCATGATGGCGCCCTGGAGCGCGTCGGTCAGCATGACGCCCTTCAGGCCGCCGGCGATGACATAGGCGGCGACAAGGAAGGCGAAGACGTAGAGGGAGGCGTCATAGGAGATCTGGAAGACCGGGCCGATGAATTCGGCGCCGCCGATGATGACGGCCATGGCGTAGAGCGGCATGAAGCAGAAGATGATGAGCGCGCAGGCGATCTGGATGAAGCGGCTGTTGTAGCGCTTGCCCATCAGCTCGGGGAAGGTGTGGGCGTCCAGGTGATGCCCCATGCGCCGGGTCGGGTTGCCCAGGAACACGAAGGCGATGAAGATGCCCACGAAGATGTTGAGCACGGTCAGCCACAGCAGGCCCATGCCGAAGTTGGCGGCCACGCCGCCGAAGCCGACGATGGCGGAGGTGCTGATGAAGGTGGCGCCATAGGAGAGCGCCATGATGACCGGGTTCGCATTGCGGCCGGCGACCAGGTAATCGGTGGCGGTTTTGGTCTGGCGGTATCCCTGGTAGCCGAGATAGCCGGTCAGGAGCAGGTAGATGAGCAAGACGGCAACGGTGAACATGTCCATGGGTGGCGTCCTTGTTTAACGGGGGGGTGTGATGGCGTCTTCGACTTTGGTTTTCTCTTCATTGGCCCATTGCACGTCTTCGGGCTTCACGGGTTCGTCGCCTTTATTCCAATTGGCGATTCCATAAAAGACGCACAGCAGGGAACTGGCGATCGACAACAGATAGGCCAGCAAAACCCAAGGATCTTCAATGCCCAACCTCATGAAACCCTCCCGCGTATGTTTCTGTCTGTAGTGACAAAATTGGTGCTACTATATCAAAATTAGGACTGCCTGCAAGGGATATGTGATAAACATCAGCAAGGCGGCTGGTGGCGCCCTTTCATGGGTTCGGCCCCCGGCTTCAAGGCCAGGAACATGGCCCGTTCTAT
>CAYZVY010000058.1:0-6890 GCA_964481675.1 uncultured Verrucomicrobiota bacterium
GCCTTCAACACCGGCCTCTGGCCCGTCCCGGGATCGGGGGGCCCCATCACCTTCAGATCGTAAAACGGCGCCTCCCGGAACACCCCGGCGCCGTCGATGCGCCAGCCGCGCACCACCAGCGGCCGCAGCGTGC
The DNA here is from genome assembly GCA_964481675.1 of uncultured Verrucomicrobiota bacterium. Classification (GTDB taxonomy): domain Bacteria; phylum Verrucomicrobiota; class Kiritimatiellia; order CAIKKV01; family CAIKKV01; genus CAIKKV01. The sequence goes on from CAYZVY010000058.1 coordinate 134, forward strand.
GCGGCAGGGGCGTCAGCCCGTTCGCCAGGATCCGCGCCGGCGAATTGCGCACGTTCAGGTCCGCCAGCCCGCCGGGGGGGCCGCCCGACGCCGCCGCCGTCGCCACCGCCACCTCGCTGCCCGGCGGCGCCTTCCCGCCCGCCTTCACGACCACATAGTGCAGAATCGTCACCCACGCCTCGCCGCCCGCCGGCGCCGCCCCGCTCCGCCGGATCTGGTTCGTGGTCACGTTCACGTTCAACAGATCGGCCGAACTGCTCTCCAGGACAAACGGAACGCCATTCTCCGGCGTCTCCTCGATCCGCACGTCCGCCAGCTGCATCTTGCTGGCCACGAGCACGATCCCCCGGGCCGCGCCCTTGACCCGGAAGCCCTCGACCGCCCCGGACCCCGACGTCATCCGCAGCCCGTCGCCGCAGCCCAGCGCCGCATTCGCCCGGAGCATGAGGTTCGCGCAGGACCGGAACGCGAAGCCGGCCGCGGCGTTTTCCACGGTATTCGAGGTGACCGCGCCATCCGTCTCGGCCCCCAGGTCCATGCCGGCCGGAAAGCGGCCGGAGATGCCGTTCAGGCGCAGGTCGGTCAGCTTGCACGTGGCGGTCGCCACGGCCGGCGCCGGCGCCTCGCCCGCCTCGCTCCACGAAAACCGGTTCCCCGCCACCAGCGCCGAATCGCAATCCCGCAGCTCAACCCGGCCGTACCCCTCGAAGCGGCAATCCGAAATGTTCAGCCGCTCGCCAGGCTTGAAGCCCGTATTGTCCAGCCCCGTCGCCTGCACGGCCACGTTCGCCAGCCGCACGGCCGACAGATCCAGCTGCACGCCGGGGCCCGCCGTAAGGACGCCCGGCGCCGCTGCGCCCGCCGCCGTCGCCATCTCCAGGCTGACCCCGGGCTGCCCGTCCTCGGTCACCTTCGCCCCGTAAACCAGCAGGCCCGCGTGCCGGAACAATTGAATGGACCGTTTCGCAAGCTCGTCGGTCTCGATGCGGATCGTGAGCCGGCCCCGCGACCGCGTGGCGTCGATGCGGATCAGCCCGTAGGATTCGATGCCCCCCGTCAGCCGCAACAGCCGGGCCCGGTCGTCCGGCCGCGCCGTCAGCACGCCGTCGGGATCGATCAGGAGTCCCCCGCATGCCGCCGTTTCGGCATCCAGCTGAAGGGTGTCGCCCGAGGCGATCACCACCACGTCCGTCTCCCCCGGCACAACCTTGTCGTGCCAGGTCCCGGGATCGGTCCACGGCCCCCCGCCCAACCCGTTGGAATGGCGCTCCGCGCCCATCGCGGAGCCCAGGCCAAGGAGCGCCACCGCCAGCGAAAACAGGCTCCTTTTCATGGCGCCTCCCCCTCAATAAAGGTTCGCAAGGCATCCTCCTGCGCGTCCGAAACGGGCTGGATGCGCACGCCGTCGATCTCATTCAGGCCATTCATATAGACAAACAGCAGGTGCCAGCTCGCATCCGCCGAGAGCGGCGCCTTGAGCCGTCCCGCCAGCTTCCGCCACTCGCCATACGAGCGCTCGGGCACCACCGTCTGCGTGTCGCTGGCCACCCGGTCCGCGCCATACAGCCGCATGTGGATGTGCGGATTCACCCAGGCCCCCGGCGGGGTGGCCTCGTTGCGGGTCCAGAACTCGCCCCAGTAGACGCCCCGGCTCACGATGTTGCTCATCGCCCCGCCCCAGCCCTGCGTGGCGCTGTCGGGCACGTAATCGAAGAACGCCGTGTCGGTCCCGTCGATGCCCAGCGTGGGGCGGAACCGGAACAGCCCCGGCGGCGGCACCGGCACGGACCGGCTGAACGATTCCACCACGCCGCCCCCGGCGGGCGCCGGCTGTCCGGCCTTCGCGGCCGCCTCGTCCCGGGCCAGCCGCTCCTCCACCATGCGGCGGAGCGGCTCGACCTGGCGCTCGGCCGCAAACGCGGGAAACGCGTTCGTCAGGCTGCCATACCAGGCCAGGGCCTGGCGGGCGTCGCCCGCGCGGAAATAGCAGTCGGCCATCCCCAGCATGGCCTGTGGCCGGAACGCGGCCCACTGGCGCAGCTTGAGCAGCACCTCGTAGTGGCCGATCGCCTCCGCGTACCGGCCGCCCGCCCGGTCCGCCTCGCCTTTCAAAAACCGGTACAAGCCCTCGAGCTTCTGCTCGGGGAACTCCCGCTCGATCCGCTCCAGCAGCCGCCACGTCTGGCGGATGTTGCCGCCCTTGAGCTGCTGCTCCGCCACGCGCAGCAGCGCCCCGCGCGTCGAGGCCTCGCTCCCGCCCTCCACCCCCGCCGCGGGCTCGCCCAGCGAGGCGGCCAGCCGGTAGCACTCCCCGGCCCGGGCCAGATCCTCCCGCTCCAGGTACAGGTCGCCCCAGGCGGACGCCGCCCGCCGCACGATCGGAAGCTGGGACCGCCGGAAGTCGGCCACGATTTTCGCATACAGCTCCGAGGCGCGGTTCAGGTCGCGCAGCTGCCGGCGGTTGATCTCCGCGGCGCAGAAGAGGACGTCCGCCTGCAGAGACGGCAGCCGGCCCGCCGCCGCCAGGGCCTTGTCCGTCAGCGCCAGGGCCTCGGCCCCGCGCCCCAGGCTGGCCAGGGCCTCCATGCGGGCCGTCAGCGCCAGCACCGTCTGCTTCGGGTCGGCGCCCGACTTCTCCAGCAGCGCCCGCGCGAAGGCGTCCAGGGCCGCCCACCGGTTGGTCTGCCCGCAGCGCAGCAGGAAATCGAATCCGGCGTTCAGGCGCGTCGGGTCGAGCCGCCGCGGGTCCATCCGCTCCAGCGCCAGCACCGCCCGGCCCAGCGACAGAGGACTGGTGGGCACGGCCGGAGTGGCCACGTGGATCCGGCGGCGGAACGGCGGCACGGCCGCATTCCCCTGCACCGCCACCTCAACGTCGCCTTCCTTGAAGAAGACCTGCGTCAGCGAGCGCCCCGCGGCAACCTGCCCATCGCCCAGCGTCCAGGAGCAGGGCTGGAGGGGCCCGGCGCCCCCCGCCTCGAGCCGCACCAGAAACAGTGACGACCCGCCCGCGCTCAGCGCGTCGTCCATCCCCCACTCCACCGTCGGCGCCGCCGTCCCGTCCCGGGTCTCCACTGCGGTCACCACGGCCAGTGCGCCTTTCCGGAACGCCGCGGTGGGCACGAACTGCCACTCCTTCGCCTTCGGCGGGAGCCAGAGGAAGGCGCACAGCCCCTGGGCGCCGGGCGTATGCCCCACCACCTGGTGAATCTCGAACGGGTGCGCGCCGGCCTCCAGCTCGATGTCCGCGCCCACCCCGTACAGGGGCACCTTGCCCCGCACCGGCACGTTGGAGCCGACCCGGGAATAGACCTTGAAGCCGTTGATGAACAGGAAGGACGCGTCGTCGCCGTTGACAAAAAAGCGGTACACGCCCGGGTTCGTGACCTGCAGCGTGCCGCGGTAGGAAGCGGCAAAGTCGCGCGGCTCGTCGGGCCGGAAGGGATTGCCGTTCTGGACAACCTCGGTGACCAGGGCGTTGCCGAGCACCGTCTCGCTCTTCTCGAGGCCCTTGACCACCGCCGCCCAGTCGCTCAGCTCGTCCAGCAGCTCCCCGCGCCACTCCCGGAATTCAACGGACAGCCCTTCCTGGTGAACGGCGGGATCGGTCTCCTCGCCCAGCCTGAGGTGGGCCTGCGCCAGGGCGGCGGCCTTCTCCACCGCGGCGGCCGACGCGATGCGGGCCGCTTCCGCCGCCTGCTCCAGGGGCCCCAGCTCGGGCTCCAGCCGCCCCGCCTCCGCGTCGGACCGGGCCTTCAAGTCGCGCGCCCCCGCCAGCGCCTGCTGCGCCTGGGCCAGGGCCGCGCGGCCGGCCGCCTGGGCCGCCTTGCTGTCGGCCAGCGTTTTCCGGGCCGCCTCCAGCGTGGTCTGCGCCTGGGCCAGGGCCAGCCGGACCGGCAACGCGGCCTGCTCGGCGGCGTCAATCGCCTTGACCGCCTGGTCCTGCGCCTGGCTGGCCGCCAGCTTGGCCGCCTCGGCCTCGCCCGCCTTCTGCATGCTCTGGCCGGCATCCATCGCCACCTTGGCGGCGTCGGTCAGTTTGGCCGCCGTCGCGGCGGCCTCCTCGGAAACTTTTTTCGCCGCCTGCGCGGCAGCCAGCGCCGCCTCCACCGCCGCCTGCTTGCCGGTGGCGGCCGCCTGCGCGGCAACCAGCGCCGCCTCCGCCTGCGCCACCAGCTGGGTGGCCGCCGGCTCGGCCGCAACCGCGCGGTCGATGGCCGCCTGCCGCTCGGGGAGCAGCGCCTCCCACGCCGCCGCCTCCTTGGCCGCGCCCGCCGCCGTGCCCCGTTCCCGCGCCAGCCGGTCGCGCACGTCGCGCGCCTTCTCCGCGGCATCGGCCGAGAGCTTCTGCGTTTTCATCTTGTCGAGCATGGCCTGGTCGCGCGCCTTCTCGGCCGCCGCCAGCGCCGCCTTCAAGGCCGCATCCAGCTGCGGCCGCGGATTGGGATTCACCGCCGACACCCAGTACCAGCGGTCCGCCCCGCGGCGCACGAACTGGATCGCCGTGTAGCCGCGCGGGTCGTGGGAGAGCACCAGGGCGGGCAGCGCCGCCCCGGACGCGGTCTGCACAAGCAGGTCGGACGCGTCGGGCTTCAGCCAGCCGCCGGTGGGCAGGCGGACCGTCACGGTGCGGGCCGTCGTGGTCAGCGGATCGCCGGCCAGCCGGAGCAGATAGCGGATCGAGTAGCCCGCCGCCCAGGGCGGGGCGTTGGACGGCAGCGCCGCGGCCGCCTCCCGGTCCACCACATAGCGCTGATCCGCCTGCTGGAGCACCTCGAACGGGAGCCGGCGCTCCTTGCCGCTCTCCTCGAGCACGATCACCTGCCCGTCGGCCTGCCCGCGGTAGTCGCCCCAGGCCGTCGTGTTGTCGCGCAGCATCCACGGCCGCGGCTCCGCCCCGGCCAGGAAGCCGGACGCCGCCAGCGCCAGCGCCGCCAAAATGGACCTACTCGGGTTCATACGTGATTTTCAGCTTCCATTGCGTGATGCCCTGCCAGAGGGGCGACGCCAGCATCACCCCCGCGTCCGGATCCTCGACCGTGACCAGCCAGCCCCAGGACGGCGCCGCGCCCGCCTGCCACAGCGCCACGTCCTCGGTCACGTTGACGGGGCAGTCGATCGGAATGCGGGGCAGCGCCACCACCGCCGCCGGGCGGATGGCGCGGTCGGCCCCGGCCCCCCGGACGCCGGCCCTGGCCCACTCGTTGGTCCGCGGCCGCACGGTGCGGTACTGCCAGCTGACGCCGGGGCCCCACTCGCCCGTCACCCGCCACATATAAAAACGAAGATCCGCCCCGTAGCCGTACAGGACGGGAACGATCAGCTCGGCCCGGGTGATCCGCTGCCCTTTGGGAATCGGCGACTGGTCGAAGCGGATGAGAAAAGAGGAACGGGGCGTGACCATGATGTTGCCGGAGTCGAAGCAGCCGGGGCGGGAAACCTGCCCGGCCCAGCCCAGGCGGGGCGCGTCCTCGTGAATCGCGGCGGCGCGATCGATGGCCGCGCCCTCCAGGATGACGGTCCGGGCGGAGGCGGCGAGAGCGGAGGCCAGCACCAGAAGCAGCCAGACTCTTTTCATGGCAACGCCTCCACGGGAACATAGAGGCGGTTCCAGCGCGCCGAGGTCGACAGGGTCCGCACCGTCGGATTGGTCACCGCCGTCACGCTGTCATTCCCGGTGAAGGCGCCGGTCGCGGGATCGATGCCCCTCAGGTACACGGCGTTCGCGCTGGCGAAGGCCACGACCGCCGGTGCGGCCGGCAGCACCACGGGGGCGGCGGTGAAGGCCCCGCCGGGCACGTCGAGCGTCCGGGGCAGCAGCGTGGGATAGCCGTCCGCCGCCGCCACCATGCCGATGGTGCTCCGGAGGGCCATATAGAAAGCGGGAACAGCCGGATGCGCGCCCAGGAACACCGACCCCGGCGGCCAGTTGAACAGGCGCACCACGCTGACGGCGCCCAGCCGGTTGCCCGTGTCCCACACCAGCACGCCGTTCGGCACCCCCACGCAGGCGACCTGCTCGTTGAAGCAGGCCAGGCCCTTGCCGGTGGATTCCTCGCCCGCTTCGGGCAGCACCACGCGGACCAGCCTCGCCTCGCCGTTCTCTTCGACCAACGGCAGGCCGTTTGACGCGATGGGCAGATAGCCGATTCCGTTCGCCTCCTTCCCGCGGCAGAGGTTCGGCAGGAACAGGCGGCGACCGCCGGGATCCAGGGCCATCCGTCCGAACTCGTTCCCGCACGTGTAATCGGAGCCGCGGGCAAAGGAGCCGACCGGCGTCAGCATCCGGTTGCCGACCGCATAGATCGTCAAATGGTTGAACTCGGCAAACACGGTTTGCCGGGCGGGCGGCTTGGCCGAAAAGGGATAGGCCACATCGCGCCAGACGTAGAGCAGCGGCAGCGTGGGATGAAACACCAGGTCCAGCGTGGCCAGCGCGAAGGGAGCCAGCGCCTCCGGCTTGGCGGGCGTCAGGCGCCAGGCCGGACCGGAGCCGACGTTTCCGGAATCATCCAGCGGCACCAGCGTCAGCTGATGATCGCCCGGCCCGCGGTGGCCGAACACGGCCAGCTTCAGCGTGTCGCTGACCGCGGAGCAGGCGGCGCCGGGCAGGACGATCTGCACGAGGCGGCCGGTGGTGCAGGCCGGCAGCGGCACGCTCTCCTGCGCCTGAAGGCGGCCGGAAAGCGCCAGGGCGGCCAGCAGGATGAAACGGGCGCCGCTCATGGCTGCTCCTGCGGGCGCGAGAGGGATTCGT
>CAYZVY010000058.1:6990-16383 GCA_964481675.1 uncultured Verrucomicrobiota bacterium
CAGGATGAAACGGGCGCCGCTCATGGCTGCTCCTGCGGGCGCGAGAGGGATTCGTAATAGCGTTTCACCGCCTCCTCGTAGCCGGGGGGCGCGGGCCAGGCCGGCTCGTCGAGGATGCCGCTCTTGAGCGCCTGCTCGCGCGGCAGGCTGGGCTGGAAGTCGGACGACGGCCGGTTGAAGACCACCACGGCGCCCTTCAGCTTGTCGAGCGTTTCCAGCTGGCTCCGGAAGGCCTCCTTGTCGTCCGGCGCCTCGCGCAGCCGGTCCAGGTTGGCCGACAGCTTGTCGATGATCTCGTCGAACTGCTCGGTCGGCAGGTACAGCTTGTCCAGGTCCTTCTTCAGCGTCTTGATCCGCTCGATCGTCTGCTCCTGCGTGCTTTCCAGGTCGCGCAGCAGCGCGCCCACCTTGGGGTTGAGGGCCTTGCCCTGGTGCTCCACCAGCTTGACCTCGTTGCGGGGCGCCTTCAGCCGGTCGACATACTCATCCTTCCACTCCCCGGAATCCTTGGTGCTGAAGGACGGCGTTTCGGCGGACTGAACCTCCTTGCCGCCCACGCCCGTGGAGGAATCCTTCTGCGGATCGTCCGAGGGCGTCTCCTTCAGCACGCCGGCCTGGTCCGGCGCCTCGTCCTGCCCCTCCTGGGCCTGGTCGCGGCCGCGGCGGTCGATCGATTCGCTGCCCAGCGCCATGCCGTGGGACCGGGCGCCCTGGCGGCCGATGCGGGAGGCCCCGCCGAAGTCGTGGGTCGGCGGCTTCATGTTGCCCGTGGCCGCCGCGCCGGAGACGGAGTTCAGGTCCCCGGCCTGCTTGCCCACGTCGCCCTGCTCGATGCCCTGGCCGCCCGCGTTCAGGTTGTAGGTCTCGTACTGCTCGCGCAGGTCGTCCGCCTCCTCCAGCAGGTCGCCGGCCAGGTCCTCATACGTGTCGGCCACCAGCTGGGCGATGTTCTTGTTGCCGGGCAGATCGGACGACTGGGGGAACGACTTCTGGCCCCCGGGCTGCTTGGCCAGGGTCATGATGGAGAAGTCGGGATTCTCGGCGGGCTTCCCCTTCAGCCCGGCCATCATGGCCTCGGTCCAGGTGTAGTCGCCCATCTGCTTGTCGTCCTGGTTCAGCGTGAAGCGCTTCTTCAGTTCGTCGGCCAGCTTCTGCATCTTCAGGATCTCGCCCAGCACCACCTGGTTCGGGTCCAGGTCCACCAGCCGCTCCCCGCTGCCCGCGCGCAGGGCCTCGATCGCCTTCTGGGCGTCCGGGCTTTTGCCCGCCTGCTCACGGAGCGACTCCAGGGCCAGCCGCGCCGCCTCGGTCTGCATCCGGATCAGCTCGGCGCAGATGGCGGCAAGCCCGGCGGCGGCCGCGTCCTGCCGCTCCGCGGCGGCCGTCCATTGTCCCTCTTTTAGAAAACCGGCGGCGGCGGCCATGGCGGGCTTGACGCCGTTGGTCTCGAACCCCGTGGCGGCCTGGGCGAAGGCGGCGGCCAGGTAGGGGCCCACGGCCTCGCCCTGCCCGCCCAGCCCCGCGAACGCCTTCTGCGCCAGGCCGGAGAGCTCCGCCAGCCGCTCCTGCCGCCGCGCCGTGCCGGCCTTCAGGCGGGGCTCGGCCGCCTCCGCGCCCAGGCCGGCATAGGTGCGCGCTTCCGCCGCCATCCGCCCCTGGCGCTCCGCCAGCATGCGGGTGAAGGGGAGCATGTGGTTCAGCTCCCAGTCGCGGCGGAACGCCTCGAACTGGTCGCCGATCTCGCGGAGGCTGCGCACCATCCGCTCCTGGGTCAGCCGCGCGTCCGCCAGCGCCGCCCGCTTGTCCTGCGGCTGCGGCCGGGCGGAGACGCCCTCGAAAATCCGGATGCTCCGCACCATCTCGGTGTCCGCCAGCATGCCCACGGAGACGCGCAGCGCGCCCGCCTCCGCCGGCATCCCGCGCGCCAGGGCGGCCGCCTGCTCCCGCAGCGCCGCCTGCGCCGCCGCCTCGGCCTTCATCCCGTCGGCCAGCTTCTGCAGGCTGACCTGGTCATCCCACCGCTCGCTGGACCCCGGCTCCAGCCGGCGCGACCACGCCGTGCTGGTCCCGATCCGCTCCTCCTGCGCCGCGGCCAGGGCGCGCAGGCCGGCTTCGCTTTTCAGGATCGCCTCGTACAGGATCTGGAGCGACGCGCCGGAGCCGCCCACCAGGAACCCGATCATGTCGCCCGTGGTCCAGCTGCCGGCCTTTGCGGGATCCGCATCCCGGCCGCGCGCGGCCACCTCCACCCGCTCCCCTTCGGCCGCGTTCATCAGCACCACCGGCAGGACGGCGCTGGTGGAAAACGCGGCGGCCTCGCCGGCCGGCGTCCACATCCGGAGCGGCTCCCACGGCCGGTCGGGCTGCCGCGGGTCCGCCGGCTTGAGCCGGAACGCGAGGCCCGCCTCCGCGAGGCCGAAATCATCCCGCGCCACGAGGGTCAGCGGCAGCACGGCGTCGGGCGCCACTTCCGCGCCGGCGTCCAGCCCCGCCAGCCGCAGCTCGGGAACGCGATCCTCCAGCACCTTGATGCCGTAGCGGCGCCCCTCCACGAACGGGCGCCCCTCCTGGCGCGTCCGCAGGCGGTAGCCCGCCAGGTCGCGCAGCGCCAGGCTTCCGGTCCAGACGTCGCCCTGCCGCGTCAGCGCAAGCCCTTCCGGCTCGCCCGCCGCCCCGCGCGACGGCCGCTCCAGCCGCAGCTCGACGGCGGTGGCCACGTCGCTCAGCGTCAGCGTCAGCCGCACCGTCGACCCCGCCACCGCCTCCAGATCCCCGCCCGTGCCTTCCACCGCATGGGGCGGCAACCGGGTGTAGGCCGGATACGCATACTCCGCCTTCAGCAGCTTGAGCTCCGCCGGCAGCGGCACCCAGATCGTGTAGTAGTCGGTGACGAAATCGCCGCCCCGCACGGCATAGGTCAGGGTGCGGCTGACCGACCGGAACACCACGGCCACCCGGTTGCTGCCGGGCGGCACGGGCACTTCCACCGTGCTGCGGTCGCCGCCCGCGTTGCGGATCACGGCCAGGGAGGCCGGCGCCCGGCCGCGGATCGTCACCTGGATCGTCACGTCGCTGCCGGGCTGCGCCTCCACGTCTCCGGGCGAGACGTCCAGCAGCGTCCTGTACAGCGGGGCCACCTTGGAGAAGGGGTTGAAGATCCGGACGGCCGCGTTGCCGAACCGCTCCGGCTGGACCAGGTGGAACACGAGCCCGGCCAGGATGAACACGGCAGCCAGCCCGATCCGCGCCAGGGCGGGCCGCGCCTGGGCGGCCTGCTCCACGTGGATCCGGCGCAGGCGCTCGATGTTCTCCAGCACGGCCCGGTTCAGGACCGCGGAGTCGCCATCCGCCCGGCGCGACAGCTGCAGGGTGTTGATCAGCCGGTTCTCGATGCCGCCGGGCGTGCGCCGCTCCATGGCGAGCGCCACTTCGTCGTCGGTGAACCGCGCCTTCCGCCAGGCCGCCCCCAGCCGCACCGCCTGCCAGCCGATGGCGGCGAGGAACAGCAGGCTGGCCAGCAGCCGGCCCGCCGTGGGAAGGTGGAGAAAGCTGTCGGCCAGCAGCACGAACCAGAGGTAGGCCAGGGGCGCGGCCACGGCCAGCCCCAGTGCCTCCAGCACCACCAGGCGGCGCCAACGCCGGTTGTCGCGGCGAACCCGCCCGCGCCACTCGCGGATGCCCAGGCCCGCCTCGTCCTGTTCCGATTTTGTATTGTTTAGTGAGTCGCTCATCTGACCAGTCCCCGCATCAGGCGGATCAGCCAGTCCAGCCCCAGCACCGCGGCCAGGCCGGCCAGCAGCCAGAAGCGGCTCCAGAGGTCGACGCGGCGTTCCCGCGGCACGGTCCGGGAGGAGGCCGGATCCGGAACCGGCCAGGTGGAGCGGTCCGCCGGCCGGATCACGCGGCCGCCCGTGGCCGCAGCCAGCGCCTCCAGCCCCGCGCGGTTGACGGGGCCGGCGGCCCGCTCGTCCGGCCGGGCCTCCACGTCCCACTGCGACACCGCCTCGGCCAGCAGCCGGCCGCCGTCCATCAGGGTGGCCCGGACCTGGTAGGCGCCGGGCTGCGCCGCCTCCAGCTCCGCGGCATAGCGGCCGGAGCCCTCGGATTCGGGAACAAAGCCGACCGGCAGCGTCTGGCCGTCCGGAAGCGTCACCGTGCCGTCCAGGACCGGCTGCTCCAGGGGGCGGGCCGTCACGGCCTCGGCCCCGAGCCGCATCGCCTCCCCCTGCGCGTAGCGGGTCCGCTCCGGGCGCACCCACAGGCCCGCGGTCCCGCCGGACAGGCGCAGCGGCTGGAGCGCGCGAAACGCCTGCTGCCAGAAGAGGGCGTAAGGGGTCTGGCCCGCCGCGTCGGGCGCCGGCAGCATCTGCCACTTCCACAGCGTGTCCGTTCCGATAAACAGCACGCGGCCCCGGCCGGCGGTATGTTCGGCCGCCACGATGAGCGGCCCGTATTCGTTGGCCTGCGCGGCCGACTCCAGCAGCACGGTGGCGGCCGGCTTCTTGCGCAGCGGCGGATAGAGGCGGTCCATGGGCGGCAGGTCGGGCCAGTGCGCGATCCAGGACTCCCCGCCCGGGCTGTGGAACAGGGGCGAGGCAAGCCCCTCGAGGCTGACGCGGACCGGGGCGGGGCCGGGCACGGGAAGGCCGGACTGGGGCCCCAGCTCAACCGGGAGAATGGCGGCCAGGTCGGGGTTCAGCCCCAGGCGGCCGACGTCCGGCCCGGCGATCACGATCAGGGACTTCCCCTCCTCCACCACGAGGCGGCGGATGGCGTCGGGCATGGCGCGCGGCCAGGAGGCGGGGGACACGTTGCCCAGGATGATCACGTCAAACGCCCCCAGCTCGGCGCGCGACTGCGGGTAGCCGCCCAGCGCCACGCGCCGGTCGGGCTCGCCCACCTGCATCACCACGCCGGGCCCGCGGGAGAGAAAGGCCGACAGGGCGAAATGGGGGTCGTCCTCGAAGACGCGGCGCAGGTATTTGAAATCCCAGCGCCAGGTCGGCTCGAGCATCAGAACCTCCAGCCGACCGCTCTCCACGCGCACGCTGACCTCGCGGGGCGCGCCCGCCGCCGGCTCCGCGCCGGCCGCCTCGGCGCGCACGGCGTACGTGTGCACGCCCGCCTGGACGGGAGTGAAGGCCAGCGCCACCTGCCGCTCCCGCTGGCCCGCCTCGAACACCGCATCGGCGGAGGCCAGGACCTGGCCGGCCTCCTCCACCGTCACGCGCACGGACCGGGCAGCCGAACCGTCGCACCGCACGGCGGCAAAGAGGCGGGCCTGCGAGCCCAGCAGGAGGCGGCCGGGGCTCTGCAGCGCGGCCACGACCGCACGGCCCGCGTTCGTCGAAACCGGCTCCGCCGGCCAGTCCACCACGTCGACGGGCAGCCCCAGCCGCTGCGCCCACTCCGCCACGCGGCCCCGGCCGCGGTCGATCCCGTCCGACACCAGCAGCAGGCGCGGCGGCGCGGCGGCCTTTCCCGCCTGGGCCGGATGGCGCTGCGCGTAAAGCCCCCAGGCCGCGCCCAGGCTTTCCTCCAGCCGCGTGTCCGCGCCCGCGGGCGCGGGCACGCCGTCGATTCCCTTTTCCAGGAACACGGCCGAGCGGTCGAAGGAAAAGGCCGACACGTCGTAACGATCCAGCACGGCGTCCCGGAAGGCGGGCGTCTTCAGGAACGCCACGCCGGCGTCCAGGCGGGATTCCCCCGCGCCGGCAGGGGCCCCCATGCTGGCGGAGGCGTCGAGCAGCACGATCAGGCCGGGCTTTTCGAGATCCCGGACGGTCGAGGCGATCTGCGGCCGCAGCAGGGCGAGCAGGAACAGCAGGATGGCGGCGGCCCGGAGCAGGGCCAGCCGCCGGATCCAGCGCGGCGGCGCCTGCTTCTCGGCCATGAGCCGGCAGCCATAGGCCAGCGCGGCCACCAGGAGCGCGCCGGCGGCCAGGATCCAGCCCACGGGCCACACGGGATGAAAGCCGAGGGTCATGGGGAGCCCTCCCCGCCCGGCTTGAAGAAGCCGCGCTCGGCGATGGCGGACTGCGACACCACGCCGGGCGCCGTTCTGGGGCAAAGCCGGGTCACGACGACCATCTCGGCCGCGAACAGCAGCAGGGCCAGCAGCATGAGCCAGGGGTCGAGGCCGACCTGCCCCCCGCCCCCCTCCAGGCGGCGCAGCAGCTCGCCCGGCTTGATGATCTCGCAGGACGCGGGCTGCCACCAGGCGCGCAGCACCTCGGGGTCCATCCGCTGCAGGGCGCTGGCCCGGCGGCTGGCCTGGACGACCAGCGGGACGCGGACGTCCGCGCCGCCCGCGCGATAGTGGAACGTGTAGAGGCCCGGCTCCCGGGTCTGGTCCGTCTCCGCCACCACGCGGCCGGCGGCGGAGCGGAGGGTGACGGAACAGGCCCCGCGGGGGCCGGTGACCGTGACCGCCGTGCCGGCGTCGGGCGCGGGCAGGATCAGCGACAGCGGGCGGCCGGCCTCGACCATGCCGCGCCGCAGGCCGCCGGCCAGCTCGTCCAGCGTGCGATCGACCAGGGGCACGAAGCTCTTGCGCCGGGGCAGGTCGCTCCAGGCGTCATTGGCGGTGCTGTTGAACAGGAGGATGCGCCCGGCGCCAAGGCGGCGCTCCACGACGGCGGGCCCGATCCCCTCCCAGGCCGCCAGCACCGTGTCCGGGGACGCCGGCGGCAGCGGCAGGGCATACCCGATCCCGGCGGCGGCCTGCATCAGGTCGCCATAGGTCGGGTCGAACAGCCCGGCCAGCAGCGGGTGGGCCCACTGCAGGGCGGCCAGGCGCGCCAGCTTGCCGGCGCCCCGCAGGTTGACCGGCTCGCCGGGCGGAGCCGGCAGCAGGCTCCCGGAGGGGCGCAGCGGATCGAACAGGCGGGTGCGGTAAAAGGCCAGGTCGATGGAGGGGCCCAGGAAGACGGCCAGGCCGCCGCCCTCCTGTACCCGTTTTTGAAGGGCCGCCAGCGTCTCGTCGCGCAGCCGCGGCAGGTCGGCCATGAACACGACATCGGCGGCGGCCACGTCGGCGGGGGCGGCGGACAGGTCGGACCGCCGCGTCACGCGCAGCAGGCCGGCCTTGTCGTCCGACAGCGCCTCCAGCGCCTTGCGCAGGTGGAACCCGGATTGCAGTTCGGCCACCGTCGTGGAGTCGGGCTCCAGGACGAGGACCGACAGGGCGGCCCGCGGATCGAGGGGCAGCCACCAGCGGTCGTCCGACGGCAGCTCGTCCGACGGGTCGAGCGTGAGCACCGCGGTCTTGCCGGCCAGGTCCAGGCCGGCGGGCAGTTCGAACTCCACCTCCTGCGGGCGGCCCGCCGCCAGCGCCACGGGGCGGGCCAGGTCGGTCAGCCCCGGCACGCCGGCCAGGCGCAGGGTGCGGTCCTTGACCGCATCGCCGGCGGAGGCGACGGACACGACGACGGCGCGGCGGAGCGGGCGTTCGGTGGCAACCAGGCGGGCGGAGCGGATCCAGGCGTTCTGGGGGCGCTCGGGGCCGGCGTCCACCACGTGGACCCGCACGGGCGGGGCGGCGTCCTCCAGGAAGCGGACGATCTCGCCGCGGGACCAGCCCGCGCCGAGGTTGGCGGTGAAGAAGTAAAGGTCCAGGGGGGCCCCGGGGCGGCGGGCGCCCAGCAGGGCCGTGGCGAACGGCAGGGGATCGGTGACGCGGGCATCCACGGCGGCGGGGCGCAGGAGGCGGAGGGAGTCGGCCAGGGGCGCGGAGTCGGCGGAGACGGCGGGCGGCAGCTCCGTCTCGCCGCCAGCCGCCAGCAGGACGGTCCGGCCGCCGGCGGAGGATTGCAGCAGCAGGGCCTGGGCGGCGGGGCGGATCAGGTCGGCGGGGCGGGCGCGGTCGGCCGCCCTGTAATCCATGGCGGGCCCCGCCTCCACGATGAGGGCGCGGTCCGCCGGGCCGGACTGGCTCAGGAGGGAGACGACGGGCTTGGCCATGGCGAGGGCCAGGGCGGCGAGGAATCCGGCGCGCAGGAGGAAGAGCAGGAACTGATGCCACTGGATCCGCCTGGTCAGCCGGTGCTGGCTGGCGCGCAGCCAGCGGAGGCTGCTGAACGGGATCACGCGCACCTTCCGGGGCCGCAGCAGGTGGATGACCACGGGCACGGCCAGAAGCCCGAGTCCGGCCAGCGCGGCCGGCATGAGGAATGTCAGCATGGCGTCACACCCCCCGCATGCCGCAGACGGCCACGGCCAGGCCGGCCAGATCGCCGAGGCGGTCGCCCAGCGAACTGGGGGTGATGCGGCAGCCGTCGATGCTGGCCTTCCAGCCGTACCGGGGCAGCCGCTTTTCGATCTCGGGCATCACGAGGTCGCGCTCGCGGATGGCCATCGTGCCGAGAATGATGACGTCGGGGTTGAACGCCATGATCACGACGCCGAGCCCCTGGGCCAGGCGCTCCATCACCTCGTCCCAAACCTCGCGGGCCAGGGGGTCGCCCTCCCGGCAGGCGTCGGTGATGGCCCGCATGGTGATGGCGTCGACCGAGCCGCCGGCCTTCCGCAGGATGGCGGTCTGGAGGTTGCCCGCGCGGATGCGGGCCTTGACCCGCTCGGCCACGGCGCGGCCACCCACGTAGGCCTCCCAGGTGCCGGGGAAGCCCTCGTCGTCGCGGGGGCCGTTGATGTCGAGCACCATGTGGCCGAATTCGCCCGCGGAGTCGGCGTTGCCCAGGAGCAGGCGGCCGTTGACGATGATGCCGCCGCCCATGCCGGTGCTGAAAGTGAGGTAGATCAGGTTCGGCGTGCCGCGGTATTCGCCGAAGAGCCACTCGGCCAGGACGGCCGCGTTGGCGTCGTTGTTGAAATAGGCCGGCAGGCCGAGGCCGTCGCTGACCATCCGGACGATGGGCATATCGACGAAGGTGGGATTGTTCGTGGGGGCCAGGAGAAGGCCGCGCGAGACGGAGAGCGGGCCGGGCGCGGAAATGCCGGCGGCGGCGACGTCCTTCAGGGTCAGGCCGGCCTCCGCCACGACGGCGCGGCAGAGCTCGAGCAGCCGGGCGGCATACAGGCCGGGCTCGGGAATGGAGGGCATGCGCCTGGACTGGAGGATGGCGCCGCTTTCATCGCCCAGGCTGACCGCGGTTTTCGTCCCGCCGATGTCGATCCCCAGCAGATTCATCAGAAGATCCCTTGTAAAGACAGAGGCCCGTGATCGGTGACCAGTAATCAGTAATCAGTGACCAGTAATCAGTGACCAGTAATCAGTGATCAGTGACCAGTGATCGGTGATTCTTCCTTAACCCCTTAACCCCTAAACCCCTCTCTGCTACTGATAACTGATTACTGATCACTGATTACTACTCTTCTAACCCACCTCGCGCCTCCTGAAAATCCCGATCGCCAGGGCGGCCATGAATCCGCTGC
>CAYZVY010000058.1:16483-20161 GCA_964481675.1 uncultured Verrucomicrobiota bacterium
CCCACCTCGCGCCTCCTGAAAATCCCGATCGCCAGGGCGGCCATGAATCCGCTGCCGAGCAGGACCAGCACGACGAAGCCGCGGCCGACCTCGGCGAGGGCGATCCGCTCCCCGCCGGCCACGCGTTCCATCGGGTCCAGCCGGCGGACGGGCGACAGCACCTTGTCGCCGGCCCGGTAGGCCGCCTTGAGAGCCGGCTCCAGGTGCCGCACCAGCCAGCCGGGCTCCGTTTCGCCATCCTCATGGCCGGCGTCCGCGCCCTGCGCATGCTCATGCGGGACGTAAAAAACGCCGGCCTTGGCAACCCATCCAATGTAGCCGCTGAAAGCGAACAACGCCAGCGCAAAGAAGGCGGTCAGCACGGCGACGGGCGTTGAAAAAAGAGACCCCATGGCGAGGCCGATGGCGGCCAGGAGGGCGAGCTTGAAGAGGATCAGGGCATAGGCCCGGGCGAGGTTCGCGCCATACCCGCCGGAGGGGGCCAGCAGGCGGATCCCCTGCTCGGGGTGGAACAGCACGGCCTCCGCCTCGCGGTTCACAAACGTCGCCTCAAGAACGGGGGGCATGCCCGCCGGCGGCGGGGGCACGACGATGTCCTGGGCGACCAGCCCCTTCACCCGGGCCGGGCCCCTGAAAAACGGCTCGGCGCCCGGCGCGCCCAGGGTCCAGTCGCCCGCCAGCTTGCGGGACTCCTCGTAACGCGGCGTCATGACCTGCACCCGCAGGGTGAGCGGCCGGGTTGTATCTAATTCAGGTACACCGGAAAACCGCCAGCGGCAGGTGGCGCCGGCGCGGACGGCCCGGCTGGCGGTCTCGGGGTCGGGCGTCAGGTTCACGCGGGGGGCCAGCAGGGTCCGGTCCAGCTCCGCCGCCTGGGCGGGGGTCACGCGCGCGGCGCGCAGGTTCCAGCGCAGGAGCGCCTGGGCCAGCAGCAGGGCCAGCCCCAGCATGAGCGCGTTGAGGACCACCAGGGCCAGCCATTTGCCCAGCCACACCTGGCTGAAGCGCGCGGGCTTCACCAGCACCTGCTGCAGGCGGCGGGACTCCAGCTCGCCGGCCACGAGCCCCGGCGCCACGCCGAGCGTGCCGACGGACAGGAGGAAGGTGACGGCGGCCAGGGTGTAGCGCAGCAGGACCTGGACGCGGCTGACGACCGTGCCGTCGTCCTGGACGGCGAGGGGCAGCAGCGCCACGACCCCCAGGACCAGGACGAGCATGCTGAGCAGGAAGCGGGAGCGCAACAGGCTGCGCAGCGTGAGCCGGAAGATGGCGCCGAGCGTGCGCATGCGCCTCAGCCGTCCTTCCGGGGGGGCGGGCTGAGAAAGGGGGCCAGCCGGATGTCCTCGGCCACCTGCGCGCCCGTGCGGTCGGGCGTCCGGTCCCGGGCCTGGCGCACCGCCTCCAGGAAGAAGCCCTCCAGGTTCCGGCGGGGGTGGTCCCAGCGCGGCTCGGAGCCGGTCTGCGCGGTCAGCCAGGCAAGCAGCGGCTCGCGTGCGGCGGCCGGCATCGCCGGCAGGTAGATCCGCATCTGGTCCGACTCCTCGAGCAGCTCCCCCACCCCGCCCAGGGCGGCGAGGACGCCGTTGTAGAGGATGGCGATGCGGGCGCAGACGTCCTCCACGTCGCCCAGCAGGTGGGAGGAGAGCACGATCGTCTTGCCGCGGGCCGCCAGGGCGAGCATGCAGTCCTTCACCTGGCGGCAGCCGACGGGATCGAGCCCGGAGGTGGGCTCGTCGAGGAGAATGAGGTCGGGGTCGTTGATCAGGGCCTGGGCCAGGCAGATGCGGCGGGCCATGCCCTTGGAGAATTCGCCCACCAGGCGGTCGCGGGCGTGGGTCAGCCCCACCATCTCGAGCAGCTCGTCGCGCCGCCGCCGGCGCTCCGCGTCCGTCAGGGGGAAGAGGCGGGCGAAGAAGTCGAGCGTTTCGGCGGCTGTCAGAAAGGGGTACAGGGACGACTCCTCGGGCATGTAGCCGATGCGGCTTTTGACCCCCACGTCCCGGGGGGCGGCGCCCAGGACGGTGAGGCGGCCGGCGGTGGGATGGAGCAGGCCGAGGAGCATCTTCAGGGTGGTGCTCTTGCCGGAGCCGTTGGGGCCCAGCAGGCCGAAGATCTCGCCGGGCCGCACGTCGAAGGTCAGGCCCTTGACGGCGCGCACGCGGGGGCGGCGCCAGAAATCGCGGAAGGTCTTCTCCAGGCCTTCGGCTTGAATGATCGGGGTCACGCGGTCACCTCCCGGTTCCGGAACACGGCCACGCCGGCGCAGAGGAGGCCGGCCGTCCAGGCGCCGGCGTAGAGCGCGGCCCAGCCGACGTAGGCAAAGGGGATGCGGCCGCCGTTCGACAGGGCGTCGACGAGCCAGAAGTGCTGCCAGTCGGGCAGGAGGGCGGAGGCGGCGACGGCCCAGGGGCGGCCCGCGGCGGCGGCGGCCCCGAGCAGCGGGGCGTTGACAAGGCCGAGGAGGAACACCGCGCCGGCGGCGGCGAGGACGGGAACGGCGGGCAGGCGGGCGGCGAGCGCGAGGGTCAGGGCGGCCATCATGACGAGGGCCAGGAAGACCAGGAGCAGCGGAGGCGCGAGGCGGAGGAGCGTGGCGCCGAGGGGCAGCGCGTCGTCGGGCGCGGGCAGGAGCGCGAGCAGGGCGGCGGCGGCCGGCAGGGCGACCAGGAGCAGGCCCTGCATGGCGGAGGGGAACGGGCGGCCTTTCCAGTAGTTCAGCAGGCCCGCCAGGAGCACGGCGGCGAGGATGGCGGCGCCGATGATGCCGCCGGCGCGGGAGTCGATCATGTAGTTGGCGACGCCCACGCGGGTGCTGAGCACGGCGGCGGCGCCCAGGCAGAAGGTGAAGACGGCCAGCACCAGGACGAGGCCGAGGAACTTGGAGAGGTAGAAGAGCTCGCGGCTGACGGCCTTGCTCAGGACGAGGGCGCCGGTGCCGGACTCCCACTCGCGGCCAAGGGTGGCGGAGGCGGCCACGGCGGCGAGGTAGACGCCGAGGGTGAAGTGGAGGGCCAGGATGGCGTCGCGCACGAGGCGGCCTTCCTCCCCGAACTGGAAGGAGAGCACGAGGGGGAACAGGGCGGCCAGGCCGGAGGCCAGGGTGGTCAGCAACACCGGCAGCGGCTGGCGCAGAATCTCCACGGCGGTCTGCATGGCCAGCGCCCGGCAGATCTGGAGGCTGTGGCGCATGCGGCGAATCCTACCACAGCCCCGTCCTCAGGTGAATAGCGAATGTAAAAGCCTTTGCGGTCGCTGAAAGGACGGAAGGACAGACCAGCGGGGTTGCGGCGTTTCGGCGTTAAGCCACGGGCGCTTTTGGGCGGATCCGCCAGCTGGCTGGATGGGACGGGGCACGAGCCCACGTCCCATCGCCACCCGGCGGCTGCGCCTCAAAATCGCCTCGTGCCTTTCCGCTGATCGAAACGCCGCAACCGACTTGTCCTCGCGCGCCCGCGGCCCTCCGGGCACGCTCGGGCGGCGCGCGATTTTGGTTCCCGAAGAACCGCCCACATAAAAGCATCCCCTTTAGCAGCGGGCGTTTTATGGGCACCATCGCGAGCCGCCCCGGCCGCTTCGGCCAGGGCGAGCGACGGCTAGTCGGATGCGGCGTTTCGATCCGCACGATATGGCGCGACGATTTGGCGATGATGGCGCCGCGCGACGCGGCGAGCTGGCCTC
>CAYZVY010000059.1:0-11292 GCA_964481675.1 uncultured Verrucomicrobiota bacterium
CCTCCTCTCCTGCCTCTCCGCGGCCCCCGCCAGGACCGCGCTGGAACACCTGCAGGCCGCGCCCAAGCCGCAGTTCAAGCCGGGCCACACGCTGCCGCCGCTCACGCGCTGGGGCTGGTCGATGCCCTACGCCGTGCGGCTCGAGCTCTGCACGAACTGGGGCTACGCGCTGGAATTCGGCGGCTACCTGACCCCCGAGGCCGTGGCCGACCTGGACATCCACACGAACAGCGACAACGCCCGCCTGGTGGCCCTGTCGGCCTCGGATCCCAAAAAATACCCGCTGGCCGTCCTGACGCACCGGCCCCTGCCCAACCTGATCAAGAGCGGCCTCACCGCCGACGAGCTCAAGCGCCTCTACGCCTGCGACAAGGACGGCCGCGCCATCGTGGACACGCTGGCCAGCACCACCCGCACGTGGCGCACGATCAGCCCCGAAGCCCCCGCCTCGATTTTCCTGAAGACGGCGGAAGGCACGGCCGCCCCGCTCGCGGCGCTGCGGAAGAAAACGCCCATTGCCATGGTCCTGAACGGCGGGGAATACGGGCTGTCCATCTACGGCCACGGCGGCGCCTTCTGGGCGCAGGACCCGGCCGTGCTGGCGGCCAAAGGCGACCGCTCCTGGTACGACTACATTTCCGAGGCCAAAGTTCGCCAGGAGCAGCCGGTGGCCGATGCCGTTCGCAAGACCGTGCCGGACCGCACCCTGTACCTGTGGTATCACTTCGCCGGGGAGCCGACGTGGGGGACGTGGAATTGGAGCTGGGATTACAAATACACGCGCAGCCTGACGGACCTGCCCACGCAGAGCCTGTATTACAAACAGTTCAACTCGGGCTGGGCGGGCGAGCAGGACCTGCTATCCAACTTCCTCTGCTCGGTGGCGCAGGCCATCGGGCACTACCAGCATCCGCTGTCCTACAACTGGGTCTGCGGCGGGTGGATCACGAACAAGTTCTCTGACCGGGCCCGCTACACGGGCTTCCTGACGTGCGTCTACATGGCGGGCGCGGTCGGCAACGTGGCCGGCTATTTCTCGCACCCGGACGGGCTGGACGGCAAGGACGTGGGCGAGGAGCCGCCCCAGTGGCTGTTCCAGATGATGGCGCTGGGCCGCGTGCACGCCACCTTTTCGCACCTGGAGGAGTTCCTGCGACAGGGCGACCTGCTGCCGGGCCCCGGGACAAACCGGCTGGCCGCGGCGGCGGGGCTGCCGGCGTATGAGTTTCCCAGCGGCTCGCCGGGTGCCCGCGTGCTGGTCCGCCGCCTGCGCGGCAAGGCCGAGTGGCTGGTGGCGGCCTGGGCGGCGGAGGGCGAGGCGCGGGAGGTCACGGTGACCCTTCCCGACATCGGCCCGGTGACGGTGAAGGCCGCGCCCGAGGCCACGCTGACCCGCGTGACGGCCGCCCTGACCCCCTATGAGCCGCCCGCCCTGACCCTGACGCCGGTGGTGGAAAGATAAACCGTCTTTGGATCTCCACCGTTCAGCCCCTGTCTGTGGGAGCGCGGCACCGTCCGCGCGATCATGCGCAAGACTGGCGCATGATCGCGCGGACGGTGCCGCGCTCCCACAGACAGGGGCGACGCCAGGCGCGCTGTGCCCCCCGCCCCCTCAAATCGAATGGGCGCGCCTCTGGTAATCGCGGATGGCCTCGAGGGTGCGGGTATCCGCCTTGATCTTCCGCAGATGGTCCACCACGCCCTCCACCGCCATCGCGAGCCAGCGTTCCCCTTTTTCGCGGGTGGCGGCTTGCGGCTCGCCCACCGCCATGTCGGGATGGCGGGCGATCCAGTCCACCTGGGTCAGCGCGCTTCCCGTATCGGGCCCCGGCGCCGCGGGAAACGTCCGCCCCTTCAGCGCGTCGAGGTGCACCAGCTCGGGGCAGGCGACCATCGCCATGCTGGTTTCCCACTCGCAGGCGTGGCCCCAGTCGGCGGTCTCCTTCGTCTTCTGCATCTCGTCCCAGCGCCCGGCCTGGGCGGACAGGCTGTAGACCGCGTAGGGCTTTTCCCGCTCCAGCATGCGGTTGCAGAACATCGTGTTCAGCGCGGTGTTGCCGCCGTGGCCGTGCAGGAACACGATCTTCGTGAAGCCGTTCCGGTGCACCTCGTCGCAAATCTGCTCCACGTAGTCCATGAGGATGTCGGAGCGGATATGGACGGCGCCGGGCAGGCAGCGGGCCTCGGCCACGTAGGAGTAGAGCAGCGTGGGGAGCACGGCCACCGTTTCCCGCTCCACGATGTGGCGGACCAGGTTGTCGGTCTTGATCGGGTCGCAGCCCAGCGGCAGGTGGGGGCCGTGGCTCTCGATGCTGGCCAGCGGCAGCAGCGCCACGCCCTCGCTGGCGGCCCGCAGGTCGAGAATCGTCTCCACCGTGTTTCGAATCCAATAGCAGTCCCGCATACGCCCTCCTCCGGCCCGTGTTTCGATTCCAGTCTTTCATCATACCGCATCCCCGTCGTCCGTCCAACCGGAATCCGGCCTCCCGAAATCCGGCCTGAAATAAGCCTTGCCCGCCGCGCCATCTTTCTTCAACATATTCCAATCACTATGCCGAAACCCTTTTCCTTATCATGTCTCCTGCTCGCGGCCGCCCTCGCAACGGGCGGCTGCGAAATGCAGTACCAAGACGACCATTCGTCGGTCACCGTCCAGGACGGCAACGTCTCCTCCTTCGAGACCCGGCAGGACGGCTACACCATCTCCGCCCCCGCCAGCACCAACACCGCCTTCCTGAGCGAATAGCCGGGCGGAAAATCTTGACGGGTCGGCCGGCACGCGCGGCAAGACACCTATCGCACGGGTCAGGAGACCCGTGCCACTTCCTTGCGCGGGAAAGCCAAGTTCCATCCCACCAGTGGCACGGGTCTCCTGACCCGTGCGCTCCTTGCCGGGGCCGTTCTCCGAACTTGAATTCCGCTCCTGCACCTGATAGGCTACAAAATTATTTTAACCGAATAGGAACCCAACCCGACATGGCCACCAACCGAACGCTTTTCCTGGGTGACGAAGCCCTGGCGCAGGGCGCGCTCGATGCCGGCATCAGCGGCGTCTACGCCTATCCCGGCACGCCTTCCACCGAAATCATGGAATACGTCCAGCAGGCGCCTGAGGCTGCCGCCCGCGGCGTCCACCGCCTCTGGAGCGCCAACGAGAAGACGTCCCTGGAGGAGGCGCTCGGCATGTCCTATGCCGGCAAGCGCGCCCTGTGCTGCATGAAGCACGTGGGCCTCAACGTGGCGGCGGACGCGTTCATGAACGCGGCCGTGACCGGCGTCAACGGCGGCCTGGTGGTCGTGGCGGCCGACGACCCCTCCATGCACTCGAGCCAGAACGAGCAGGACTCCCGCGTCTACGGCAAATTCGCGGCCGTCCCCGTGTTCGAGCCGGCGACCCAGCAGGAAGCCTACGCGATGATCCGGGAGGCGTTCGACTTCTCCGAGCGGATCCGCCTGCCCGTGCTCCTGCGCATCACCACCCGCCTCGCCCATTCCCGGGCGGACGTGATCCCCGCCGCGCCCCGCCCCGAAAACCCGCTCAACGTCTCGTCCAACGCCCGCCAGTGGGTCCTGCTTCCCGGCCACGCGCGCGCCAACTGGGCGTCGCTGATGGCCCGGCTGCCCGACATCACCCGCCAGGCCGACGCCTTTCCCTGGAACCGCTTCATCCCGGGGCCGGACCGCCGCCTGGGCATCATCGCGGCCGGCATCGCCTTCAACTACCTGAACGAGTGCTACCCCGACGGCTGCCCCCATCCCGTCCTGAAGATCAGCCAGTATCCCCTTCTGCCGGCCCGCATCGGCGCGCTGCAGGAGGCCTGCGACGCGCTGCTGGTGCTCGAGGACGGGGCCCCCTTCATCGAGGAGCAGCTCGTCGGCCTGTTCCCGAAACCCGCCATGCGCATCCGCGGCCGGCTGGACGGCTCGCTGCCGCGCACCGGCGAGCTCTCGCCCGAAAACGTGGCCGCCGCCCTGGGCCGCGCCCGGCCCGAGGGGCCCGCCGTTCCCGCGCTGATGACGGCCCGGCCGCCGGCCCTCTGCCGCGGCTGCCCACACTGCGACAGCTACGCGTTCCTGAAGGAGGCGCTCGCGGACCAGCCCGCCGGCCGCGTCTTCTCCGACATCGGCTGCTACACGCTGGGCGCGCTGCCGCCCTACGAGGCCATCCACTCCTGCGTGGACATGGGCGCCTCCATCACCATGGCCAAGGGCGCTTCTGACGCCGGCGTTCGGCCGGCCGTGGCCGTGATCGGCGACTCCACCTTCACCCACTCCGGCCTTACGGGCCTGCTCGACGCGGTGGCCGAGAAGACGCCCATGACGGTCCTGATCCTCGACAACGAGATCACCGGCATGACCGGCGGCCAGGAGTCCCTGGCCCTGGGGCGGATCGAGGCCCTGTGCACCGGCATCGGCGTCGATCCGCTCCACATCCGCGTTCTCACGCCCCTCGCCAAGCACCACGCCGAAAACGTGACGGTCGTGCGTGAAGAGCTCGACTGGCCGGGCGTCTCCGTGCTGATCGCCCGCCGTGCCTGCATCCAGATCAAGAGAAAAGGCTGACCGCATGAACTACGACATGATCATCGCCGGCGTCGGCGGCCAGGGGATTCTGTCCATCGCCGCCCTGCTGGGTCGCGCCGCGCTCGACCTCCGGCTGCACCTCAAGCAATCCGAAGTGCATGGCATGGCCCAGCGCGGCGGTGCCGTGCTGGCCCACCTCCGGCTGTCCGACCGGCCCATCCACTCCGACCTGGTCCCGCGCGGCGGGGCCGCCATGATCCTGGCCATGGAGCCGCTCGAGGCGCTCCGCTACCTGCCCTGGCTCGATCCCGCCGCCGGCTGGATCGTCTCCAACACCGAGCCCATCCGGAATATCGACGCGTATCCCGACCTGGACCAGGTATACGCCGACATCCGCCGCCAGGCGCACCCCTTCCTTTTCAATGCGGAGAAGATGGCGCGCGACCTGAACGCCCCGCGCGCCGTGAACATGGCCATGCTCGGCGCCGCCTCCTCGTTCATTCCCCTCCCCGCCGAAGCGCTTGAGGCGGCCATCACCGCCCAGTTCGGCCGCAAGGGCGAAAGCGTGGTGGCCTCCAACCTGGCCGTCTTCCGCGCCGGCCGCCAGGCCACGGCCGCGCTCAACCCGCCGACGCCATGATCATCGACTGCCACACCCACGCCTTCCCCGACGCCCTCGCGGCCCGGGCGCTCGCCTCCATCGAAAAGCAGGGCGGCCCCAAACACGTGCTGGACGGCACGGTGGGCGGGCTCCTGGCCTCGATGGATCGCGCGGGCGTGGACGCCTCGCTGCTGCTCAACATCGCCACCAAGCCCGAGCACTTCTCGCCCATCATGGACTTCTGCCGGAAAGTCCGGTCGGCGCGGATCATCCCCTTTCCGTCCATCCACCCACAGGATCCCCAGCTCCGGGACCACGTCCATGCCGTCAAGGCGGAAGGCTACAAGGGCATCAAGCTTCACAACTACTACCAGAATTTCATTTTTGACGAGGAGCGGGTGTGGCCGCTGTATGCCGCGCTCGAGGAGGAGGGGCTGATCCTGGCGGCCCACACGGGCTACGACCCCAGCTACCCGTTCGAGGACGTCTGCCGCCCCGCGCGGATCGTCCGGGTCCTGGACCGCTTCCCGGGCCTGAAATTCATGGCATCGCATCTCGGCGCATGGTATGATTATGAGGAAGTGCGCCGCTGTTTCTTCGGACGGCCCATCCACATGGAGGTCTCGGGGTCGTTCCCGTGCCTGCCCGCGGCGGACATCCGGGATATCATCGAGAAGCACGGGCCCCACTACGTGTTCTTCGGCTCCGATTCCCCCTGGGTGGCCCAGGAGGAGACGCTGGCCAACCTGCGCGGCCTGGGGTTCAGCCCGGACATCGAAGCCATGCTGGAAGGCGGCAACGCGCAGCGCTTTTTCGGCCTGTAAGAAAAAAGGAACAGGATGCACCGGATCCTCCATAAGCAGCAGCTCTCGGACGAAGTCTATCTGATCCGCGTCGAGGCCGCCCTCATCGCCCGGGAGCGGCAGCCCGGCCAGTTCGTCATCGTGCAGGCCGACAACAACTTCGGCGAGCGCATCCCGCTGACCATCGCCGACGCCGACCCGGCCGAGGGATCCATCACCCTCGTCTTCCAGACCGTCGGCAAGACCACCCACGTCCTGGGCGCCAAGTCGGCGGGCGACTCCATCGAAAGCATCCTCGGCCCGCTCGGCCGGCCCACGCACATTGAAAAGGTCGGCACCGTGGTGGCGGTGGGCGGCGGCATCGGCGTGGCCCCCCTCTATCCCATCGTGCAGGGGATGAAAAAGGCCGGCAACCGGCTGATCGTCATCATGGGCGCCCGGAACAAGAGCCTCCTCATCATGGAGGACAAGATGCGCGCCCTGGCCGACGAGCTGATCCTCTGCACCGACGACGGCTCCGCCGGCCGCAAGGCCCTCGTCACCGAGCCGCTCAAGGAAGTCTGCTCCCGCGCCCCGAAGCCCGACCAGTGCATCGTCATCGGCCCCCCCATCATGATGAAGTTCTGCTCCGAGGCCACGCGGCCCTTCGGCGTGCCGACCCTGGTCTCCCTCAACACGATCATGGTGGACGGCACCGGCATGTGCGGCGGCTGCCGCGTGACCGTGGGCGGCGAAATCAAGTTCGTCTGCGTGGACGGGCCCGAGTTCGACGGCCACCAGGTGGACTTCGACAACATGATGCGCCGCCTGCGCGCCTACAAGACGCACGAGGAAGCCGCCCATCACCAGTGCCACGTGGAACAGGAAGCCGACAAGCTCCGGAAGGAAGGCCGGTCGTGAGCCATCCGACGCCCGACTCTCTCCGGGACGAGGCCGCCGGCCGCCTCGAGGCGCTCAAGGGGCGGAAGCTCTCCCCGCGCGACCGCATGGCCATCCCGTCGCAGGACATGCCGGCCCAGCCGGCGGGGGAGCGCCGAGCCAACATGCGCGAAGTGGCCCTCGGCTACTCGCCCGCGCAGGCCCGCCTGGAAGCGCTCCGGTGCCTGCAGTGCAAGAACGCCCCCTGCGTCAACGGCTGCCCGGTGCGGATCGACATCCCGGCCTTCGTCCTCGCCATCGCCGAGGGGCGCGATGCCGACGCCATCGCCCTCATCCGCCGCAACAGCCTGCTGCCCGCCGTCTGCGGCCGGGTGTGCCCCCAGGAGGTCCAGTGCCAGGAGCCCTGCACCGTGGGCAAGGCGCTCAAGTCCGTGGACAAGGCCGTCTCCATCGGCCGGCTCGAACGCTACGCGGCCGACCTGGAGCGCGCCTCCGGCGGCTGCCGCCAGCCCGCCATCAAACCCGACACCGGCAAGCGGGTGGCCGTGGTCGGCAGCGGCCCCGCCAGCATCACCGTGGCGGCCGACATCCGGCGCGAGGGGCATACGGTCGTCCTCTTCGAGGCCTTCCACAAGCCCGGCGGCGTGCTGCTCTACGGCATTCCCGAATTCCGGCTGCCCAAGGCCATCGTCGAACAGGAAATCGACGCGCTCCGCGCCATGGGCGTCGAGATCAAGACCAACTTCCTCATCGGCCGCACGCGCAAGCTGCAGGACCTGATCGCCAAGGACGGCTTCGACGCCGTCTTCGTGGGCAGCGGCGCGGGCCTGCCCAAGTTCATGAACATCGAGGGCGAAAGCCTGGTGGGCGTCTTCTCGGCCAACGAGTACCTGACCCGCGCCAACCTGATGAAGGCCTACGACACCGGCCGGGCCGACACCCCCATCTTCCCGTCGCGCAAGGTCGCGGTCCTGGGCGGCGGCAACGTGGCCATGGACGCCGCCCGCATGGCGGTCCGCCTCGGCGCGCAGGAGGTCCACCTCGTCTACCGCCGCACCGAGGTGGAAATGCCCGCCCGCGTGGAGGAAGTGGGCCACGCCAGGGAAGAGGGCGTGATCTTCCACATGCTCCAGAACCCGAAGCGGATCCTCGGGAACGACTACGGCCTGGTGACCGGCATGGAGTGCCTGCGCTACTCGCTCGGGGAGCCCGACGAATCGGGCCGCCGCAAGCCGGTGGAAATCCCGGGCAGCGAATTCATCATGGACGTCGATACGGTCATCGTGGCCATCGGCAACGAATCGAACCCGCTCATCCGCCAGACCACGCCCGGCCTCGCGGTCAACCGCCGCGGCAACCTGGTGGTGGACCCGGCGACCGGCAAGACCTCCCTCGACCGCGTCTACGCCGGCGGCGACATCGTCCTCGGCGCGGCCACGGTCATCCTGGCCATGGGCGAAGGCCGGAAGGCCGCCGCCTCGATCAACGCGCTCCTGGCGCAGCCCTCCTGACATGGTGCCCGTGACCGACATCCGCGGCGTGATCTTCGACATGGACGGGACCCTCACGATCCCGGTCATCGACTTCGCCCTCATGCGCCGGCGGCTCGAAATCCCGCAGGGCGACATCCTGTCCATCATCCGCTCCTGGCCGGAAGAGCGGCAGAAGGCCGCGTTCGACATCATCGAGGAGATCGAGCAGGACGGCCGCGACCGCCTCCGGCTGCAGCCGGGCGCGGAGGCCCTGATGCGGGTGCTGGAAAAGCGAAGCATTCCCCGGGCCATCCTCACGCGCAACACGGAGAAAACCGTCCGCCACCTCCAGTCGCACCTGCACACCGCCTTCTCGGTGATCGTGACGCGCGCTTTCCCCACCTTCAAGCCCGACCCCGCGCCGGCCCTGCACATCTGCAAATTATGGGAACTGGATCCCGCGACGGTTCTGCTGGTGGGCGATTACCGCGACGACATCACCTGCGGCAAACAGGCGGGAACCCGCACCTGCCTCCTGCTCAACGACCATAACGGGCTCTTCGCCGGGCTCGCCGATTTCACCGTCACCAGCCTGGACGAGCTGGCGGCGGGATTTTCGGCGCCACCGGAAGAGGCCTGACCATGCATGCCGGCGGCCAAACCAGCGGCGACGGGGCGCCCTCTCACGGGACGTGGCTGGCCGTCCTCATGGCCACCTACCTGCTGGTTACCCTGGCCCTGCTTCCCTGGCTCGCCGGGGGGATCAATCCCGACGGCATCTCGTATATTTCCATCTCCCGCCACATCCTGGCCGGAGACTGGCAGCGCGCCGTCAACGGCTACTGGAGCCCGCTTTACACCTGGCTTCTGGTTCCGCTTCTGGCGTTGCGCCTGGATCCCATCCTGGCGGGGCGGCTGCTCGCGATCCTGATCGGCCTGGCCACCCTTCCCGGCCTCCAGATCCTGGCCTCCCGATTCGCCCTCTCCGAACGCCTGCGCACCGTCGTGCTGGCGGCGATGCTGCCGCTGCTGTGGCGCTTCACGTTTCACGCCCTGACGCCCGACTTCCTGCTTGCCTGCCTTCTGGTCTGGTATTTCGCCCTCGTCTTCTCGCCCGGCTTCCGGGACCGGCGGCGCCACGCCATCCTCTGCGGCGCGCTGGGCGGCCTCGCCTATTTCGCCAAAGCCTACGCGTTCTACTTCTTCCTCGGCCACTTCACGCTCATGGCGATCCTGCACGGGCTGAACGGAAAGGACAACGCCGAACGGCGCGCGGCCGTGCGCCAGTTTGCGCTGGGCCTGGTTGTCTTCAGCCTGTTCGCGGGAACCTGGATCACCCTTCTTTCCGTGAAGTATGGCGGAATCGTCGTCGCCACCTCCCAGCGCTACAGCCATGACCTCGTGGGGCCCGACTCTCCCGGCCATCCGACCGCGGCGGGTTTCCTGGCGCCCGCTGACGCCACCGCCATCAGCGTGTGGGACGACCCGTCGTCACTCTATCGATTGCTTCCGGAGTGGAACGCCCTGTCCTCGGCGGCCGAGATGAAACACCAGACAAAGCTCGTTATCGGCAATCTGGGCGGCCTCATCGGGATCTTCCATGCGTATAACCCGCTGGCCCTTGTCGTCCTGCTGGGCAGCCTGCTGTGCCTCGTGCGGGGGCGGTGGCTCCGGCGGCGGCCCGGCGGCGAAGCCTTTCCGTTGCTGACGCTCCTGCTCTACCCGGCCGGCTATCTCCTGGTCCTGGTCTACGATCGCTATTTTTTTGCCTGCCTGATTCTGCTGGCGCTGATGACCGCGCAGGGCCTTCAGTGGCTGGCGGATCGCGGCTTCCTGCCGGGCTGGCGGCGCGGCGCGGCCCTGGCGATCCTGATCCTGACCCTCGGCCTTCCACCGGCCGGCCAACTGGTCAAAACAGCCCGGATCCGGGCCCGGCATAACATTCCGGCGCTGGGCGCAAGCCTGGCCAATCAGGTCGGCCTGACCGGCCGCATCGCATCCAACCGCGAATGGCAGAAGACCCTGGCCCTGGCCTATCTGCTCAACCTGCGCTACTACGGCGTGCGGGGCGTCATCCCGAACGAGAAGGTCATCCCGGCATTGGCCCGCTGGAAGGTGAACTACTACTTCGTCTGGAAAGAGACGGCCGAGGAAAAAGCGCTGTTCCGGGATTACCCGGAGATGACAGGAGGAGCGTTCCCCAAGCTCCGGATCTACCAACTCGACGCCCGCCGTTCCGGCCCCCTTCGTCCCTAACACCCGGCCGGAATCGGCCTTCCCTTTGCCCTTGCCTCTAAAGAACGTTATAACTATTATTATGACATGCCTTACAAGACAAAAATCCGGAAGATCGGCAATTCACTCGGCATCGTGCTGCCCCGTGAGGCCATTCAAGCGCTTCACGTCAAGGAAGGCGCAGCGGTTTACCTGACCGACGCGCCCGAGGCCTCGCTTCGGCTATCGGCGGAAAATCCGGAGTTTGAAAAGAAACTGGAGGCCGCCGAGGATCTGATGCATCGCTATCGCCATGCGCTCCGGAAATTGGCCCAGTGAAGGAGCCGCTCTGGATCGGCATGGACGAGGCCCGAATCCTTCACGAGCAATTGGTCAGCCGGTTCGGCGGCCTGGCCGGGATCCGTGACGAGCGCCTTTTGGATTCCGCCCTGAATCGGCCGAAGCACGCCTTCGCGTATGGCAAGCCAGGTCTCTTTGACCTGGCCGCAGCCTATGCATTCGGCATCGCACGCAACCATCCGTTCCTGGACGGAAACAAGCGGATGGCCTTCGTCGCGGCGGCAGTCTTTCTTGAAACGAACGGACATGCCTTCCAGGCCCCTGAAGAAGAGGTGGTTTTTCAGACAGTCGCGCTGGCGGCGGGGAAAACAGATGAACACGAGTACGCCGTATGGCTCAAGGCGTCCTGCATAAAGGGATCATCCGGAAAGCATCGCGGCACTGGCCCTTGATAGGCATGTCAACGCCAGAAGGTGGG
Organism: uncultured Verrucomicrobiota bacterium; assembly: GCA_964481675.1. Classification (GTDB taxonomy): domain Bacteria; phylum Verrucomicrobiota; class Kiritimatiellia; order CAIKKV01; family CAIKKV01; genus CAIKKV01. Next base: position 11,272 of record CAYZVY010000059.1, read on the forward strand.
AGCGCCACACCGTTGGCGCGA
>CAYZVY010000059.1:11392-19942 GCA_964481675.1 uncultured Verrucomicrobiota bacterium
ATGATCGCGCGGACGGTGCCGCGCTCCCACATCCAGCGGGAAGATCAGGCCTCCGCCGTTTCGCAACGCGCGCCTACAGTTTCTTCATCAGCCACGCCATGTTCTCGCCGAGCACGCGCATGGTGCGGATGCCCTCCTCGTCGTTCTCGACCTCGCCCTTCTCGCGGCCGGTCCCCCTGTTCCAATAACAGGAACCCGGGACGATCATCTCGCCGATGAGGAAAAAATGGTTGAGGGTGTCGAACACGTGGATGGCGCCGCCCCGCCGCACCGCCACCACGGCGGCCCCGACCTTGCGCCGGAAGAACCGCCCGTTGGCGATCGACGTCATGCCCGCGCGGTCAATCAACGCCTTCATCTCGGCCGTCACGTCGGCGAAATAGGTCGGCGAGGCCAGGATGATGCCGTCCGCCTCGCGCATCTTGTCGATGCAGGCGTTGAGGATGTCGCCCTTCACCGCGCAGTGGCCGTCCTTCTTCTCGAAGCACTGGTAGCAGGCCGTGCAGCCGCGGATCAGGTGGCCGCCCACCTGGACCAGCTCGGTCTCGATGCCCTCGGCGTTGAGCGCCTTGAACACGTGGTTGATCAGGGCAACCGTGTTGCCGTCCTTCCGGGGACTGCCGTTGAACGCCACCACTTTCATGACTGCCTCCACCGCCGGACCTGTTCCATCAGGGCATCGGCTATCTGTGCTTCCGGCACGCGCGCCACCGGTTCGCCCTTCACATAAATCACGCCCACGCCGTCGCCCCCGGCCGCGGCGATGTCGGCCTCCTTCGCCTCGCCAGGCCCGTTCACCACGCAGCCCATCACGGCCACCTTGGGATGCGGACCCGGATGCTCGCGGCAAAAGATTTCCAGCTGCTCCTCGACCCTGGCCGCGATGCCCGCCACGTCGATGCGCGTGCGGCCGCAGGTGGGACAGGCGGTGATGCTGGGGCCCGCCGGCCGCAGCCCCAGGCCCCGGAGCAGCTCCAGCGCGACCTGCACCTCGCGCACCGGCGTGTCCGTCAGGGAGACGCGGATCGTGTCGCCAATCCCCTCGGCCAGCAGGAGGCCGATGCCCAGGCTCGAGCGCACCGTGCCGGCCAGGAACGTGCCGGCCTCGGTCACGCCGAGGTGCAGCGGATAATCGGTCTTCTCCGCCAGCAGCCGGTAGGCCGCCACGGTGCGCGGCACGTCCGACGCCTTCACCGAAATCTTGATCTCGCGGTAGTCCGCCTCCTCCAGCAGGCGCACATGACCCATCGCGCTTTCCACCAGCGCCTCGGCCGTGGGGCCGCCGTGGCGCGCCAGGATGTCCTTCTCCAGCGAGCCGCCGTTGACCCCGATGCGGATCGGCACACGCCGCTCGCGCGCGGCGCGAACCACCTCGCGCACCCGCTCCACGCCGCCGATGTTGCCCGGGTTGATCCGCAGGCCGTCCACGCCGGCTTCCAGGGCCATCAGGGCCAGGGTGTGGCGGAAGTGAATATCCGCGATGACCGGAATGGGGCTGTCCCGCTTGATGGCCGCCAGCGCACGGGCGGCGTCTTCGTCGGCCACGGCCACGCGGATGATGTCGCACCCGGCCTGCGCCGCGGCCCGCACCTGGGCGGACACCTCGGCGGCCTTCCGCGTATCGATCTTCGCCATGGTCTGGATGGAGACCGGCGCGCCGCCGCCGATCGCCACGGAGCCGAGCTGGATGCGGCGCGTCGGGCGGCGGGGTGCGGGGAACGGGCTCATGGCTTGGCTCCGGCGGCGGGCGGGTTGTCCATCAGGTGCTTCAGCTTCCGGACAATCTTCAGGTCGCGGAACGTCAGCAGCACAACCAGCCCGATCAGCACGATCGCAAAGAAATTGATCAGGTAGCGCACCACCTTCTCGCCCGGGGGCCGGCGGGCGATTCCCTCATACAGGGCGAAGACCACATGGCCGCCGTCCAGGACGGGAATGGGCAGCAGGTTCAGGATGGCCAGGTTCACGTTGATGAAACGGGCAAACCAGATCAGAAGGAGGAAGCTCACCTTCGCATACATGAACATCCCGCTGAAGATGCTGAGCGGCCCCCCGATCCCCTTGGCCGCGTCGCCCGCCTCTTTCGGGGTCACCAGCGACTTGAGCATCCGGATGATGCCGGTCGCGTCCTGCTTGATCTGCTGCCACGGCGTGCCGTTCATGGAGGCGAACTCGATGCCCATCCGGATGCGGCCCGTGTCCGGATCCTTCACCGGCGTCACGGTCAGGTCCACCAGGGCGCCCTTGCGCTCGACCGTGATGGCGGATGCCTGCCCGTCGCGCTCCTGGACCCTGTCGATCAGGTGCCCGCGGCTGGCGACCGCCTGGCCGTCGAAAGCCTTGATGATATCGCCGGACTGGAGGCCGGCCTTTTCCGCCATCGATCCGGGCACGACCAGGCCGACCTTGCAGACGCTCCCCGGCTCCACCCCCTCGAGCATCCGGATATTGAAGGGGTTCGCGTTCGTGCTGGTCTGCAGGGTCATGTCGGTCATCGCGCCATCGGCCCGCTTCACGCGCAGGGCCAGCGTTTCGTTGACCGAGCCGATCTGGATCAGGTCGCTCCAGGTGGCCACCGTGTGATCGTTGGCGCTGATCACGGTGTCGCCCGCGCGCAGGCCGCCGGCATAGGCCACGGTGTTCGTCTGAACCCCGCCCACGATGGCGCCTTCCAGGCCGGCCGTCGGGTGGCGCTCGGAGGCGTAGACGATCCAGGCCAGCAGGAACGCGAAGACGATGTTGCCGGCCGCGCCGGAGATGGAGACGACGATTTTCTTCCAGACGGCCATCTTCGGCAGCTTGCGGGGGGGCTTGCCGTCCTCGCCCTGGACCGTCTCCATGCCGGAAGGGTCGAGCTGGGGCAGCATCACGTAGCCGCCCAGGGGAATCCAGCCCACGCGCAGCTCCAGGTCCCCCATCTTCTTCTTCCAGAGGGCGGGCCCGAAGCCGATGGAAAACACATCCACCACCATGCCGCAGAGCCGGGCCGCGATGAAGTGGCCGAATTCGTGGACAAACACGCTCAGGCCGAAAAAGAAAATCACGATCACAACGGCATACACATTGGTGAAAATCGCTTGAAGCATCGTCCCGTCCATTCGACACCGCCTTTAAACCCGCCGGGGGTTGGTTACATGGTTTTACCGATCGACTCCGCCTCGCGGCGGGACCAGGCATCCGCTTCCAGGATGTCGCCCAGGCCCGGATGCAGCCGGTTTTCGTGGCGCTCCATGACGGCCCCGATCAGCCGCCAGATTCCCGCGAACGGGAGGCGCTTGTCAAGAAACAGGTTCACGGCCACCTCGTTGGCGGCGTTCATCACGGCGGGCAGCGTGCCCCCCGCCGAGCCCGCCTCGCGGGCCAGGTCGAGGCACGGGAAGCGGCCGACAGGCGGCTCGTGGAAATGCAGGGCCCCCAGCTTGCCCAGGTCCAGCGGCTGAAGGCCGCCGTCCATCCGCTTCGGCCAGGTCAGCGCGTGCTGGATGGCGAAACGCATGTCGGTGGGCCCCATCTGCGCCAGCAGGCTGCCGTCGACAAACTGCACCAGCGAATGCACCAGGCTCTCCGGGTGCAGCACCACGTCCAGGCGCGACAGGGGCATGTCGAACAGCCAGCGGGCCTCGATCAGCTCCAGCCCCTTGTTCATCAGCGTGGCGGAATCGATGGTCACCTTGCGCCCCATCCGCCAGCGGGGATGGTTCAGCGCCTCCTCCACGGTCACCTTGTCGAAATCGACGTCCGGCCTGAACGCGAACGGCCCGCCCGAGGCGGTCAGGATCAGCTTCCGCACCTCCTCCGGCCGGGAGCCGGCCAGGCACTGGAAAATGGCGCTGTGTTCGCTGTCCACCGGCAGCAGCCGCGCGCCCGTGCGCCGGCAGGCTTCGGTCACGATCTCGCCCCCGCCGACCAGCACTTCCTTGGTCGCCAGCGCCACGTGAATGCCCCGGTTCACCGCCGCGAGGACCGGCTGGAACCCCGCCATGCCCACCACGGCGCAGAGCACCATGTCGATGCCGTCGAGGGCGGCCAGCTCGGCCAGCCCCTCCTGGCCGGAGCGGACCCGGATGCCGGCGGGCGCCGCGGCGGCGCAGGCGCGGGCGGAGGCGGGATCCTCCACGGCCAGTTCCTTGACGCCCAGCCGGATGGCGGTGTCCAGGGCGCGGCGCCAGCTGGTCCGCGCGGCCAGCCCGGCGATTTCGATCGCCTCCGGAAGCGCCTCGGCCACCTTCAGGGCGTTTTCCCCGATGGAGCCGGTGCAGCCCAGGATGACGAGCCGGCGTTTCAAGACCCGAAGGCCCTCACGTAGAAATACAGGACCGGCGCCGTATACAGGATGCTGTCAAACACATCCAGCAGGCCGCCCAGCCCGGGAATGATCCGGCCCGAGTCCTTCACGTCCACGGCCCGCTTGATCAGGGACTCGACCAGGTCGCCGACGGCGCCGAGGACGACGAGCAGGAAGGCGAGCGACAGGATTTCGAGCGCGTTCAGGGTGACGTTCCCGATCTGGCGCTGCCACCAGACGCCGGTATCGTGACCCATGCAGGCGAAGACGCCATACCCGCCCGCCATGCCGGCCACCACGCCGCCATACAGGCCCTCCCAGGTCTTCTTGGGCGAAATCCGCGGGAACAGCTTCCGGCGGCCGTAGCGGCAGCCGATGAAATACGCCCCCGAATCCGAGAACTTGACGGTCACCAGCAGGAACAGGATCAGGAACCGTCCCGAGGGCCCGAGCGGGGTCGTGAGGCTCACGTCGGAATCGAAGCTGATGGCCAGGCGCAGCATGAACGTGAGCAGGTAGGCCACATAAAAGACGCCGAAGAGCGTGCCCGCGATGGTCATGATGGGTTGCGTGTTGAGCCGCTGCGGAAACTGGCGGATCATGACGATGGCGATGGACACGAAGATGACGAACCGCTCCCAGTTGGCCAGGTCGGCGCAGGCCGCCGTGGGCCAGTTGGGCAGGGCGTCGAAAAACACGACCGTGAGCAGCGCCAGGCCGCAGGCCGTGCCGTAGCGGTTGAAAATCGGGAACGGCGGATCGGCCGCGCGGAACAGGTCGTAAAACTCATTCATCAACAGCACGGTGAGCAGAAGCAGGAGGGCGAAGGCTGCCCACAACGGAAGGAGAAAGATGGCCAGGATCGTGAGGATCCCCACCCCGACGCCGCAGATCACCCTCTTTTTCATGCTGGTCCTCCGGGGGAAATGTCTCCGAACCGCCTCTGGCGGCGGCCGTATTCGCGAAGGGCTTCCCGAAACTGCTCTTCCCTGAAATCGGGCCACAAAACGGGCGTGAAATACAACTCGGCATACGACGCCTGCCACAGCAGGAAATTGCTGAGCCGGATCTCCCCGCTGGTGCGGATCAGAAGGTCGGGATCGGGCACGTCGGGGGCATAGAGATGCCGCGCGAAAAGGGCCTCGTCCACGGCGGCCGGCTCCAGCCGGCCGGCCTTGACCTCCTCCGCGATGCGCCGGGCTGCGGCGGCGATCTCCGTGCGGCCGCCGTAGCTGAGCGCCAGGATCAGCCGGCCGGCGTCGTAGCCCGCCGTGGCGGCCATGACCCGCTCGAGCCCCTCCCGGACCTCCGGCGGCAGATCCTCCAGCCGGCCGATCACGCTGAGCCGGATCCGCTTTTCGTGAAGCTGGGCCTCCTCGGCCTTCAGGAACCGGATCAGGAGCGCCATCAGGCCGCCGATCTCCTCGCGCGGCCGGGTCCAGTTCTCCACGCTGAAGGCGTAGAGCGTCAGGTATTTGACCCCGACTTCGCGACACGCGTGGATGATGGCGCGGACGGATTCCGCGCCGGCCTCATGGCCCCTGGCCCGCGGCAGGCCGCGCTGCTGCGCCCAGCGGCCGTTGCCGTCCATGATGATGGCCACGTGGCGCGGTATGTTGGCGGGCGTTTCGACCATACGGGTTACAGCGCGATCCGGAACGTGCTCTCCCGGCGGGGCCCCACGGACAGGATGCCCAGGGGCACATCCGTCAGGCGGCAGAGCTCGGCCACATAGTGGCGGGCCCTGGCCGGCAGGTCCTCGAACCGGTTCACCTTGGACGTGTCGCACATCCAGCCGGGATACTCCACATACACCGGCTTGCAGTCCGCCAGGAGGCGGGCGTCGGCGGGAATGGTATCCATCCGGCGGCCGCGGCACTCGTAGGCCACGCAGACCTTGATCACGGCGCAGGCGTCGAGCACGTCGAGCTTGGTGATGGCCCAGAAATCGGCCCCGTTGACGCGCGCGGAATAGCGGCCCACGACGGCGTCGAACCAGCCGCACCGGCGCGGGCGGCCCGTGGTGGCGCCGAATTCGCGGCCGCGCTGCCGGAGCCCCTCGCCCTCGGCGTCGAGCAGTTCCGTGGGGAACGGCCCCTCGCCCACCCGCGTGGTGTAGGCCTTGATGACGCCCACCACGCGGCTTAACGCCTTCGGGGGAAGGCCCGAGCCGATGCTCGCGCCGCCGGCCGTGGAGCTGGAGGAGGTGACAAAGGGATAGGTGCCGTGGTCGATGTCCAGCATGGTGCCCTGGGCGCCTTCGAACAGGATGCTCTTGCCCGCCTTCCACGCGTCGTGGAGCATCGTGGTCGTGTCGGCGATATAGGGCTTCAGGACGGCGGCGGCGTCGGCCAGGGCCTTGAGCATGGGGGCGGGATCGCCCGTTTCCGGCGCCTCGGCGGCGCGGGCCGTCACGCGGGCCTGCCAGCCCTCTTCCAGGAATTCGCCCATCCGCAGGCCGGTCCGGAACGCCTTGTCGGCGTACGTCGGGCCGATCCCGCGCTGGGTGGTGCCGAGCTTGCGGCCGGCTTCGGCCTTGCCCTCGCGGGCCGAGTCGAGCTTGCGGTGGAGGGGCAGCACGACATGCGCGCGATCGCTCACGAAGAACCGGCCGGCCAGCCGGACGCCGCGCGCCTCCAGCTCGCCCATCTCCTTGACCAGCTCGAGCGGGTCCACCACCAGGCCGTTGCCGATGACGCAGAGCTTGCCGGGATAGAGCACGCCCGACGGGATCAGGTGGAGCACATAGCGCTCGCTGCCGATCTCGATGGTGTGGCCGGCATTGCTGCCGCCCTGGTACCGCACCACCACGTCGGCGTCCTTGCTCAGGACGTCCACGACCTTGCCTTTTCCCTCATCGCCCCACTGGGCCCCGATCAAAACCGTATTTGGCATATGCGCCTTCCTTTATTAGTATCGTTTCAACAAACGCGATCCTTACCGCACGGAAGCCAGAACCGCCTCCGCCACCGCCGCCCGCTGAGCCTCGGACAATTCCGGGAAAATGGGTAGCGCCAGCGATTCGGCCGCCGCGCGCTCGCTCTCCGGGAAATCGCCCGGCTTGTAGCCCAGATCCCGAAAACACTCCTGGAGATGCAGCGGCACGGGATAATACACTTCGCACCCGATGCCCGCGGCCGCCAGCTTCGCGCGGACCTGGTCCCGCTGCGGCACGCGCACCACGTACTGATTGTAAATGTGCGGCTGCGCCAGGCCGGCCCCGGCATAGGCGCAGGGCGGCGGGCGGACCGCGCTGCCGGCAAAAGCGGCGTCATAAAAAGCCGCGTTCGCGCGCCGCCGGGCGTGCCAGCCGTCCAGATGCGGCAGCTTCACGCTCAACACGGCCGCCTGCAGGGCGTCCAGCCGGAAATTACCGCCCACCATCAGGTGGTGGTACTTGACCTTCGACCCGTGGTTGCGCAGGGCTTTCAGCCGCTCCGCGAAGGCGGAGTCCCGGGTGGTCACCAGTCCGCCATCGCCGAAGCAGCCGAGATTCTTGGACGGGAAGAAGCTGAAACAGCCCGCGGTTCCCATGGCGCCGGTTTTGCGGGGGCCGTCCTGGGACGGATACTCCGCCCCGATCGCCTGGCAGGCGTCCTCGATCACCGCCAGGCCCCGCTCCCGGGCCAAGGCCATGAGCGGATCCATGTCCGCCGACTGCCCGTACAGGTGCACCGGCAGCAGCGCCTTGAGCGGCCGGCCGCGGAAACGGGCCGGCGGCGCATCCGCCGCGGCGCGGGCGGCGGCGGGGTCGATGTTGAACGTGGCGGGGTCGATGTCGGCAAAGAGCGGGATGGCCCCCAGCCGGGCAATGCAGCCTGCGGTGGCGAAAAAGCTGTAGGGCGTGGTCAGCACCAGGTCGCCCGGCTTGACCTCCGCCGCCATGAGGGCGGCCAGGATCGCATCGGTGCCCGAGGACAGGCCCACGGCATGCGGAACCCCGCAATACCGGGCGACCTCGGCTTCGAAGGCGTCAACCCGGGGGCCCAGGATAAAGTGTTGCGACTCGCACACCTCGTCGAGGATCTTCCGGATCTCCTCGCGAAGCGGCGCATACTGTGGCTTCAAATCCAGCAATGGCACCTGCATCGTCGCTCTCCAAAAGACTGTTTTTATCAGGTCCGGCACCCCGCGTCAATCATGGGATGCGGCCCCAGGTCCTCGCCTAAGGACAAACAGACACCCAGCGGGTTGCGACTTTGCCTCGCGCGCCCGCGGCCCTGCCGGGCACGCTCGGGCGGCGCGCGATTTTGGTTCCCAAAGAA
>CAYZVY010000060.1:0-19458 GCA_964481675.1 uncultured Verrucomicrobiota bacterium
TACCCGAGCCCCGAGTTTTACCTGAAAACCGGGGATGAGATGGCGCGCTTATGCGCCGACTATCCGGACGCCGTTCCCCGGACCCTGGAGGTGGCCGAGCAGTGCGACGTGAACCTGGAACTCGGCCATCGGCCTGGCCCGGCGTACAGCCCGCCGGAGGGCGTGACGCCCCTGCCGTTCATCACGCGGCTGTGCCACGAGGGCCTGAAGCGGCATTACGGAGTGGAGGATGCCGGCCACCCCCGCACCGACCTGGAAAAGGCGGCGGTTGAACGGTTCCGGTACGAATTGGACGTGATCGAAAAAACCGGTTTCCTCGATTACGTCCTGGTGGTGTGGGATTACGTTGCTTTTGCCCGAAAGCGGGGAATCCCCGTGGGCCCCGGGAGAGGCTCCAGCGGCGGATGCCTGATCGCCTACCTGCTGGGCATCACAACCATTGATCCCCTTCGGTTCAACCTGGTCTTTGAGCGGTTCCTCAATCCGGAACGCGTCCTGCCGCCGGAATTCGCGATCGACTTCTGCGCGGATCGGCGCGGGGAAGTCATCGACTATGTAAAGCGGACATACGGGCCTGACCGCGTGGCCCGGATCACGACCTTCGAATTGTTCAACGCGAAAACCGCCATACGCGACGTCGGCCGGGTGCTTGACATGCCGGTGGCTCGAGCCGGTCAAATCGCGGGGATGGTGCCTGACGGGTTCCGGATGACGATCCGGACCGCGCTCGAGGCAAGCCCCGCGCTCAAGGCCGCACGGAACACCGATCCGGCGTGCAAGCGCGTTTTGGACTACGCCATGGCGCTGGAGGGCGTCTGTCGCCGGGCGGACGTGAATCCGGCGGCCCTGGCGGTGGCGGGTCAACCGCTTCTTGACCTGGTGCCCCTCTGCCGGGACCGGAACGGGGAGCCGGTTACCCAATACGCCGCCGACTCGATAGGCGAATGCGGCCTGCTCAGGCTGCCCTTTCCCGGGCTGGAAACCCTGACGGCGCTCCGGCGCACGGTTGACAAGATCCAGGCGGCTCACGGCGTCGCCCTTGACCTCGACCGCCTGCCCCTTGACGACGAGCCCGCCCTGAAACTGCTCAGCACCGGCTGCACGGAGGGCATCCCCTACCTTGACTCCCGGGGCTTGCAGGAATTGATCCGGGAGGTCGGCCTGGATACGTTTGAAAACCTGATCGCCCTGATCGCGTTATTCCGGCCCGGTCCCATGGCGATGCTTTCCGAGTATGTGGACCGCAAGACGGACAAGACCCCCGTGACCTATGCGCATCCGCTTCTGGAGCCCATCCTCAGGGAAACATACGGGGTGATGGCGTATCAGGAGCAGGTGCTGCAGGCGGTCCGCGTGCTGGCGGGCCACACCCTTGGCGGCGCGGACCTGATGCGCCGCGCCGTGAGCAGGCTGAGGCGTGACGAGATGGACAGGCAGCGCGCCGCCTTTATAACGGGCTGTTTCACCGTCAACCGGATCCCGCCGGACCCGGCAGAACGCCTTTTCGACCACCTCGTCCACGACGGCATGTACAGCTTCAGCAAGGCGCATGCGACGGCCTGCGCGCTCGTGGCGTACCAGGCGGCCTACTTGAAGGCGCATTACCCGGCGGAATACTGCTCGGCGTGACGGCAGAAGGCTTCGATCATGACATCGTTGTATTGATTGCCCTCGGCGCTCGCATCCAGCACCTGCTGGCGCTTCGTTTTCGCCACCTTGCGGAGCCGCGCCAGCGCGGCCGCGATGGCCGTTCCGTAGCGACGCTTCGCCGGGGGAAGTTTCGCATCGTGCCGCACCATCAGCTCCACCTCGTGCTGGGTGGTGAACACTCCGGTCATCACCTCGGTGCGCTCCAGAACCGTTGCCAGATAGTGGTAGTCGTCGGGCTTAAACACGGCCTTGCGCGACTCCGCCTCCTTCCGCAACGCCGCGGCATCCGCGCGCGCGGCTTGCTTCTGCGCCGCAATCCCGGCGATAAACGCCGGCGTGGGCGCGCACAGAAGCGCATAATCACGTGCCACATCAGGATTGGCCGGCTCCCAATTCACCCGGTTCCAGCCCCACCAGTTGGCGAGCGAGGGAAACGTATTGAAATTGCAGACCCCGCGCAGTTCGCCCGCAAGGTAAAAGGACGCTTTCCCGATCTCGAAAAGGCGGCGGCCCATGTCCGCCACAAACGCCTCGTTCTTCCGCCCCCAGTCGCCGCGCGCATAATCGCGCCACACCGCGTCGGCCGACGCGGAAGGCTCGTGCGCCAGGCGCGAAAACGCGTAGACGTTCGCCCAGTTCAGCGTCCCCTCGGCATGATTCCGGAACCGGCAAATCCGGCCCGCCACCCCGGCTGCCCCGTGGGCCGCCGCATGGTCCATCCGATATTTCAGATACTCCACCTGCGGAGCGGGCTGCCGGCCGTCGCCCATGAACTCGAGGGCCAGGTCGTATTCCACCACGCGATCAAACTCCTTCAGGGAGGCAATCAGCGGATCGTGGGGAAAGAAAACATGCCAGTCGTGCGGCTGGCATTTCATCATCAGCGTCACCGGCGCGCCGATCCGCTCGACTCCCTGGCGGATCTTTTCCTGCTCGCCCGGGAAATAGCAGAACGTCCGCAGGATCAGATGCTTGCGGTATTTCGCGCTGACCCGCGCCACGATCCGGGCGATCCGCGCCACCCGCTCCTCCGCCGGAAGATCCGACTTGATCAGCCCCTCGCGGAACACCGGCACATGACATTCGTTGAGCGTCAGCACCAGCCCGTCCACTCCCGGCATGCGCCTGAAGAAGACGTCGTATTTATCCTCCAGCACCTTCCAGTACCCCGATTTCGACGACAGGTCCATCTGACCGCCCGACAGCTGGCCGGAGTGGCCATACGTGCCGCCCTTCACGAATTCGTGGAAAAAGCCGTTGATCTCATGCGTCCAGAAATAGGCCTTCAGCCCGCGGTCGTGGCATTTCTCGCACAATTCCCCCACATGGGCATAGACGTTATAGCGATACAGCGCATCGTTGACCCAATAGATGTGATCCCCCGAAAACTGGATGCCGTTCATCCCGTAGTCGCGCGCCAGATCCAGCATCCGGTCCGCGTAGGCGGAGTCATACACGTCCTGGATCGTCCAATGGCGCAGGCCATACGGCGACTCGCCCCGCGGCAGCGTCGCCGTCAGCCGCTCGTGCCGGTGCCGCTTGGCATCGTGCACGAACCGGTAGTCGGGCCGTTCCATATACGCGGCGGGCACATAAAGCCCGTCACGGGTGGCGTAATTCTCCGCCAATGTCTTGCACTGTCTGGTCATGCGCCCCCCTGCCCGGCCTTGACCGGGCTGTGATCCATCGAAAAATCGTTGCCTCTAGCGCGCCGCGGGGACGCGTGTTTTTTCACCGGCCGCCGACAGCAGGAACGTGACTCCCGCCGGCGGCGCCTCCAGTTCGAAGGCGGGCCGGTCCGCCCACGGTTTGACGGAAAAGACGACCGGCGCGCTCCCCTGAGTGAACGCCCGGATCACGGCCCGGTCCCCCCGTTTCAGCCCCGACCAGACGACTCCGTCATCCGCCGCGGCGGACAGCGCGGTGTTGAGAACCGTTCCCCCGTCCAGGAATTCGCGGTAGGCCAGCATCTCGTCATACACGCTCACGGCATCCTCGATCTCCTCCAGGGGAAGACCCGGAAGTGCCGGCCGGGGCGGATTGAAGACCTGCATGGAGTCGGCCCCTCGCAACCAGATGTGGCGGAGAATCTCCCGGTAGCGGGGGCGGGTCAGCTCCGGCACGCGCGCATCCCCCATGTCCGGGCAGTAGCGGCAGACCCAGGGGATGCATAGCAGGTCGGGCGCCCATTTTTCCGCATTCTCGGCATTCCGGGAAACCTGGGCCAGCATGACCTGGGTGTAAAGCCGGTCCATGTGCGCCGCGTCGAGCGGCGTGCCGGCCGGATCCTTCCAGGCGGACGACCAGTAGTTCGTGTAATCGATGTCGTTCCCGTAGGCCACCGGATTGAGCCCGGTGAAGAGCCCCGCAGTCCGGGGCGAATGCCAGGTGTTTCCCCAGTAGGACGGCGTAGGAGCCTCCGGCGTCGAGACGATAAGTCCCCAATTGAGGACCAGGCAGGCGGGAAACACCTCCCGCACGGGAGCCGCCATGTAGGCGCTGTACAGATCCTGCTTGAGGCGGCCGATAAACCCGGCGTAGGAAGCCACGCTGTCCAGCACGCCAGCGGGAAACAGCGTGCGGCACCGGCTGCAGTGGCGCGATTGTTCCCATTCCACTTCCCGGCCCCACGGCTGGCCTTCGTCGTCCATCCAAAGCCCGTCCAGTGTCACGCCGGCCGCCTTGAATGTGCGGAACAGCTCCCGGTTCTTCATGGCGCGGTTATGCCAGCCTTCAAAGATCAGCGGGCAGGGATTGACGCGGCCCCGGGGCGCCTTGAAATCCGGATCGAGCCGGTGCGCCACATCCGGAGCGTCGCCGCTCATCCCGCCGGCGCCCTGAACGACGATCACCTTGAGGCCGGCCTGCTGGAGAGCCAGCGCCATGGGGATGAACTTTTCGTCGAGCCGGATGGCCTGGGTCAGGCCCCGCCGCGCCAGTTCCCGATAGTCATCGGGCGAAAGCGCCTCCCCTTTGCTGAACAGATCGTTGGTGGCGGTCGCGAGAAACGGAATCCAGGTCACCATCGGCCAGCGGCCGGTCGCATTATGCGCGAGAGGCGGAATGCGGGCCGTCAGGTCGGCCATCGCCACCCCGCGAACCGGTTGCTGCCCGAAAGCCGGCAGCCCGCCATATAGGCTGCCGAAGGCGATGACGGAGGCCATGATCGCAGACATTTTCACGGTGCCTTCTCCTGGGTGTTCACGGCCGGGAACTGCAGCAGCAGCCCGTCCATCAGGCGGTGGGTATCGAAAAACCGGTGGGGGGTGACCGACAGGTACGTGACAACCGGTTCGCCCTTCTCGTTCTTGTCCACCAGCACCCGGATGACGGTCGCCGTCAGGCGCCTGTTCGGGGGCGGCGGACCGTCAAGGCCGATCGTTTTCCACGGGATTCCGTATTCCAGGGTGAACCGGTCGCCCTCGATCCGCCCCACGGTCGTCCACTCGCCATTCCAGTCCGGATCGCCCTTCCAATACCAGCCATGCCGGCCGTCGAAGACGCCCCCGTTGGGCGAGGCGTTCAGTTCGTAATAGGTCCGGAACTGGGGATCGGGGCTGAGCAGCAATTCCACAGCGTTGTCCTTCCACACGCTCGCATCCCGGTTCGTACCGGCCGTCCAGACGACCGAGGTGGGCAGCCGGCCCGAGAAGGCGACTGCCAGCTGGTCCGCGGAAAAGGCAAACCGCACCTCGCCCCACCCCGCCTGCACCGCATTCGTTCCCAGCACGTATTGAAGCGGATAGGCCCGGGCCGTTTCCCAGACCGGTTCATCCGGCACGCCGTCAATTTTCAGCGGACCGGCCGCCAGGGCCGCCGTCACGACCAGCCGCGGACCAGCGGCCGGACGGCCATCCGCGGTTGCCAGCACGGTTTGCGCCAGCTCCGTCCACCCGGACGGCCCGGACGGATTTTTCAACCCCGCGCGCACATCGGCCTCGGGCAGCAGCCAGGCGCCGGAGGTAACCCGTTCCGCCACCGTCCGGTACAGGATTTCAGGTCGGGAGGGAAAGGCCGGCGCGGCAGCCAGCGCCGCTTTCCAGTGTGTCGCGGCAGCGGCCATATCGTGCCGGTCGACAGCCTCGTGAACACCGAGAGCCGCCAGGAGCTCGGCCTTTTCCTCACCCTTGAAAAGCCCGGCCTCCAGGGCTTTTTCATACGCGGTGCGCTCCGCCGCCGACTGGGAAAAGACAATCCAGCTCGGCATCGGCAGCAGGGGGTCGGGCGCCTCCTCCACCGTGGCGGTCGTGCTCAACGCCGTCAGCGCGAAGCGGGACTCATAGACATTGGTCACGACGAGGCTGTTGTCGCCCGCCTTCAGCAGGTCGCCCACGTCCAGCTGGATCCACGGCAGCGAGTGGTTGGTCTTGTAGCGGACGGGCCGGTAATAGGGCGTCCAGGGTCCGTTGTTGGGGATCGCATCCGCGTCCCGCTTGAAGACAAAGGTGCGCGTGGCGGCATGGTAGCGGGGAAAGACCGAGCCATAGGCCTTCTCGAGCAGGGGCGTCGTGATGAAGGCCGGTCCGCGCAACCGGGAGCCGTCCAGGGGCGTGCCGTTCAGTGTCAACCCGAGGCCAGGCTCGAGCGATCCCTCGGACTTGGTCAGGTAATGCCCGCCGAGGCGGAGGATCCGATCGCCCGCGGCGGCCCGGACCGTCAGGTTGGTCAGGCCGCGGCCGGGAACCGGATCCGCTTGAATGTCGGCCAAGCCGTTCAGCCCGATCAGGCCCAACGCTGCCGACACGATTCTCCAGACTCGATTCATGCCGGTAATCCGGTTCAGAATCGTGTCGGACTCGATGATGGAAATCATAATGCTCTCACCATTGTTCGCTGGCATCAGTCCCAGCGCGGCCAGATCCACCTTCAGCTTACCCGCCAGCGCCGTATTATTGGGTTGCGACCATGAGGAATGCGCCGCCACCCGCCGGAACCGTGACATTCACCTCGTCCGCCGGCGAGCTGATCTTCCGGCCTTCGGCATCCTTCAAGCCCTTCCAAAGCCCCAGCAGCTGACCCCGGTTCACGCCCGTCGTTTTCAGCAGAACCTTGTCGGACGCCAGGTCCGTGATGACGATGCATTCGCCGTTGTTCGCCGGCATCAGGCCCAGCCGGGACAGGTTGACCTTCAGCTTGCCGGCAAGAGGCTTGTCGCCCGGATTGCCAAGGGCCACGATCAGCCGCTTCTGCAACGGGATCAGCCAGGCAACGGGCTCGCACACGGCGACGCCGCCGGTCAGTTCCAGCGTCTTGTCCGCCGGCGGAACCAACCGGGCGTCCGCCCGGTTGATGCCCAGCCCCTGCAGCTTGGCGGCCAGACTGGCATTTGTCAACGTGCCCAGGGCCGGGGGTAAACCCGGCGCCACCCGGGTGGCCATGAACATCCTGAAATCAAGCGGCCGCACCGTGAAGTCGATCGTCTCCGCCGCCTTGCCCCGGGCCAGCACGGCATCGGACTCCAGGTCGGTGATCAGGATTTCGGAATCCGCCTCGCCGGCCGCGCCCAGGGCGACGGGATCGATCTTCAGCCGGCAGGGGATCGTCGCACCATTCCAATTGGCGGCCACCACGATCAGCCGGTTCTGCGACGGCACCCGCCAGCCGCTGGCGCGTACCTCTTTCGCGTCCTTGCCGTCCGCGCCCGTCAGGGTCAGCGCGCCCGCGTTATCCCAGTACGGCAGGAACTGCGTGTCGGCCAGGTTCATGCCCAGGCCAATCAGCTTGGCGGGCACATCGAGGCTTTTGAAACCGTAGGGCGGTTCGCGGTCGCACGCCTGGATCAGCACGCCTTTCCCGGAGATGGTGGGCGAACTCCAGTTCCCGAACCCCGTGGACCAGACATCGTGCACAAAGAGCGCCGCCATCTGGCAGCGCAGGGGGTCCACGTCGCGCGCCTGGTTATCCCAGGGGTACCCGCCCAGCCAGCGGGTGGTGTTGCCATACAGGGCCGGCACGTCGATGGCGCGCAGGTGGTTCACCGGCCAGGCGGCCATGAAGTTGCGGTAGCTCGGCCGGCGGAAATCCTCGCCGTCGATGCGGACGGACAGGAAGGCGCTGGCGGGAACCGCGCAGCCGTGGGTTGAGTGCATCTCGATCCAGGGGTTGTCGATACTGTTCTGATGGCAGATCGTGTAGATGCGCTTGATCTGCTCGCGGAAGCCGGTGATGTTGTAGCCGCCCTGCACCTCTCCCCCATGGGGCTGGTCGACCGGAATCAGATACGCCACCTCGTTCTGGATCGACCGGGAGAAGCCCATGCCCTCCGGGGTATCATAGTAGAGCCCCGAAATCGGGGCCGCCTTGACATACCGCTCCCACTGCCAGGAGCGCAGGTTGATCAGCTTGGGCAGAAAGCCCAGCCCTTCAAACTCACGGGCCATGTAGTCGTAGGTCCGCGGATCCAGATCCGGCGTCTTCCACGGGGTGTGCGAGTCGTGCCAGGGCGCAAACTCCTGGAGCCACTCCTTGGCCCGGGCCGCGGGAAGCGGTTCAAGGGTCTTTTTGTCGTAGAGCGTGCCCTTCTCCATGAAGTCCCGGGCCTTGGCGAAATCCCGGGGCATGGGGTACGAATAGCCCACGACCGGGTCGCCGACATACGTTCCGAACTGGCTGGTCTTCCGCTCCACGATGCGGGCGCCCGCGGGGAACGGCCGGGCCGGCATGCCCAGCAGGCCAAAGGCGATCCGGCGCGGGCCTTTGACGGTGAACGGCTGGCCGATCAGGTTGAAGCGCAGAATGGTTTCGCCACCCTGGCGGACGACCTCGGCCGCTGGCACCTCGTCGGTGGGAACCCAGCCCTGATCGTTGTTGGCGAACCAGCAGAGGCCCCGGATCGAGTCGGAAATCAGATACTGCGGCACAAAGGTTCCCACGGTCATGCCAAGGCCCCGGCACTTGGAACTGTCCCAGACCTTCCCCTCGCCCGCCGTCAGGGGTTCGGCCACCCAGCTCTCGCGGCCGGACATCGCCATCGTGAAGAGCAGCTGGCCGCGCTCGGGCTTGAAGGGAATCTCCAGCCGCAGGTAGTCGAATCTCACCGCCGGCGCGGCGGGCGCGAGGTCCAGGGTGATCCATTGCGCCCCGTCATATTCCATATGGTTCGAAACCGTGACCCGGATCTCGCCCGCGTGGAGCGCGCCGGTCAGGTCGGTTGCCACCGCGGTTTTCCGCCCGAAGACCGGGGCCGCCCCGGCCGCAAACGCAAGCGGCTTGCCGCCGGCCGAGGCCGTCAGGCGCACCGGCGCCGCCAGCAGGTCCTTGCCGGCCAGCATCATCTGGGCGGGCATGGCGCTGCCATCGAAAGTCGCCGAGCCGGTGGTCGTGATCACCGCATTCCCCTCCACCCGCATGGGCTGGTGCGGGGGCGCCGGCGTGTCGCTCAGGCCGGCCGTGCTGTTCCACCAGGGAAAGGTGGCGGCCTCGTCAAGCTTCAGGATCGTGAACGCATTGGTCGCCACGGGCTTGCCGTCCGCGTCGAGCAGCGCCATGCGCGCGGGATAGCTCCCCGGCTTCAGATCCGCCAGGGGCAGCCGATCGGAGAGGATGTCCTTGCTGACCCGGGTCACCAGCGCCGCGAGCAGCGGCGGGCCGTCCGCCTTCTCGCCGGCGGGAAACACCTCAACCTGAAGGCCCTTGATTTTCGTCTTGTCGGGATAGTCCAGGATATCGCACGACGGCATGAGGGTGCCCCGGACCGGGTTGTAGGCGATGTCCATCGGATAGCCGCCCGCCGTCGCTTTCCCCGTGTAGGCCTTTTTATTGAAGTCGCACTGCCGCACGAACAGGGGCGTGGCGCTCCCCTCGCGGCTGACGTTGAAAACGAACCCATACAGGGGCACGATCCGCTTTGCCTCGTTTCCGGTCAACGCGGGAAGCGCGGTGGCCGGAAGGACCCAGTCGGCCGCTTCGCCGGGCTTGAGCGTGAACGTCCTGCTCTGCGTGGCCAGCGGTTTTTCCCGCAGGCTCCAGTCCTGGTCGCGGCCCTGATAGGCGGTGTTGTCGTAGACGCTCGCGAGGGCCGTGAACGTCTGGGGCTTCCCCGTCGTATTGGCGAACCGGGCCCTGAACCCGAACTGCCCGTTGCAGAGATCGCCCAGATCCAGCAGTTGGACAACCGGGGCCGAGTCGTCCAGGATGAACG
This sequence comes from uncultured Verrucomicrobiota bacterium, assembly GCA_964481675.1. Taxonomy (GTDB): domain Bacteria; phylum Verrucomicrobiota; class Kiritimatiellia; order CAIKKV01; family CAIKKV01; genus CAIKKV01. The sequence continues at coordinate 9,791 of CAYZVY010000060.1, forward strand.
GAAACTGGTTTTCCTGGGAGATGAAGCCGCCGTTGCCCGTCAGCGAGGAATAGACGTTCCAGAGCGGCTTGCCCTGCTCGTCGACCAGGTTTTTCCAATCGCGGGTGGCCAGCATGAGCCAGCACTGGCCCGACGCGTTCGGGCTCTTCATCCGCATGGACTTGACGGGAATCTTGATCTCCAGGTCCCAGTGGTCCATGCCGGGCTTGTAATCGCTCTTGAACTCCCAGCCTTCGGCGTCCCAGTACTTGGCGGTGACGCCCACCGTCACCATGGCATCCCAGCGGTAGCCGAGCGCGTTATACATGAGCTGGAACAGCGCCGTCTCCGGCTGGTCGCGCCCCAGCGGGTTGAACATGAGCTCGATGACATCGTCGCGGCTCACGTCGCCGTCCATGTCCCGCCCCCGGCGGCGCAGCGTGTAGCCGGGCTTGACCTCGGTCCGCATGCCCAGGTAAAAGTGATCGGCATCCCACGTGATGAAGGTGAGCGCCTTCAGCGGCAGGAGCCGGCCTCCGTTCGGCATCAGCATGCCGGACACGGCGGGCGCGTCGGCCCACTCCCCCTGCTCCAGGTTCAGCGTGCCGTCGACCACGGGCAGCCGGCCCGCTTTCGGCGCCGACACCCAGACCATCTTGTTCTGGCCGGGCGTGTTGCGAATGGCGTCAATCGTGATGTCGCCACCCTGCTTGTCGGCAAAGCTGCCGGCCTTTGCCGCCTGGCCCCGGGCCGGCCCCGCGGCCAGGAGGGCGGCGACAATCGAAAAAAGGAACATAGGCGCACGCGCGAAACGGTTCATCTCATCTCCTCGTAACGGTCCATGGAATCAGGTCATCCGGTCATACTGGGCAGGGATGATCACGGCTTTGAGGGGCAGCCCCCGGGCAAACGCCCGCAGGTTGTCCGCCGCGAACGCGGAGAGCGCCTGGTACATGGCCTCGCCGCCGGCCCCCACCGAATGCGGATAGGCGATCACGTTCTCCATCCGTAGAAGCGGCGACTCCTTCGGCAGCGGCTCCACCTCGTAGACGTCGAGCCCGGCGAACACATCGGGCCGGTCCGTCAGAAAGGCGACCAGATCCTTTTCCACCACAATTTTGCCCCGGGCGGTATTGATGAAAATGGCGTGGGGCTTCAGCCGGTCCAGCAGGCCGCGGTGGACCATCCCCTGGGTCTCCTTCGACAGGCCGCACTGGATGGTCAGGACATCCGAGGCCCCGAACAGCGCCTCGAGCGACTCCGCACGCGCGCAATCGGCGGGAAGGGCGTCCGCATAGGGGTCATACACGAGAATCGAACACTCCAGGGGGGCCAGCAGCCCCCGCAGGATGCGCCCGATGGCGCCGAACCCGAGGAAGCCGACGGTCTTGTGGCGCAGGGTGGGACTGGGCGCCTGATAGGGAAACGTCCACTGCGGCTGCTCGAGCATGTGGCGGCGCAACCGGGGAAGCTCCCGGCTGCAGGCAAGCATGAGCATCAGCGCCCCCTCGGCCAGGAACCACATCGGGCCGTTGCCCCAGTTCGTGACCACCACGCCGGCCTCCAGGTACTCGCGCGGAATCCACCCCTGGATCGTCCCGGTCAGGTTGCAGATGTAACGCAGCCGCCGGGACGGTCGCGCGAGCAGGCTGAGCGGAAGCCGCGGGCTTCCCCACGCCGTGAGCAGGATGTCGGTTTCGGAGAGGAGCTGAAGATAGGCCTCCTCGGACGGCGGGGCGTCCGAGGTCCACTCCGCATGCTTGTAGTCGCCCATCGCCGCCATGACCGCGCGCAGGTCATCCCGGACAAAATCCCGCTCATACGCCTTGGCCATCAGACAGACGATGTTCATGACTTGTCTTCCTTTTTGATCACGCTTACCACTGCAGTTCGATGGCCCGGAAGTCATGCGCCCGCACGTCCAGCGCCAGGGTGTTCCCGTCCAGTTTCAGCGGCTTGGGGGGCGCGCCCTCGCCCGTTTCCGGCAGATTGATGCCGGTCGTCTTGTCGAGGATATCCACGGCGGTGATGTCCGGCTTCGCCATCGTCTGCACATCCACCCCCTCGGGCGCGGCCCCGCCGTCGTCAAGGTCGCTCACCTTGACCGCCCCCCGCCGATCGGCCGGCACGCCCAGTTTCGCGAGATCGAACTCCACCGTCGCGGCCACCGGCTCCTTGAGCAGATTGCCCACGACCACCAGGCACCGGTTGTCCGTCCGGCGGTACACCGTCACCCGCAGCGGCTCGGATTCCAGCATCGCCCCATACGTGTCGCGGCTCCAGATGCCCTTGCGGAACAGCGCCTGCAGCCCGGCCTCGACGGGCTTCGCCGGCGCCGCCGCGTCCCGGACGGGACGCCCGGTGACGCGCGCCACGCCGCCCGTTCGCCAGAAGGGCAGCGCCTCCACCCCCGGCTGCTGGTAGGGGGCGCGCCAGCCGCCCGTCACCCGATTGAAATCGAACAGCAGGTCCGCCGTGTCCTTGGACCGCAGCACCCGGTACGCCAGGTGCTCCCAGTTCCCCCGCGTGCGGCCCTTCAGGTAGTAGTCCTCCTTGAGCATGAACATCGTCACCAGGCCGGTGCGCTCGGCCGCGTCCAGCGCCAGGAGCCGGTCCAGCCGCCAGACGTCAAGGAAGGTCGAGGAGCCGTCCGCCTTGAACCCGCCGCCGTCCTCCCCGTCGAACGCCGCGGTCGCGAACGAAAAGAACGGCGGCAGCGTGTGGGTGGAATGCAGGGTGATGACCGGCGGCTTGCCGTGCGCCACCATCACGGCATAAAGCCGTTTCAGATACTCGCGATAAGCGAAGTTCCCGCTGCCGGGCTGGATGCGCCCGTCGGGCAGCCTGTAGGCCGACCCGGTTTCCCAGTTGTCATCCGCAATCGGGAAAATGTCGTCGATGTAGATGCCGTCCATGATAGTCCGGCCGATCCACTGGTCCATGTTCCAGATCAGGCAGTCGACCTTGCTCCGCGGCCAGGCCCCCTGCCCGTCGCGCTGCCACTCCCAGCCGAAGTAGGCGGCGTCCGGCCCGAGGGGCACGAACCGCTTGTCGTGATACAGCATCAGGCACACGCCCGGCGGATACTTGTTGTGCGTGCTGACCCGCTGCCGGTCGGAGGCGGTCCTGGCATACGCCCAATCGGAGCCGATCGGCCAGTAGTCCATGCACGCCGCCTTCACGGGCATCTCCCACGGCGCAAAGGCCTCGCTGCTGGTGAGCCGCCCCGCCACGCCCGGATGGGCCTTGTAATCGCCGCGATCCCAGGCCCGGTGCGCCTGCGGCAGCGGCTTGGCCGGCGTGGCCATCAGGGCATACACAATCCGCCGGGGCGCCTCCAGCCGGAACGGCGCGGCCACGAAGTTCAGCGACAGCGTGATGACGCCGTCCTTCCAGATCACGTCGACGGCCGGCTTCTCCTCGTCCGGCACCCACCCCGCATCGTTGTCGGCAAACCAGTACAGCCCCCGCGTCGCGCCGCCCAGCCAGACCGACGGCACGAAGGTGCCCGCCGTCATTTTCTTCGCCGAGCCGGATTTGTAAAAATCCCGGCTGTTCCAGACCGTTCCCTCCCGGCCCCTCAGCGTGCCGGTGCCGTAATAATGATAGGCCCGGAAATCGCCGTCCACGGGCAGCGCATGAATCAGCCACCCGTATTCCTCCTTGAGCGGAATCTCGAGGGCCAGCCGGTCCACGGTCACCGGCCCCCCGGTCGGCCGCACCTCGAGCGTATACTTCGCCATGCCGTCATACTCGAAATGCACCTCCGTGGCCACGGTCACCCCGCCGCCGCGCGCCTCCGCCCGCCACGTGGCGCCGGTCGGCTGCACCGCGCCGAACCCGGCCGGCCCCGCGCCCTCCAGAACCTGAGCCGTCCCGCCCACCGTGGCCGAAAACCGGACCGGCGCCGCCAGGATCGGCTCGCCCCCCACCGTGATCTGCTCGAAGTTGCCGTCCGCCCCCACCCGGTAGTCCCGCCCCACGGCGCGGACCGCCGCACCCTCGCGGGTCACCGGCGTGAACGGGGCCGGCGGCGTGTCGGGATACCCCAGCCGGTTGCCCAGCCAGGGAACCGGGTTGCGCACGAAGGTCGCGGCAAAATCGGCCACCGTCTGGCCCGCCTGATCCTTGAACGTCCCCGTCAGCGGATAGCGGCCTTCCGGCAGCAGGCCGACCTCGAACACGGCCCGCCCCGCCCCGTTGGAGAACGCGGCGATGGCCGCGGTCCAGGTTTTGCCGGACGCCGGGTCGTTCAGGCAAACGTCGGCCGTCTTCACGCGTCCCTTATATCGGGACAACGGCTCGAGCGTCGCCGCCAGCTGCCCCAGCGACAGGCGGTAGTCGCAGCGGGCGGTCACGTTGCCCAGCTCCCGGAGCGGCTCGCCCGTATAAAGCGCCCGCGCGTTGAAGAGCTCCTCGCCGTCCAGCGGATAGGCCGACACGCGCAGACTGTCAAACACCGTCTCATATCCGTTGCCCAGCGTGATATAGGCCGGCGCATGGGACGCCCACACCTCGGCCGGCGCCACCTTGCCCGCCTTCATGCGCTCCTCGTAAGGAATCATCGCCCCGTCGAGCAGGCAATAGGGCTGCTTGTACACCAGGCCCCGCCCCCACGTCAGCAGCACATGGGTCCACCGGTGCGGCGCCAGGGGAACCGGGGGGCCGCCGAAATACGCCTCGAACTCCGGGGCGACCGGCGCGGGCGGCCCCTCCGTCCGGCTGAGCGCCAGGGAAACCAGCCGCTGGGGCTCCCCGCTCCCGCTCGCCGGCAGGCCCCAGAGCGTGACGATGTGCGGGCGGGCGTTCGCATAGAGGAATCCGGCGTCCCGCCCGGGGGGCGCGCTCAGGTTGTCCCAGTCGCCCGGCTGCAGCCAGAACGCGATGCTTCCATCCGTCAGATCGATCCCCTTCGGAAGATCGATCCGCGCCTCGCCGCCCCGCACCGCCAGCGCCCGGCCCCGCACGCCGGGCACCAGCCCCACGGGCGCGGCCACCGCCTTGTCCGTCTCACGGGGTTTCTTCAAGTCGGCCGCCAGATCGTCCACCAGCCCGCCCGGTTCCGGCTCCGCGCGGGTCTGTCCGCCCAGGGAAACCGGGCCAGCTCCCGCCTCCGGCCGCAACGCGGGAGCCGTCTGGATCCGCTGCGGACGGACCGGAGCGACAACCGCCTTCAAGGCATCCGGCTGGTCGAATCCAACCGAAAAAACAGCCGTATCCTGGAAAAACGCACCCGCCCCCGCTTCCGGCTCGGGCTGATCGGGATGCACGAAAGCCTGCCGCGCCAGAGCATAAAAGCCATTGTCCGAGCAGGTGACGCGGAACGCGTCGAACAGGGCCGGCAGGCCGGCATTGAAGGCCAGGTTGTTGCCCAGGCTGATGCGGGACAGATAATCGGCCGGCGGAAAAACGGATCCCCAGGCGCGGGCGGCCACCAAGCCGTTGGTCAGCAGCTCGATGCCGGTCTGCTGGGCATACACATAATTGGCCTGGAAAAGGGTCCGCCCCTGGACGGCCAGGTGCGTCCACTCGCGCAGCGGCAGCGGCCCCCCCGCCTCAGCCGCCGTCACGCCGTCGCCCTCCAGCGCCAGCACGCCCCGGGCCGACAGCCGGACCCGCACAGCTGTCCCGCCCCCCTGCCGGGCCATCTCCAGCAGGCAGGCCGTCTCCGCCGGATACGACTCCAACCGGATCCAGAAATCGATCGCGAGCGGATACCGGCCCTCCACCCCCGCCGCCTGCAGGGCGGCGCCCTTCAGGCTGTTCAGCAGCAGGCCCGACTGCCGATCGGCTGTCCGCACGCCTTTTCCGAAACGCCCCTCGGGGGCGCTGGCCACCGACCCCTTGAACACGCCGGCATTCCCGCCGGGCGCCGTGTCGGTCGCATCGCCGGCCTCAAACCGCCAGAGCACCACCGTGTCACGGTTCAGTTCCGGCTCCCGCGCCGGATCCAGCCGGAACGGCAGATCCTTCCGCGTGACCGGCGTCTGCGCCTGGAGCGCGGCCGGCAGGAAAAACGCCGCCAGTATCAGCCAGCCCCACCCGCGCGGTCGTGGTTGCCTCATCGTTCACTCCTCATGCGTTCCCCCGTCAGGTCTTCAGGGGATGCGGTTCGCAGCAGCCCGGCGTCCAGATCAGATCGGCCGGCTCGGACAGCTCCCGCCCGGCCTCGCCCGCCTGCCAGCGCCGCGTGCGGAAGCCGATCCAGCCGCGGGGTTTGGCCGCCGGTCCGAGCCGGACCACCAGCTCCGCCTCAGCCGAGACCCCCAGCGGTTCAATGGTCACCGCGCCCGCCTCGTTCCAGCTTACGCTTCCGTGTTGCCCCAGTTCAACACAAACCCCCTGGCCATCCGTTTCCGCAGCCATCCCGCTTTTCACCGCCGGCGGATCGCCCATCAACGTCACCAGGTCCCAGCGCTCCACGGGCTCCGCAGGCTGGAACCGCAGTTCCTGGTAATCGGGGATCTGCTTCCCGATGCCATGGATTTCAGGCTGCCAGTCCAGCGTCTTATAGACATTGAGTCCCAGCGTGTAGGGCGGCACGAACTGAACGGCTTCCGTCCGCGCAGTCAGCCGCCCCTCCTCACCGGCCCCGGAACGCGTTCCGCAGCGGCTCCAGAGGGAACGGACCGCCAGCGAAACGCCGTTCCGCTCCGTCTCGTAGACGCCCGCTTCGCCCGCCCGCCACGGGCCGACGGTGTGCAGGTGCCAGGCCGGCAGGCGGGGCCGATCCAGCTCGATCCGGTCATGCATCAGCAACAGGCCCGGCCCGTGAAAAAAGACCCACCGGCGGAAGCGGCGAAGCACGCCCGACTCCGGCGTGTAGGCGCGACTGCCGTTCCCCAGGCAGAAGGTGACGTCATGCCCGCTCGCATAGGCCTCGATGAAAGCCGTGTCGCACAGCGGAATTCCGTATCCCAGCCAGCGCCCATGGCACGGATGGCCCGCCCCGTCCACGCTCACGGCATTGGCGTCGGTCGTGAGGCGCCGGTACCCCGGCACCATGGCCGGAATCAGCTCGCGACCTTCGGCAAACCATTGGAAGCTGCCCGCGTCGGCCACATGGTACCAGCATTGGGCGATCCAGTTGTGGGCCTCGTGGAGCTCGGGCGTCAGCCGGGTGCCGCAGCGAAAGGTGAACTGCACGCGCCGGTCCCGGCTCCGGCAAAGCACCATGCCGCCCCGGCCATGAATCGACAAGGGCCTGACGGTCGGCCGGCCCGGCCGGATGGCCGGATCGTAAGCCAGAAGCGTCAGCGGATCGAAATGACGGTGTTCCGGCGCGGCGTCCGCCTCCGCCAGCTTCGCGGCGCGCAGGGCATCCGCCTGACAGGTGCGGTCCCCGCGGCGGGCCGCGAGATAAAAAAGGAGGGTGCCCAAGTCTGACCCGCCCGTGACCCCCGCCGCGCGGCGGGCAAACTGCGCGAGATAGGGAAAGTCGCCCCGCAGCCGGCGCCCCTCCAGCCGCTCCAGCAGCATCACGCTCAGGACCAGCCACTGCGCGCAGAAGACCAGCCATTCGTTGATCCCGTCCGCGGGCATGTGCGCCAGCGAATCGAGGATGTTGCCGTGGATCCATTCCAGCCACATCGCCGCGCGCGGGTCCTCGCCCGCCAGCGCCGCGGCCGCCGCCGCGAATCCAAACCAAAAACCCAGCCCGTGCGCCTCGTTGGCGCGATAATACCAGTAGCTCTTCTGCACCAGGGTCACCTGGTAGGCCAGCGCGGCCTGCTTCGCCAGCCGCGTCCGGATCGTGTTTCGCTGCTCCGCCGTCAGCCGGTCATGCAGCCAGTCATACACGACAGCCGTTTCATACAGGCGCAGACCGGCGTCGCGATCGTTGTCGGACCCCATGATGTCGGGCGTGTTGTGGTAACCCCAGTGAGGCCGCTCGCACAGGGCCAGCGTCCGCGTCACCGCCTCGTCCATCCACCGCGCCTCGCCGGTCAGCCTCCCGATCAGCGCCGCCGTGACGGTCCGGTAGACATACGTGCCGTCATGGCCGTCCTCCAAATCCCGCAGCAGGCTTTTAAACAGGCGCTCCTGGACGGGATCCCGGGAGGCTCCCAGGGCCGCCCAGGCCGCGGGGCCGGCAAAGAGACGCGGGTGCGGCGGAAGCGCCTTCCCGCTGCCCAGCGCGCGAAGCGGTTCGCGCGTCCGGTCGTCCGGCCGGATCTCCAGCGCCTCCACATCCGGCCAGCGCAGGCGCGACTCGTCCGGCGCAATCCGGAGCTCGATGACCTGCTCCCCGTCCTCCTCCGTTTCGATTCCCCACATCGCCCGGATGCGCCCGGCCTTGAAATCCTCCGGCGACGGCACCTCCGCCCACACCAGCCCGCCGTCCCGGCCGTTGACCGAAACGCGGAATGTGGGAACGGTCATCGTGTAGGCGGTATGATCGAAGTCGAACGGCCCGGCCGGCACGGTCCTCCGGCTGGGCCATTCCAGCAGCGGCAGCATGAGGCTGTCCGACGGGAAGGTGCCGGCCGCCGTCTGAAACGACATCTCGTGATAGCCCTTCTTCAGTCCCGCAACCAGCCGCAGCAGGCCCGGCTCCGGGGCCAGGATCCGACCGTCTCCCAGCCGGTCCGCCAGCCCGCCGGCCGTCGAGGACGATTTCACGAACAAGTGCGTTTCATGCCATGATGCGTTCTTCATTCCACCCTTTTCCTGCGCCATTCAACAACGAGGATCCCCCAACCGTCCATCACCCGCCGCCTCATGAAACGGCACCTGGGCGGAGGCTGACGGTCAGGCCTTCCGGCGCGCCCGGGCGTCGCGTTCGCGCACCGATCGGGCGAAATAATCGTCCAGCAACTCCAGCCCGAACTCCCGCACCACCTCCAGGGCCGTCCGCTTGTCCGTCTGGCTGAGAATCATGGCCGTCCCGATGTCGGGCGGGATATCGACGATCACCTCGCCCCGGTATTTGCGCTCGATGTCCGGGAACCTGGCGCGGTTGTAATCGAGATGCACAAAGGCCCGGTCCAGGTTGACGGTCGCCTTGGCGACCGTGTGGTAACAGTCATTCACCGCCAGGAGCCGGCCGTACGGATCGAGGATGCCCCCGCCCGTATACTGCCATGCGCAGGCAAAGAAGGCCCGGCACTCGAAGGCCCAGATCGACTGGACCAATCCGCCGTGGTACATGCTCGGAAACACCATGATGTCCGGCTTGAGAGCGCGATAGGCCTCCCGCAGGGGCTCGAAATTGAGATCAAAGCAGATGGCGGAACCCAGCCGGCCGATCGCCGTGTCGAACACCACCGCGCCCGGGCCCGGCGCAAGCCCCACCTCCAGCTCGCCGATCGTCGGATAGGTCTTGCCGTAATAGCCCAGCGGTTTGCCGTCCGGCCCGTAATAGACCACCGCGTTGTAAATCGCGTCGCCGTCCTTCACTTTCGCGGAGCCGGCCACATGGCAGCGCTCCTGCCGGGCAAAATCCCGGTACAGGCCCAGCACCGCCCCCGGGCTCGCCAGCGTTTCCGCTTCGGCCAGGGTCTGGGCCACCGCCTCCACGCCTTCCGAGAAAACCGCCAGGTCCACGCCCTGCCCGCGAAGCGACGCCAGGGCTTCCGCGGTTTCCTCCAGCGCCAGCGCCCGGGCCCCGTCTTTCCCCCGCGCCCATTCGGACTGGAACCGCACCGTTGCGATGTTCACGAAATGTGCCATACGTGCCGCCTTTTCTA
>CAYZVY010000061.1:0-19456 GCA_964481675.1 uncultured Verrucomicrobiota bacterium
TCCATGTTGCCGGTGCCCTTGAACTCCTCGAAGATCACCTCGTCCATGCGGCTGCCGGTGTCGATCAGGGCGGTGGCGATGATCGTCAGGCTGCCGCCGTCCTCCGTGTTACGGGCCGCGGCGAAGAAGCGGCGGGGCTTGTGGAGGGCGTTGGCGTCCACGCCGCCCGACAGGATCTTGCCGCTGTGGGGCTGGACCGTGTTGTAGGCGCGGGCCAGGCGGGTGATGCTGTCCAGCAGGATGCACACATCCTTGCCGTTCTCCACCATGCGCTTGGCCATCTCCACCACCATCTCGGCCACCTGGACGTGGCGCTCAGGCGGCTCGTCGAAGGTGGAGCTGATGACGTGGGCCTTGGTGTTCCGCTCCATGTCCGTCACCTCCTCGGGCCGCTCGTCGATGAGCAGCACGATCAGGTAGCAGTCGGGATGGTTGGCGGAGATGCTGTTGGCGATCTTCTGCAGCAGCACGGTCTTGCCGGTCCGGGGCGGCGCGACGATCAGGCCCCGCTGGCCCATGCCGATGGGGGTGAACAGGTCCATGACGCGCATGGACACTTCCTCGGGCTTGGTCTCGAGAATGAACCGGCGGTTCGGGAACAGGGGGGTCAGGTTCTCGAACGGGATCTTGATCTTGGCCTGCTCGGGCGCCTCGCCGTTGATCTTCTCGACCTTCACCATCGCGAAGAACCGCTCCTTGTCCTTCGGCGGCCGCAGCTCACCCTCGATCTGGTCGCCGGTCCGGATGGCGAACCGGCGGATCTGGGCGGGCGACAGGTACACGTCCTCCTGGCAGGCCAGATAGTTGTTGAGCGGCGAGCGGAGGAACCCGAAGCCGTCCTCCATGATTTCCAGCACGCCCCGGCTGTACATCGTGCCGTTATAGCGGGCGTTCGCCTTGAGAATCTCGAATATCAGGTCATGCTTGCGCATGGCGCCCAGTTCCACCAGGCCCAGCTCCTCGGCGAGCTTGGACAGCTCGGGAACCGTCTGCTGCTGCATTTCGGTCAGGTCCAGCGTCCGGCCCCTCTTGGGCGGCGGCTGGCTCGGACTTCCCGTGGGAACCCAGGTGTCGCCCTCTTCCCGGGGGGGCGGCATGCCGCGGAGGGGCAGCACCGGAACCGGCGTGGGCGGAGGCGGCAGGGGCGACGGGCGCCGCATCATGGGAGGGCGCATATGGGGGCGGTTCATGTCACGCGGATGCGGCCGGTCCTGCTGGCCGAAAGGCGGCTGGCCCTGTTGCGACGGCTGACCCTGCTGGCCCGCATAGGCGGGGGGGGCGGGACGCGGCGGAACCGCCTGCGGCGGGGGCTGGACAGGCTGGGCCTGCGGCGGGGGCGGCGGAGGCGGCGGAGGCGCCACCGGCTCTGGGGCGCGCGGAAGCGGCGCGGCGGGCTTGGCCTCGGCTTGCGGCGCCGCTTCGGGCGCCTTCCCGGCAACGGGTTTCTCGGGAGCCGCGGCGGGCGCGGCGATGCGCGGGCGCCGGCCCCGGGGGCGCTTCGGCTTGCTGTCGGTATCGGTCTTGTCTTTTTCGTCCATAGTCATCTCTCCACCATTGGCCGCAGGACCGCTTTCACCTGGTCCCGCAGCAACTCCCGTGATCCACAATTGAAAATCACCCAATCCGCCCGCTCCATCTTCCCGGCCTGCGGCCACTGGGCCGCCAGCCTGCGGTTGGCATCCGCTTCCGTCAGCCCCCGCTCCAGCAGGCGGCGCCACTGCAGCGCCTGCGGGCTCGACACCGTGATGATTCCGTCCCACCCCGCTTCCATGCGGGCTTCGAACAGGAGCGGAATGATCACCACCGCCACGGGGACCGCCGCCGGCAAACCCGCCAGCCAGCCGTCAATCGCCTCCCGCACCGCGGGATGCACCAGGCCGTTCAACACGGCCAGCCGCGCCGGATCGGAAAAGACGATCTCGGCCAGCCGGACCCGGTCGATCTCCCCGCCCGGACCTTCGATCGCGGAACCGAATTCACGGAGGATGGCCGCCGTGACCGGATGGCCCGGACTCATGACGTCCCGGGCCACATCATCGGCATCGCATACCGGGATGCCTTCGTCCTGAATGAAAACGCCGGTCAGGCTTTTTCCGCAGGCAATGCCGCCCGTCAGGGCGATCTTCTTCATGGATGCTCCGGAATCCCGAGAGGACGGGGTTCAGCCCGTCCATCCCCGTCACCAACTGAACTGAAACAGCCGGCGGATCGTCTGGGGGGGAAAGTCGTGAATTCAAAACGATCTCGTGGGAATTGTTATGACGTTATCCGAATGCCCTGTTCCTGTCAACTGTAAAAATGACACACGCAAAAAGGAGACACGCCTTCCGCCATGATCAGCGGATCATGATGACCGCGCCGCTCTGCCTCAGCAGCTTAAGGTCGATGCTGTCGCGCCTTACAGCCCCGCGGTTCGCTGCGCTTCCAGGTAATCGCGGCGCATGTCCGCCACAATGTATTGGATGTTCATCCACGACGGGACGGCTTCCGCAAAGACCAGGTCGACCTCTTCTGCGGACATGCCGGGCTTGACCTTCGCCAGATACGCATTGAGCTTATCCGTCAGCGGCTTGACCGCCTTGAGGTAAAACGTCCGGTCGCCCAGCTCGGGATCCTGCCAGATCTCGACAAACCCGTTTTGCGAGCTCAGCTCCTGGCGATAGGCGCTGACCGCCTTGGACAGGAGGCGGCGCTTGATGGCGTTGACATTCGCCGGGGTCATGTTGGCGAACACCAGCGACCCGAAGCTGGAGCGGTTGTGCACCGATTCACTCCCGCCCCACGAATAGCCGCCCTGCTCCCAGTGCAGGGGCTCGAAATCCCAGGCGTCGCCCGTCTTCGGGAGGACATTGAAAAACGCCGCCCACGACACCGTCAGAAGCGTGGCCACGCCGTTGTCGAACACCTGGTGTTCGATCTTCGCCGTGTCCTCCTTCTGCCGCGCCCGCCGGAAGGTCTTGTTGTTGTACTGGGTAACAAAGTCATCCGACATGCCGCCGGGCGGCATATCGATCAGGTAGCAGTGATACGGCGCATCGGGACCGGCCGCCAGGTAGGCTTCATAGCCGCCCAGGCCGACCAAGCCGTCCGCGAAATCCTTCGCCTTTGCCGTCGTCGCGTAGAAGAAAATGCGAATGCCGTCCTCGTCGCAAGCCGCGACGAATTCCGTCGGCACGAAACTCGCCTCCTTCTCCGTGACCTTCCGCCCGGTGAGGGCCGCGTCCGTTTCCAGGAGGAACTGGACATTCTCGCCGTACTTGCGATCCAGCACGCCCCGGTTCTTCCTGTCCTTGAAATAGGCGGCATTCATGAACCCGGTGATATCCTGCGGCCCCTTCTCGAGAAACGTGCACGCGATCGAGGGTCGCTCCCCACGCACCAGCATCTTCTCCCGCGCCGCATACAGGGTGCGGGCAACGGCCTCATAGCGCATGTTCATGGCGAGTTGCGCCGTCTTCAGCAGCGCCTCGGCGCGCGCCACCTGACTGGTCTTGATCGCGGCATCCTGGTCGAGCGCGGCATTGACCTTCGCCAGCACGCTGGAAGCCGCGCCTTTCGTGCCGGACACGATCAGCGCCAGGCTGCCGCTTTGCCGCAACGCGAAAGGCGTATTGGTATCCGCGAGCAGCGCTTTGGCCGTGACCATCGCCTGGTCAAAATCGCGCTGCTTCATGAACGCGTCGAACAACGCGCCCTTGGCCGCGACCTTATCCTTGGACGAACTCGCATTCGCGATGACCTTCTCGAGGCGCCACCGGATGAAACGGGGATCCTTCCCGACGGGGCGTTGCGCAAATTGATGCGAACCCAGCCTGGCGTAGATTTCGGAGGCTTTCGGCTCGGCGGCCACCAGCAGGTCGATCCGGCGTTCGGCGTTCGCCTTGAATGCATCGAAGTCCGGAGTGCCGGCGAAAAGGCCCATCAGCTTTTCGAGCGCGTCGAAACGGGTACGGTAGTCGGCCTTCGCATCCGCCAGCACGCCGTCGTAAAGCCGGACCGCCTCGTCCTGCTTGCCGGCGCCGAAGTAGTCAGCGAGCCCCATCGGGCCCCACTGGAATTTCCCCGTCACCAGCTTAAGCGCTTCCTCTTCGCCTTTCACGCGCCTGGTGATGTCCACAATGCGCCTTTCGATGGCGCCGCGCAAATTAGCCTGCAAATTCGTGCTCCACAGGCTCTCATACAGGGGAAGCGCCCGGCCAAACTCAAGCTCGCGATATAGCGTGTCGGCCTTGTTCTTAACGGCCGCGAACCGTTCGGCGTCTTTCAAGTCGGGCAGCTTGAGCGCGTCGTCCAGCGCCGCATGGGCCCCATTGGTGTTCATGCATTCAAGGTGACAGTTCGCAAGGGCGGCATAGGCGGCGATCCGGTCTTCATTGGAGGCCCCCGGCAGCTTGATCACCTGCCGGTAAAGGTCCGCGGCCTTGTCGAGCCCGTCCGTCGCATAGGAGGCCCAGGCGCCCGCGAAATTGCTTTGGAACCACATCCGGGCCGAGGCGTTCAGCACCTTGACCGTCTGGGCCGGCGTCAATCCGTCCACCGCCAGCGCCTTGTCATACGCGGCGGCGGCCTCGGCTGTGCTGCCCTTGGCCGAGAAAACCCGGGCAATATCCATGTGGGCCGCGAGCCGCTGGTCCGCCGGAAGATCGGGAGCCGCAAAGACCCTGGCATAAGCCGCGGCGGTGTCGCCGGGGTTGTTCTGCCGGGCGACGGCCTGCGCTTCCTTCACCAGCTTGAGCGTGCCTTCGCTGACGGCGGGATTCGTGGCCGGCCCGGCGGCCAGCCCGACGCCGCAGGCCACCAGCAGGCCGACACCGGCAATGACGATTTTCATGTTCATGGTCAACGGTTCCCTTCGCTCAGCGCAGGCTGATCAGTTTCAAAATGTATTGGGTCATTTCGGCACGAACCCCGTCGAGATCCATCTCGGCGCCATCCAGCAGCGCGAGGTATTGGAGGGCCTTCCTGCCCTCCAGCATGCGCTCGGTGTTCCCCGAGTCCACAGCCTCCTGCACCAGCAGCTTGAGCTTCGTGGCGTAGCGCATGTCGTCGATGCCTTCGCGGAACCCCTCCCATTGCAGCGTATCCACCAGGCCGCCCCGGTTGAGATAGGCCAGGACCATGGGCTTGTACAGGTCATAGGCAAGGTCGTTCCACGGGCCGAGGGCGAACTCGTAGTTGAACACCATGCTCAGGTTGTTGAGGTACCCGAGCATGCCATGCTGGCGGCGCACGAACTGCGGATTCTCCGAGCCCGTGTGCTGGCTCGCGTAAAAGCCCACGTACTTGTCGCCGATCTCGTTCCACGGCCGGATGCGTTCGCGCGCATCGGGCTCGCCGCCCATCGGGTGAATGTCGAAGGTGTAGCCGCCCTTGTTCATGAGCGCCGCGTGACCGGCGCACCCGATCTTGATGCCATAGTCGTGATAGTATTTGAAGCCATTCCGATGCGTCGCCACAAACGCCGTCCCCTGCTCGTCCCCGTAGCTGGTCAGCACGTCCGTGTGGCCCACGAGTTTCGTATACAATTCGGCACACTGCCGCGCACCTTCCTTGAAAGCCATGAGATTGTCGAACGTCAGGCGCCCGCCGAAATTCAGGCCGGGCCAGGGCATGAAGTTCTTGCCCATCATCACCGGCTTCGTCGGAAAACCCAGTTCCTTGAGCAGCGCGAAGTTCTCCGCATCCTGGTCGACGCACGGATGGAAAATCCCGTGGTTGCGCTGGTTCACCAGGTACTGGCGAAACTTTTCAAGGGCCAGTTTCTCGTCACCTCCGAAAAGCTTCTCCATCCCGGACAGCGTCGTCCCGCCCATGACCGAGACGATCAAGTCGCGCTTGAGATCGAAATAGGGACGCGGGAGCGGCAGCGCAAACGGCAGCACGCGGAGGGTGACGGGAATGTCGGCCAGGACTTTGCCGCCATCCGTGACCTTGACCGTCCCCTTGTAAACCCCGTCCGGCTGATTCGTCGGAACATGCGCGGTCAGGAAGAACTGCTTGAACTCTCCGGCCTTGAGCGCCACCGGAAGCATTGCCGGGGCATCCTCGAAATTCTCCATCGTGGGGTTGAAGGTTCCCGGATCCAGCTGGCGGGGAGCCGATATCCAGACAAACCGCTCGCCGGCCGCGTCCTTGAGCCGGGCGTAGTTCGCCACTTCCCG
Source organism: uncultured Verrucomicrobiota bacterium (assembly GCA_964481675.1). Taxonomy (GTDB): domain Bacteria; phylum Verrucomicrobiota; class Kiritimatiellia; order CAIKKV01; family CAIKKV01; genus CAIKKV01. The sequence goes on from CAYZVY010000061.1 coordinate 6,162, forward strand.
GGTGTCCACTTTCACCATATTCTCGTCGTGGAGCAGCAGTTCGGGGACCAGCTTCAGCCCGACGTCGGAGAAGTAACTGATCCAGGCATTGCCGTTCTGGAACCACACCTTGACGACTTTCAGGTCGAGCTCGGCTGCCGGAAGCACGGCTCCGCCGGGCCCCTTCAGCTCCGAAACCGCCAGGCTCACGTCCTTCCGGTCGGTGAACGAGTAGAGCTGGAACGAGGCCGGCTCGAACTCGTCCCTGGCCGCCACGATCCGCAGCTCGCCCTGGAACCGCCCGTCCTCGGGATAGACATCCGCCAGACGCATCACGTCGCTCATCGCGGGCACCACGACGTAGGCGGCCTGCGCGCCCGGCTGGCCGGCGACTTTCAGGGCCTCGGCCACCCGCGCCTGGTTCTTCGCCAGGTTCGTCTTGGCCCGCTCGACCTGCCCCCTGTAGACCGGATTGACGTCCCGCTCAACCGCGGGCGCCAGTCCAACGCCGCACAGGAGCACACCGCCAACCGCTCCCGCGAAAAACAACTTGCGTATATTCATGATGCCGTTCCCTTCTGAACTGAGCTCCTCAAAACACGCTGACGTCCTTCAGCCGGATCACCGGAGTGACCACCTTGAAATCGACCAGGTCCAACGGCTGGCGGTTCATCTCCACGATCAGCCCCCGCACCTTGACGGGATAATCGATGACTTTGTTCCCGCCGCCGGAAACCCATTGTTCCAGAACGGGCCCCGGGCTATGGTCGACGAAGAGCGCCGTATCCCGCAGCGGCATCGAGACGAAATTCCAGCCGTCAAAATTAACCGCCGCGTTGCCGGGCCAGTCCAGGATGTCGCACCCCCACCCGCCCGTGCCGATGGAGCGCCAGACTTCGCCCTCAGCGTCCTCGATCTCGAACAGGATGCGGCCCCAGTTGGAGTTCCCCTTCACCCAGACGCCGATCCCGGCCGGGCTTCCGGGAGCCGCCGTCGGCGTCTTGAGGCGGAGCGTCGCATACGCGGTCACATACTTGCCGGGCGCCGGGGCTGTCCCCGTTTTCAACTCAAGTTCGACGCAGGCGCCCTTCTGCTCATCCTGGGCCTGCCGCAGCTCGAAATCGCCAAGCTGGCGGATGGGCAGCTGCAAGGGCGCCACCTTGGGCGTGTCGAGGCTGCTGTCGCGGTCGATCGCGACGGCGTCGACCTGGTCAAGGGGCGCGGCAACGGCGGCCAGCCTGGCGCGAGCCTCGTCCGCCGGGAACGACCGGGCGCCGAGGGTGATGCGGGTGATCTCCTTGTCGGCCGTCACGTACGCCGGAGACGTACCCGCCTTCACGGTCAGCTTGCCGCCCGCAGTTTTCCGCTTTTCGCCGTCGCCGTACATGCCGACCACCTGGACGGCGGTGTCGCCGGCGAATTCGATATTGAACTCGGCGTCGCCCCGGGAGGCCCACAGGGCCGTCACGCGGCGGTTGCCCGGCTGCTGGAACTCGACGGCATAAACCGTGATGGAGCCGGTCGGGATCTGGCGCTTGAACACCGCCTGGTCCAGCATGCGCGTGGCCGTGGCGTAAGCCACATACGCTTTCTTGGGATACCCGTAGGGCCCGCGCTGCAGGAGGCCGCTGCCGCCCCAGAGTCCGTTGTGATAGGCGGCGCTGGCGTCGAACAGGATGCCGGGCCCGATGCGGGTGAAGCGGTTGGCGAGGCTGATCAGCACGTCGCGCGTATACCACTCCGCCTGCTGCTGCTCCCCCATGTCGCGCTCGCAGCGATAGGTGAACTCATAGCAGCCGGAGGCGGGAATGTCGCGCCCGGAGAGCGCCTTGGCCGTGTCGCGGGCGATGTGGTGGCCCTGCAGCGCCCATTCCTGCAGCTTCTCGGGAATATAAACCTGGGACGGCGCCTCGATGCCGATGTAGTCGATGTAGTCGGGATTGCCGCCGTTCCGCAAAATGGCGGCAATGCAGGACGCGGCACAGCTGTTATTGCCCACGACAAGTTTCAGCTGCGGATACTTCTCACGGAAATACTGGCCGGCGAAATTGATGAGATCCGCGTACCGCTTCTCCCGTTTCACCTGCGCGTCGGTCCGCTCCGGCTTGAGGCCCAGCATTTCCAGCGGAACGTCGTTTCCGGGCCCGCTCTCGTGATACACCAGCACCTCGCGGGTCGAGGGATGATCCTGAAGCTGCTTGCCGATCGTCTCATCCGCTTTCTTGATCGCCGCTTCGAATTTCTTAGCCTGCGCCTCCGGATCCTTGGCCAGCTCCTCGGCGGACGCCAGGTCGCGGAAGGAAAACGGCATATTGAACTGGTCCTTGGTCAGCTTGAAAGCGGCCAGATTCGTTTCCTTCTGCCCGGTCCACGCCACCTGCCGGATACCAGCCTTGAGCATGACCGGACCCGCGAAGGCCAGTTCCTTGGGCGTGTTGTGCGCCCCGTCGAACCACCACGTGCCGAAGGGCGATTCCTTTCCGGCCTTGCGCGCGTCCTTGCCCAGCAGCGCAAAGCGGGCCGGATGCTCGATCATCGCCTCCCCCGCCCCGTTGCGCAAGGCGATCTTCAGCTCATACCAGCCCAGCTTCGAGACGGCCAGGGGAAGCGTGAGCAGCCGTTCCTCGCCGGCCGCGGCGAACTGGAGCGGAACCGAGCCGGGCGCGCCGACCGGCTTCCCATAAGAGTCGAGGATGTCCCAAGTCAGGGTGCCCTTCGCAGCGGCGAAAGACCGCACTTTCACCCCGGCCTCCAGCTTTTCGCCTTCCACAAAGACATTCGCGGGCTGGGATTGAACCATCTCCATACCAACCGGCGATTTCTCGAGCGTGACACCGAAGACCTGAACCGCGCTGGTGGAATCCGGGTCGGGCTTGGACGTGTTGTCGATCTGCTCGAAATTCTCCCAGGGCTTGCCGAAAAACTCGAAATTCAGCACGGCGCTCTTCATCACCAGGTCGATGATCGATCCGGTCTTCAGGGGAACTTCAACCAGATACAACGGAACGGAAACAGCCTTCCCGTCGGCCCCGGTCTTCGTCACCGTGCCCACGGCGGTCACGCCGGGCCCCGGTTTCTCATCACCCCTTGGAAGAATCGTATGGGTATCGGCCAGCGTGTTGTTGCCGGTCCCGTTTTCGATATACCGGGCGAGCCGGGTCGTCAGCACCGGAACCTTGGCGGGATCGGGATCCACCGCGCACAGCACCCAGGCCTTGCTGTAAGGGGCGGACGGCACGGTGAAGTGAACCTCGGTCAGCAGGCCATCGAAGGGCGAGCGCGCCAGATATTCGTCCACCTCCAGCGCCCAGTTCCCCTGCCCTTGCCGGGTCAGACCGATGTCGGCGCTGCCGGCGCCGCCCGCCACGATCAGGGGCAGGCCTTTCAGGTCCGCCAGCCCGGGCTTCAGGCTGGGCGTGGCGTCCGCGAACGACTTCGCCATCCCGAGCGCCGCGACATCGAGCGGAAGATAGCGCGCCGGGGCGAACGCGAATGCGGTGGAGAACGGATCGCGGCTGGATGCCGTCGGGGCGAGGGAAAAGGCCATCGACCGGGCCACGCCACCTGTCAGGCTGCCGGCGAAACAGCTGTCAAGGTACACGTCGACGCCCGCCTCCGTCTTGCGGCACTCCACCTTGAGCGGATGCCCGGAGGCCTTGGGCAGCAGGTCCCATTCGCGGATGATGTCCCGGTAGGCGTCGGTGAAGCTGTAGCTGGAATGGTACCGGCGCAGCAGCGGACGGATGTGGACCGGCAGCAGGGCCTTGCCCCCGGAGCCGAGACCGGTCACCTGAATAATGGCGTCGGGAAGCTCGTATTTCTCCTTCGCCTCTTTCCCGTCCTTCTGCACTTTCCGCTCCTGGGGAATGCCGGCAACGGCAAAACTCAGCACATTGCTCCTGCCGTCCTCCCAGGCCACGACCGCCTTGACGGAGGCCTTCTCAAGGCCGGTGCGGATCGTCACGCCAAAGGCGTCGGCGGCCTTGACGACAACGTCCGGCTGGTCGGCGCCGGTTTTCCACGCGGCCGGGTCGGCCTTCAGCGGGGCCGGCAGCAGGCGGGCCACGGACGTGTCGGGCAGCGGAGCGGGATCGCGGAGTTCAAGATCGCTCAGGCTGAATCCGCAATCCTGAAAGCCATACATATTGAAGCCGGCAAAGGGTCCTACGCCCATCGGGCACTCGAGGACGGCTTTGAAAACGCGTTTGTCTTCGATCCAGACTTTCATCGTCCCGTCCTTCACCGTCACGACAGCGCGGTGCCATTCGTTATTGGGAATGACGAAGGGAAGATCGGCGCGTTGCGAAAGCGCGTCCACTTTGACGGAATTCGATGTGAACAAGAGACTCACCTCGCCCGGCTTGACCGCGACACCCGGCCGGAACCGCAGTTCAAATCCGCGTCCCGAATCGGACTGGAACCGGAACTTGAAGAGGATCTCATAATTCTTCAGGCCCAACGCCGAAGCACCCGAGGGGACGAAGTCCCTGAAAATATAACCTGAATCTTTCATCCGGCAATTCGCCTCGGCGGTCTGGGACCAGACCGGGTCGTTGCCGATCGAAATCCCGAGGCCGGCCGTACACAGGGGCGGCGTGTCGCGGTAGTTCCGGAAATCCTCCTTGAAATACGTTTTGGCCGTCACGGGCGGCGTGAGCCACGCGGCGGTTAAAAGTGTCAGGACGGCCAGGCTAACAAACCGGGAACTGCATGACTTCATGGTCGCACCTTGTTGAAAAGGATGGATCTGCGGAACTGCCCCATAGTCCGTTATATGCCCGAACGGGCTCAAGCCCTAAATTTTGATATTGATGCGCAATTTCCGGCACTAATACAGGATCATCAGCGCGCCGTCCGGCCGCCACGCCTGGTAGTCGGTCAGCACAACGCCCTGGGGCCCCGCGTCGACGCGGAAGGTTCCGGCGCGGGTTTTCAGGTTCTCGGCATAAATCGTGACGCGGCCGCCAAACCCGCCGGTCACGGAACCGGGGCCCTGGTTGGTCATGATCAGGAACCGGTCGGCCTTGACGGGCAGGAAGCCGTCCTTCAGCACCGGCGTCAGCTTTCCGCCCAGGGCGAGCGCGCCGTTGGTCACCGTCAGCCAGTCCCACCCCGCGCCCGGGACCGTGGCGGCGGTCACGTCGAACCGCGAAACGGAGCCCGCGTTGAGCGTCAGGGGGCCGTTGTTGGTCAGGGCCCCCACGCCGGTCAGCCCGGGGCTGAACGCGCCATGCACCACGGAGGTGGCGATGACCAGGCCGGAGCCGCCGAGCGTGGCACCGTTGGTGACGGCGAGGCCGGCGGAGAAGATGTTCGTGCCGCCCGCCACGAGGTAGAGCGTCGCGGCCTGGGTTCCGTCGCCGACCGTGAATTCCAGCGTATTGCTGACCACCGCGCTCTTCACGGTCAGCAGGCCGCCGTTGAAGAGCAGCCGCTGGTTGACGTTGCTCAGCGTGAACCCGGTCAGGTTCATCTGGCCGGCGCCGGTCAGCGTCACGTCGTTGGGCAGCAGGTTTTTCCACGCCAGCGTGCCGGCCTGCAGGATGCCGCCGTTGACCGTGAGGAGGTTGTTCGTGGAATTCACCCCGAGGGCGGACACGACGGTCCCGGCGTTAGTCAGCATGCCGCCGGCCTCGAGCGTCAACCGGTTCAGCGAACTGGTGTTCCCCGAGGACAGGTAGACGATCTTGCCGGCCGCGTTCCAGACCGACCCCGTCCCCGTCACCACCACGGCATTGCCCGTGGCGAACGATCCGCTGGAAACATACTGGTCGTAGCCGACATTCGAGAACACCTTGCCTCCATTGGTCGCGACCAGGGTGTTCGCGCTGCATCCGTCGAAGCCCACAATCAGATAGATGTTGGTCAGCACGGCGTTGTCTTCGACCGTCAGCCGGTTGAACGCGGCGCCGGCGTTACCGACCCAGGTGGCGGTCACCTGGGTGACGGCCAGGGTGTTGCTTCCGCTCAGAACCATCACATTCCCGGTGGAGCCCGGGTTGACGCCAACGCTGAGGCCGGCGGTGATCAACCGGGAACCGCCGGCAACGGTCAATCCGTTGTTGACGGCCCCCTGGCCCCCGATCTGGAGATTGATGTTGGTCAGGAGCGCGGCGTTGTCAACGGCGATTATGTTCCCATTTTCTGAAACCCCGAATCCGATATAGGAGGCGCCCGACCCTGTGCAGTGAACGAGCGAGCCGGGGCCGACAACGCGCGCCGTATTCCGGACGCCCCGGATCCACAGGGTTCCCAGGGAGAGGATCCGCCCGCCGTTCGTCACCACCAGGCCGGAGCCGGTCCCGCCGATCGTCAGCGATCCGTTGGTGAAAAGGCCGCCGTCCGTGATCGTCATCACGTTGCCGGTGCCGCCCACGGTCACGGTGGCGCCCGACACGTTCCACGTGGACCCGGTTCCGCTCACGGTCACGCTGTTCGAGGCCGTCCCGCCCACCCCGCCGCCGCCCGACGACACAGCCTGGGCGCCGCCCGAGATGACAAAGGAATTGAACTTGGCCGGGCCGGCGGCCGCATACAGGTGGCTCGGGGTCCGCATGCGGGCGCCATTGTCCAGCGTCACCGTGCCGTTTGTCACGCCATCCGCCAGGTACATATACTGGCTGTTGCCGATGACATTGGTCCAGAGCGTCCCGGGCCCGGTCGCCAGCACGGACTTGTTGTTTGCCGTCAACAGGCTGCAGTTCTGCCCCAGGTGATTGACGAACAGCGTGCCGTTGCTGACGATCAACGCGGGGGCGTTCCCCAGGCCGGGCGTGGCCGCACCCGACAGGCTGTCGAGCCGAAGCGTGCCGTCGGGGCTGTCCACGATTACGTTGCCGCGGATATCGTTCGCCCCGGCCAGCGCCAGCGTGAAGGACCCCTTCTTGACCAGGTTGCCCATGTTCGTCACCGCGCCGCCGAACGTCAGTGTGCCGGCCAGCGCGGCGCCGCCGATTTCGAGATCGCCAGAGGCGGTGACGGCATTGCTCACGACAAAGGACCCGACCGATCCCATCCCGTAAGTCACGGTCGCGCCCGCGTTCGTGAAGATGAGTGCATTGCCCTTGATCTGGTTGGTGACAGCCGATTCGCTGGCCAGTTGCAACTGGTTCAGCAGGAATCCGCCCGCCAGGTCGTTGGTCGACACATAGGGCGTCCCGTTGTCGCCAAAGGACACGACCAGGCCATCCGCACCGCCGGGCGCCGGCGCGGACCCGCCCTGCCAGTTGCCGTTCACGCTCCAGTTCCCGCGATTCGGGACATTCCACGCGTAAGTCGGCAAGGGGGACGAGCCGCCGCCGCGATAGACGAGATACAGCGAATTGGCGGCGTTCGTCAGCGACCATGTACCGGAGGCCAGGAATGCATTGGTGTCCAGGACCACGGAGGCCGCATCGAACCCGCTTTGGCTTCCATAGGAGAGGATCCGGACGTTGTAATTCCGCACCGGATCGAAGCGGCCGGGAACCGACCCTCGGGAGTCGAGCCTGATCACGGCGCCGGCGGCAAAGGCAACCTGGCCCGTGACGGTGACCAGGTCCCACCCGGCGCCGGGGCCCAGGTCGAGGTTGGTGACGTCGCACCGGTAGGCCGCGCCCGCCTGCCAGACAAGGCCGGTTCCCCCCACGCTCAGCGCGCCGGCGCCATCGAGCCCGGGCGACAGCGCGCCGCCGGCTGCCAGAACGACGCCCGCCGGCCCGCCGCTGACCAGGCCGATGCCCGCCAGCACGCCGTTACTCGGAACCTGAAGCCCGGCATTGAAAATCAGCGAGCCACCCAGCCCCTTCAGCGCGGCCGCCTGCGTGCCATCGCCCACGGCGAACGCGGCGCCGTTGTTGAGTGTCCAGTTGGCCACGCCCAGCGTGCCGCCCAGAAGGCTGAGGGCGTTGTTGGAATACACCGTCAGGGTGCTGATCGAGTCCAGGCGACCTCCCTGGTCGATGATCACCCCGTTGTTCGTTCCCGCCGCATTTCCAACCGCAAGCGTGCTGTACCCCAGATCCCACAGCGAGTTGGAACCGGTCACCCGGGCGATGTTGTTTGTGCCGGGATAGGTGCCGCCGACCGAACTGGCGGCCGTGGCATAAAACCGGCCACCGTTGGTGAGCATCAGGACATTGTTATGGGCCGCCTGGCCGCCGGTGACGTAGGGCATCACGAGCCCGCCCACGTTGGTTGCCATGCCGCCGTCCACGGCGATCTCCACCCCCGCAATGCAAACCTGATTGGCCGCAAAGCTTAAAGGAGCATACAAGCCGTTCCCTCGCATATCGAGAAGGGAGTCGGCGCCCAGGATGTCGAGACGGTTTCCCTGCAGGTTCGCGTTGTAGTCGTTATACCCGACCATCAGGGCGCCGCCGGCATAGACTTTTCCGCCCTGTGTGATCACGAGCGCATTCGATTTGGATGCGTAAACATTGCCGTCGACAACACCGATGCCGTGGCCGACGGCGCTGCCCCAGTTGTAACCGGCGCCCAGAACCAGCACCCCGCCGTTGGTGACGATCACGGCGTTATAGGACGCCGAGGAGGCGGGGGAGCCGTTGTAGCCGATCGCCAGGGTCGCCAGCGTCGCGGTCGCGCTTCCGGACACCCCCAGGCCGTCCACCAGCAGGCTGTTATACGCCGCTCCGGCGGTGGATCCCACTAACGTGAGGGCGGCTGCATTCCATTGCGACCCGCCTCCCAGGATGCGCACGGTGTTGCCCGTAGCCGACGCCCCGATGGTGGTGTTGCCGCCCGTCAGCAGACGGCCACCCCCCGTGAGGCGCACCTCGTTGCTGGTCGCGGTCGCCGTGTAGCCGACCGTGAACGCCCCGCTGTTGGTGAACGTCCCCCCGTCGTCGACAAGGAGCATGTTGCTGATGGCGTTTGCCCCATACCCCACGACCGTCGCGGAGGCGCCAAGGCGCGAACCGGCTCCCTGCACGCGGATGACATTGCCCAGGGCGCTGCCGCTCGATCCGATGTTGGCCTGGGCCACCGTGAGCCCCCCGCCGGAACTCACCCGCACCTCGTTGTTGTTCGCGCCCGTCGCGAGACGCCCCACCCACAGGTTGCCTGAATTGGTGGCCAAGCCGCCTGCTTCCACCACCAGGGAATTGAACTGGGCCGACGCCCCGGACCCAACCGTCGTATCGGCCGAAGCGGCAACCCACATCGAGCCCGTGCCCGACACGCGCAAGGCGTTTCCAACGGTGGTCGACCCGACCGTGGTCGCCCCGGCCGTGAACAGGCGTCCGCCGCCGATCACCCGCAACTCGTTGCTCGGGCAGAAAGTCTGCTGGCCCACGTCCAGTGTTCCCGAATTGGTCGTCACCGCGCTGCCGGACACCCCGCGCCCATCGATGACCCAGACATTGTTCGAGGCGCCATTCAAGCTGGTCGTATTGCCGCCGCCCACGCTGATGGCGGTCGCGGCCCAGAAGGCGGGCGCGCCGGCGCCGCCCACGACCTGGACCCGGTTATCGTTCGCGGCTTTCCCCCCGCCAATCGCAACCGCCGTGGAGACCAGCCGGCCGCCATTGGTTACAATCACCGTATAGACGCTGCCGGTCACGTTGACCGCGGACGAGGTCAGGCTGCTGGTCAGCGTGATGGCGGAGGCCCCCCCCTTGGCGGGGAAAACCGCGTCATTGGTGTTCACCCACGCGGACAGGATGGTGCCATTGGTCGACCAGTTGGTTTCCGTGGCGCTCCACGCGCCATCACCCTGCTGGTAACCGGCCGAGGAAGAGGGATCCCAGTATTGGACCGCACCCTGACACATCGCCCCCGCCAATAGAGTGACCGTCATCAGCGCCGTTGAAAAAAAAGAAAGCCTCATGGAACGTCTCCTGGGTGTTGGAAAAAGGGGTTAATTATTATACAATAGCACTGTTCTTACAAGTGTAAAAACTACTTTGCGGTTAGGCATTGAGTTCCAGGGCGGCGACAGGTAACGTTCCTGCATGCATCACGCACCTCCCGATCATGTCAGCGCAACACAAGCTTCGTCAGCCCTGACCGTCTTACAGCATGTCCTTGAACAGGTCCAGGAAGGCCGGCCAGCCGATTCCACCCTTCAACAGCTTTATCGCCGCCATCGTGAGTTCGGCTCCCGTGACCGGCGCCTCTATTCCAACCTGGTCTTCTCCGTCCTGCGCTGGAAAGGGTGGACCGATCTCGCCCCCGACCAGCCGCTGGCCGTGCGGGCTGCGGCGTCTTACCGGCTCGATTCCGCCGAACCCCACCCCGCCATCGAGCGGATGGCCGCTCTTTCGGCGCCGGAGCGGGCGCTGGACACCCTGGCCGATAAAGCCGAACAGGTGGCCCGCTGGCTGTCCCTTCCCCGGCCGCCCGCGCCCGCGAGCCTGATCCCCGCCGCCAGCCACGCGCAACTGGCCTGGCCGGAAAGGGACCGGGAGTTGATCGAGTCCTTTCAAACCCGGCCGCCCACCTGGATCCGCGGCCGGCCGGGATCCGAAGCGGCCACGCGTGCCCTGTGCGCGGCCTTGAACGTGGAGCCCCTTCCGCATCCCCGGCTTCCGGACGCCTGGCGGATTGACGATACGGCCCGGCTCGCCGACCTCCTCTCGCGCGCCGAGGGACGGCTCGACGTCCAGGATATCGCCTCGCAGGCGGCGGGCGTCATCGCCGCCCCGGTCGCCGACCAGTCCTGGTGGGATGTCTGCACGGGCTCGGCGGGAAAAAGCCTGCACCTGGCCGACCTGACCGGCGGCCGCCTGCGGATCCTGGCCACCGATATCCGGGACAGCATCCTGGACGAGGCCCGCCGGCGGATCCATCAGGCGGGCCGGTCCGGCTCCATTCGCCTGCAACGGCTCGACGCGGCCCACGATCCGCTGCCGGCCGGGCCGTTTGACGGCGTCTTCGTGGACGCCCCCTGCTCCGGCACCGGCACCTGGGCCCGCAATCCCGACGCCCGCTGGCGCTGGAAACCGGAAGCCATGGCCGAACTCATCGACCTGCAGGCCCTTCTCCTGGAGCGCGCCTCCGCGTGCGTGAAGCCGGGCGGCGGCTTACTGCTCTATGCGACGTGCTCGCTCACGAAAGCGGAAAACACCGAACAGATCGCCCGATTCCTGGCCGCACACCCCGAGTTCACCCTCTCCCCCTTCATCCATCCGCTCTCCGGCGCCGCCTGCCCGGGTCAGACGTTCATCTGGCCGTGGGAAGGCCCGGGATCGGGATTTTTCGCGGCACGGATGATCCGGAGCTGACCGTGATCACGCGCGTTCACCTCCAAACCGTCCTGTTCTTCCTGTGCGGCGCCCTGTGCCTGACGGGCTGGCTCTCCCCGCCCCTGGCCCTCGGGCTGGGCATCGTCCTGGCGCTAACGGCCGGCCATCCGTTCCCGTCGGGCACGCCAACCGTCACTAAATTCCTCCTCCAGGCGTCGGTGGTGGGACTGGGTTTCGGCATCAACCTCTCCCAGGTCTGGCAGGCCGGGCGGACCGGCTTCGGCTTCACCGCCGCCACGATTATCGGAACACTGGCGGCCGGCTGGCTCATCGGCCGCCTGCTCAAGGTCGAGCGCGGGGTGTCGCTGCTGATCTCCTCGGGCACCGCCATCTGCGGCGGAAGCGCCATCGCGGCGGTCGGCTCCGTCATCAAGGCCGACAAGAAATCCATGTCCGTGGCGCTGGGCGCCGTCTTCCTCCTGAACGCAGCGGCCCTGTTTCTGTTCCCCCCCATCGGCCGGGCGCTCGACCTGTCGCAGACGCAGTTCGGCCTCTGGGCGGCCATCGCCATTCACGACACCAGCTCGGTGGTGGGCGCGGCCGCGCGCTACGGCGCGGACGCGCTGGACGTGGCCACCACGGTCAAGCTGACCCGCGCCCTGTGGATCATTCCCCTCACCCTGGCGATCGCCCTCGCGTCGCGCTCGGAGCAGAAGCGCGTCGTCATTCCCTGGTTCATCTTCCTGTTCGTGGCCGCCGCCGCGGTGCGCACGGCGCTGCCCGGGGGCGAGGCGGTGTATGGGGTGATCAAAACGATCGCCGTGCGGGGCCTGACCCTGACGCTCTTCCTGATCGGGACCGGGCTGACGCTCGAGTCCGTCCGCACGGTGGGCGGCCGCGCCCTGATCCAGGCGGTGATCCTCTGGCTGCTGTCGGCCGGGATCAGCCTGCTGGCAGTGCGGAGCTTGATGGGCCTGTAGGCGGAGCTTCCATCCGGACAATCCGGCTCGGCTTGTCGGGAAAGGTCAGATGCAGCCGGATGTGGGTGTGCCCCCGCTTTTCCAGCGCCCGGCGCACATCGTGTTCCGCCAGCTTGGGATCGTTGCAGTCCTGGCTCAGGTGGGCCAGGAACACGTCGGTCATCGCCGCATGGCCGATCTCCGCCAGCATGACGGCAAGCGCCTCGTTCGACAAGTGACCCTGCCGGCCCAGGATCCGCTGGATCAGCGACCACGGGCGGCCGGAATTCTTCAGCATGTCCAGGTCGTGGTTCGCCTCCACCACCAGCGCCTGGCAGCGGCGCAGCCGCTCCCGGATCAGCGTGGTGGCCATGCCCATGTCGGTGACGACGCCGACCTTCAAATCGCCCTGGATGAAAATGAAACCCACGGGATCCAGCGCGTCGTGGGGCACGGAAAAGGGCTCCACGCGCAGATCGCCGATTTCAAAGGGCGATCCCGTCTGGAACACGTTCCAGTTCAGCGAGTCGCCGTCCTCCTCCTTGGAAAAACGGTCGATGGTGCCGGAGTTGGCGAAAAGGTCCAGCTTGTGGCGGCGGTGCAGCACGCCGATGCCGGCGGTATGGTCGCCGTGCTCGTGGGTCAGCAGGATGGCCTTGACCCGCTCCATGGGAAGGCCCGCCTCCTCGGCGCGGCGCCAGGTTTCCCTGCCGCTAAGCCCGGCATCCACCAGGACAGCGACCGTTTCGGTGCCGATGTAGGTGCAATTGCCCGTGCTGCCGCTTCCCAGGACACAGATTGTCAACGCCATGTGGGTTCCCTCGTGACTGTCATCAGCCTACCAGTATACCGGAATCGGCGGACACTCCAAGAACGAAGAAGAATCCGGGAAGAGTCGTCACCCTGACCCAGCGGTTCACAAACAAGGCGGGCGGCAGCTACGGCCGACTGATCACTGATAACTGGAAACCGATCACTTCCTGGACTAATACCCGCCGAACTCGGCCGCGGCATCGAACATGGCGATGATATTTTCCGCCGGCACGTTGGCCTGGATGTTGTGCACCTGGTTGAAGACGTAGCCGCCGCCGGGCTTGAAGATCGCCATCCGCTGGCGCACATGCTCGCGAACCTGCGCCGGCGTGGCCGAACCCAACACCTGCTGCGTGTCGCA
>CAYZVY010000062.1:0-19450 GCA_964481675.1 uncultured Verrucomicrobiota bacterium
TCATCCACGCTGCCAGCGTTCGTTCTGAGCCAGAATCAAACTCTCCGTTGTAAAAACGGTTTAAAAGCGGTTTCCCGCCTTTAGGTCAGGTCGTCCGGCTTGCGCCGGAAACCTGGCCTCGCACAAGGGCTCTTTCCGAGTCGCACCACTTCTGAATCGAAGCAGTGCCTTCATCACGCAGAATATTCTGTTTTCAAAGAACAAGCGCCCTCACCCGGCCATCCCTCATCACCCTTGCCAGGTCTTGGACTCTTCTGTTCGCATTTTAAACTCGCAACCGTTTGGTTACCCTTGCGTTTGCGAGCCTTTAGTTATACGTTAACCGCTCTTCATTGTCAACGTTTCCTGAAGAATTTTTAACTTTTTCTTCAGATCAGCCGTTAGACTCAAAAGAACTGCTATCGTGACAACCCAACTACTCTATCACAGCAATCCCGGGATGCAAACAATTTTCAAGTTTTTCGTCATCTCAGCCGCTTTCAACCCCTTTTCGCTTGCCCCGTTCACACCCATACCCCCACAATAACCCCATAAAACGAGGAGCCTGCCCCCATGTCCACCCCAACACCCCGAATCCCCCAACTTATCGTCGCACTCGATTTTCCCGACCTCGTCGCCCTCCAAAAAGGCCTTGAATCCCTCCCGAAAACCGTTTCCTACGGCAAAATCGGCCTCGAACTCTTCACCGCCGCCGGCGAAAAAGCCCTCCTCCCCCTCGCCGAACGCCGCCTCAGACTCTTCCTCGACCTCAAATTCCACGATATCCCCCGCACCGTCGCCCGCGCCGTCCAGTCCGCCTCCCGCCTCGGCGCCTCCCTCCTCACCGTCCACGCCTGCGGGGGCCGCGACATGCTCCGCGCTGCCGCCGACGCCGCCGCCGAGGCCGGCCCCGGCCGCCCCCGCCTCGTCGCCGTCACCACCCTCACCAGCCTCAACCAGGCCGATCTCGCCGACCTCGGCATCGCCCGCTCCCTCGCCGACCAGGCCCTCGCCCTCGGCGAACTCGCCCTCTCCAGCGGCATCGACGGCCTCGTCACCTCCGTCCACGAGGCCGCCGCCCTGCGCCGCCGCTTCGGACCCGCCCCCCTCCTCGTCACCCCCGGCATCCGCCTCCCCGGCAACGAAACCGGCGACCAGAAACGCGTCGCCACCCCCGCCGCCGCCGTCGCCGCCGGCGCCGATTTCCTCGTGGTCGGCCGCCCCATCACCGAAGCCCCCGACCCCGCCGCCGCCGTCGCCGCCCTCCTCGCCGACATGCGCAAATCCTAAAAAGGGAACACCCCCGCCATGCCCGCCGCGCCCGAACGCACCCTCGCCCGCAACACCTGGTGGATCCGCCAGGGCTCCGACCCCGTCCTCCCCCCCGGCCCCGCCCCCTTCGACGCCGGCTGCTGCATGAACCCCTGCGTCATCCGCATCGGCGGCGACTACCACCTCTACTACGCCGGCGCCGACCCCGACGGCTTCCGGCGCATCTGCCTCGCCACCGCCCCCGTCGCCGACCCCGGCCGCTTCACCCGCCTCGGGCCCGTCCTCGACGTCGGCGCCCCCGGATCGTTCGACGCCCGCTGGGTCGTCCTCCCCCACGTCATCGAGGCCGCCCCCGGCCGCTGGCACCTCTACTATACCGCCAACTGCGGAAAAGGCGAAGGCCTCGCCGCCTTCCCCGGACTCGGCCTCGCCGTCTCCACCGACGGCAAAACCTGGCAAAAACACCAGCAAAACCCCATTCTGGCCCCCACCGGAAAGGCCGGCGACCCCGACCGCTACGGCATCGCCGGCGGCTCCGTCATCCGCGCCCGCCTCCCCGGCGGCGCCACGGAATGGCGCTTTTACTACACCGCCTGCCCCTCCCTCGGCTCCGACCTGTTCCTCAACCAGCAGAAGATCGCCTGCGTCGCCACCTCCCGCGACGGCATCCAGTGGGAGCGGCGCGGCCCCATCCTGTTCCGGAACCCGGACCGCGATGTCGAGAACGTCGCCTGCGCCGGACCCGTCGTGTTCCAGGAGCCCGGCGGCGCCTTCCGGATGTGGTACTCCATGATCGGCACCCGCTGGGGCGCCTACTCCATCGGCTATGCCGAATCCGACGACGGCCTCCGCTGGCACCGTGGAGACGAGGGCGACAACCTCCAGCTCGGCCCCGCCTGGAACGGCTGGGAATGGCAGATGGTCGAATACCCCTCCGTCATCCGCGAAGGCAACCGGCTCCGCCTTTTCTACTGCGGCAACGGCTACGGCTCCACCGGCATCGGCACCGCCCTCTCCGCCCCGCTGCGCGCGACCGCCTGCCCCAAAACCCGCGCCGCCCGCCTCGTGGCCGAATTCTCCGGCGCCTCCTGCCTCCTCCGCCTCCCCGCCGCCATCACCACCCGCGAAGCCCGCTTCACGCCCCTCCAGGCAGCCACCCCCGCCTGGCACGGCCCCACCGCCGACGGCATGCTCTGGCAGGAAGGCGGTTTCGACGCCCGCGACGGCGGCTCCCAGAATGACCTCTGGTTCCGCACCCTCATCTACCACCGGAACGAGGGCCTCGACGTCCGCCTGACCCTCGAAAATAAAACCCGCCATGCCCTCCAGGCGATCACCTTCAATCTGGCTCTGGAAGGGGATTCGAAACAAACGTTGGAGCTGACCGTCCCGCACCTGCCGGCCGGCGAGACCGCAACGGTTATGACACGTGTCATGCCGACCGATGAAACATGCAAATATATGGCTATAACACGTTCTGAATCAGATGGTTACAACCCGACATCGCCGTGGCTAAGCACGGATAAAAAGTTGATTAAGTAAGAGAATCGCGGATAGCTAATAGCGAAAAAAGATGCTGTCCTCTATCCGCTATCAGCTATTCGCTATCTCTTCTGCCACTTGATCCGCGCAATATAAATCCGGTTGTTGCCGCCACGCTGCTCGGTCAGCTCGAGGTTCAGCGTGTTCTTGGCATCCCCCTGCATGCACTCGGAAGTCACAATCCAGCTCTCGTCCGCCGAGGCGTTGACCGCCCCGAAATTGCCCAGCTGCGCCCCCAGCTTCGGCACCACCACCCGCTCGGTCGACCGCACCACGCACAACCGCTCCGGATCCACCTGCGCCATGAAGAGAGGCGCCCGGTGCCGCACGATCTCGTCGTTGTCCGCCCCCCGCCGCGTATAGCTCAGGAAGAGCCCGTCGCGATGCGTCACCCAGTGCTGCTGCGTGTTGTAGCTGCCCAGCTCCGCCCCGTCCTCAAACGCCCACGCCGCCGGCGGGCCGAAGTGCAGCCCGTCATCCCCCACCGCCACATAGCCCCGCTGGTCGTTGCGCATGGTCAGGTAATAGCGGCCCTTGAACAGGGTCAGCGACGGCTCGTACAGCCCCCGCGGCTCCGGCACGGACAGGCAGTCCCCGTGGCCGAGATACCGCATCGTCTCCCCGTCGAAGGAGACCCGCAGCACCGTGGTGATGAAGCAGGCCTTCCAGAAATTCGACCCCACGGCCGCCTTCGACATCACCGACACCGGGAGCAGGCTCGTGCCGTCCGGCAGGTCCACCCGCTGCGTGCAGCCCGCGCCCGCCCAGAAAAAGACGTCGGGATCGGGATAATCCAGGATCTTCCACTCCGTCCATGTCCCTTTTTCAGGGTCGTAGGCGGCGTAGCACAGCTCGCGCCGGTGCAGGTTGTCCACCGCCACATGACCCTTGGGCCCGGGCGAATAGATGGCCGTGTGCCCGGTGGCCAGCATCCGGCCCGAGGCGGCATGCCAGGCCGGCGTCATGTCGCACGGGCAGATGTCGTACCCGTCGGGCAGCGTGTGCCGGTCCAGCCGCGGCTGCGGCTCGGGATCGCTCCACGTCCGCCCCAGGTCGTCCGACCGCATCACGTTGACCGCCGAAAAGATATCGCTCCCCCACAGCTGGTTCCGCGTCATGGTCAGCAGCGCCCGCCCCCCCGGCATGACGCCAATCCGCGGCTGGAACCACCCCGTCTTACGGTCATACCCCTCCCGCACCGTCTGAAGCTCGAGATCCCACTTTAACGTTTCCATTGAACAATCCTTTGTTATTTAGTTCTTTCAGCTGTCCGGAAGGGGCCGACCACGAGGCCGATGCGGTCGAGGGACGGCGGCTGGAAGCCCGCTTTCAAGGCCTTGGCGTCCGGGGTCAGCCGGAAATTCCCGCTGGCGGAATCCACAAAGCCCGGCGCGGGATCTTCCACATTCCCCTCGCGGTGCAGCCAGCCGGGCTTCGGCTCCTCGCGGCAGACCAGGACGCAGTTGACGCACCAGTTGGACTGCGCCACGTTGTGTTCGGGCGGCACCCCCTTGCCGGCCTCGAAATAGGCCCGCAGGGAGGCCAGTTCGGGATAGCGCACCGCATAGGGCGGCTCCCACGCCTTGACGTCCTCCATCCGCTCCCGCATGGTCGTGTTGACCATGGTCTGCCAGTTGACCTCGGGGCTGGCGCCGCGGGAGTCGAAGCAGATCGCCCCCTTGCAGTCGATGAACCAGTTGTTCCGGATGACGAAATCCCGCCCCCCGCCCAGCCAGATGGCGTCCCCGCCCCACACGATGTTGCCCTCGATGAGGTGGCCGCTCACGCAGTCGTCCATGTAGATGGCGCTCGTGCCCATCCCCACGCCGCCCATGTGATGGATGAAATTGTACCGGATCGCATTGCCCCGGAACGAGTAATCGCGCCCCGTGTAGATGGCGCCGGCATCCCCCGTCTCCAGGCACATCCGGAAGATCTCGTTGTATTCAATGGTGAACTCGTTGCCCCAGTACAGGATAGCCGTGTGGGGCCCGTCGTGGATGCGGTTGTTCGCAATCCGGAACCCGCAGCCGTTGGCGTCGATGGCCGGCTTGTAGGTGCGCGACCACCGGGCCGGATGGTGGATGTGATTGTTCACGATCGCATGATCCGCCGGCGTCAGGGTCAAGCGGTCGCCCCCGCTCATCCCGATGCCGCTGTCGCCGCAATAGGAGACGTCGCACCCCTCCACCCGGTGCCGGAAACCGCCCCGGACCCGGATGCCGTCGGTGCCCATGTTCCGGACCGTACAGCCGCCGATCGTCACATCCTCGCCGCTTTCCACCAGGATGCCCGAGGCCCGGCCCGCCTCCAGCACCAGGTCCTGGAACAGCACGCGGGATGCCCCCTTGACCGTGATCAGCGGCTCTTCCAGCACGCTGACCAGGGCTTCGGCGGAAGACGCCGGGGGCCAAAAGTAAAGCAACCCGTTTTGGACATCTGTATAATACTCCCCGGGCGCATCCAGCTCCTCCAGCACATTGAGGAAATAAAACCGCTGGCCGGCCTTGAACGCATAGACGCAGTGCGGCGCGACGGTCTTGACGCTCCCGGCCTCGGAGTCCAGCGTCTCGACCCGCTCATAGGAGTTGGCCCAGTCCCAGGACCAGTAGCCGTGGACCCAGATGGAATCCGAAGGCGCCCAGCGCCGGGGACGGTCGTCCTTGTACAGGAACCCCCCTTCGGGCTTGCCCACCTTCTGGCGCCATTCGTTGACCGAGCCGTCGAGCACGTCGGCGATGGTCAGGAACGAACCGGCGTCCGGATACTGCGCCAGGGTCATGGGTTGGCCGCCAAAAAACAGTTCCAGGTGTGCCGCCTCGGCACTCAGGGCGAAGCCCCGCCTGGAGAGGCGCCCGAAATCCGTGATGCCCGCGGCCTTCAGGTCGGTCACCCGCACATGGGGCCGGGCCTCGGGCGCCAGCCGCTTCAGGACGGCCGGATCCGTCACCGGCGCGAAGGGGCCGACGGCAACCCCGCCCAGCAGGCGGACCCGCTCGCCCGGGCAGGCCCGGTAGACGACAGGCGCCCCGGCCTGGCCGCCGTCGCGCGCGTCCAGTTCGAAACTTTTTTCAAGCCGGTAATCGCCCCCCCGGATCCAGACGGTCGCGGGGTCGCCCCCCGTTCCCCGCCCCCTCAGGCAATCCCGGGCCTGTTCCAGCGTGGCAAACGGTTTCTTTTCCGACCCGTCGCCGGCGGCGGTCCCGGTCTTGCTCACATAAATAGAAGCCATGGATACTCCTCCTGTCAAAATCGCCACTGTCATGATCGAACCAAAGGCGTTCACGTTTAAACCCCCGTCGTGTCCATTTCATGCGCGATCCCGAAAAAGGGACAAAAGGCCTGTCGCGAATCGAACCATACGGTATGCGAGCGGCGGAGAAATTGTCAAGGGATACCGGAAGCAAAACCAGTCATCAGTGATCAGTGATCGGTTGTCAGCTCCAGAGAAATGGCGCAAGCCATCTGGAGGGGCGAGATACCGCGAGCCCGCGCGCCGCTGGAAAAGCCGGATCAGGCCAAAAGCAACGGCCCCGTTCCGGCCGAAACGCCGCACCCCCGCTGGGCAATCCCGCCACCAGACAGGCGCATGTCCACGCCGTATCCGGCGCGGCTACCAACCGCGGGCGCAAATTTGCTTGCGCTAAACGGATCGCCCATTATGCTAGCCCCATGTTTGACCTAAAAGCCTACCTCAAGCGCCAGCAGGCCCGCGTGGACGCCTGCCTGAAGGCCGACCTCCCGCCGGAAACCCGGCGCCCCGCCATCCTCCACCAGGCCATGGCCTACAGCGTCATGGCCGGCGGCAAGCGCTTCCGCCCCATCCTCAGCGTGGCCACGGCGCTCGCCTGCGGCCGCCCCGACCCGCTGGCCCTCAAGGCCGGCGCCGCCATCGAACTGCTCCACACCTACACCCTGATCCACGACGACCTGCCCTGCATGGACGACGACGCCCTCCGCCGCGGCAAGCCCACCTGCCACGTGGTCTTCGGCGAAGCCAACGCCCTGCTGGCCGGCGACGCGCTCCAGACCCTGGCCTTCGAGTGGTTGGCCACGCTCCCCCCAGAAGCCTCCCCCGCCCGCCTCGTGGCCGAACTCGCCCGCGCCTCGGGCAGCGTCGGCGTCATCGGCGGCCAGGTGGAAGACCTCCTGGCCGAAGGCGCCAGGCCCTCCGCCGCCCGCCTGACCTATATCCACAACCACAAGACCGCCGCCCTGATCGAGGCCGCCGCCCGCCTCGGCGCCATCGCCTCCGGCGCCTCCGAAGCCCACATCCGGAAAGCCGGCCGCTACGGGCTGCGCCTGGGCCTGGCCTTCCAGATCGCCGACGACATCCTGAACGCCACCTCCACACCCGAGGAGCTCGGAAAACCCGTCGGAAGCGACAAGGAGCGCGGAAAACTGACCTTTGTGGCCGTTCACGGCCTCGCCGCCTCCCGCCGGATGGCCGCCCGTCTTGTCCGCCAGGCAAAGGCCGAATTGCAGGGACTTCCGGGCGATTCCCGGCCTCTTGACGCTCTGGCGGACTATGTCGTCGACCGGAAAAAATGAGTTTTCGATAAAAACAGCTTGACCCTTTCCGCTCAACGTGCAAATAACAAAGCGGAAAAACAGACGCGAAACCCAACCAGGAGGATGCCATGTCAGCACCCAAAGGTCTTAAGTTTACCAGCAATCATCAGTGGGTCAAAATCAAGGCCGGCGGCAAGATCGCCGTCGGCGTGACCGACTACGCCCAGGGCCAGATGCACGATATCACCTACGTGGAACTGCCCGAGCCCGATCCCAATCACGAGTTCTCGGCTGAGGAGGAGGTCGGCGTCCTGGAGTCCAACAAGACCGCCGCCCCCTACCTCGCGCCCGTCAGCGGCATCATTGTCAATGTCAACACCGCCCTGCTCGACAACCCGGAACTGGTGAACAACGATCCCTACGGCGCCGGCTGGATTTTCGAGATGAAGCCCACCGACATGGGCGAAGTCGAGGATCTGATGGATCTGGACGCCTACGAATCCTCCCTTCCCATGGAAGAGGAAGAGGATCTGTAGTGATTCCCCGGGCGCAAGCCTTCCGCTTCAACCAGCCGATCCCCTATCAACCGGCCGCGGAAGCGATGGAGCGCCTGGTGGACGACCGTCTGAACGGCAGGACGCCCGATACCGTCCTGTTCCTCGAGCACCAGCCGGTCGTCACCCTCGGCAGCCGCGGCAGCGAAGCCTTTCTGCTGAAAAAACCGGCCGAACTGGAAGCCGAAGGCGTCCAGGTGGCGCATGCCACGCGCGGCGGCGACATCACCTTTCACGGCCCCGGCCAACTGGTGGCCTATCCCATTCTGGCCCTGGGCCCCGGTGAAACCGACATGCACCAGTACCTGACCCGCCTCGAGGAAGCCGCCCTCCTGACCTGCGCCGATTTCGGGGTCGCCGCCTTCCGGGTTCCCGGAAAAACCGGGGCCTGGACGGAAACAGGCAAAATCGCGGCCATCGGGGTCCGGGTCAAGCGCTGGGTCACCTCGCACGGCATGAGCTTCAATATCGGCATCGACCTGCGCTATACGGCCTGGATCGTCCCCTGCGGGCTGGTCGGCCAGCCGGTCACCTCCCTGAAGCAGCACCTCGGCGCGGCCTGCCCCGCCCTGGACGCGGTCCGCGAACGGCTGCGCCTGCGGCTGGCCGAGGTCATGAACCGGCAGCTGGACTGGTCCGACGGCCCCCTACCCGGGGCGCTGCAGCCCCTGGCGGCCTACCGTGACTGACCCCGCCCTCCCTTCGCCCAAGACGGCCGAGTCGCTGCCGCCGGGCATCTATCATGCCTTCCTGTTCCAGGTCTTCAACTCCACCTCGTGGTCCATTGTCCTGGGCACGCCCATGCTGCTCTACCTCAAAAGCCTGGGCGCCTCGGCCACCATCCTCGGGGTCATGGTGGCCATGACGCCCCTGTTCGGCGTGCTCCAGATCCCGGCGGCCAACGTCGTGGAGCGGGTGGGCTTCAAGACCTTCGTGCTGCGCGGCTGGGCCTCCCGCAGCTTCTTCATCCTGGGAATCGCGGCAAGCGTCTTCTTCCTTCCCGCCTCGCTGTCCGACAACCTGCGGATCGCCCTGATCCTGCTGCTGCTGGCCTTCTTCGCGGCGGCGCGCGGCATCTCGGTGTGCGGCTACATGCCCTGGATCACGCACCTGATCCCGGAAACGGTGCGCGGCGCCTTCGTCTCCCGCGACAACATGTGCATGTATATGGCCTGCACGGGCACCATGGTGCTGTCCAGCTGGTGCGTGGGGATCTCCGCCGGCCCCCGCACGTTCGGCTACCTCTTCCTGCTGAGCTACCTGGCGGCCCTGGCCAGCCTCATTTTCCTGAAGCGCATTCCGGACGTGCAGGTGGCGAAGCCGAAGGCGGGCGCCCGCCATCCGCCCTGGAAGGAGATGCTGTTCTTCCCGCCCTTCTTCCGGTTCGTCGTGTTCAACGTCGTGTTCAACCTGTTCATCTCGGCGCTGAACGTGGTGTGGGTGCCGTTCATGAAGGACGGCTACCTGGCCTCCGGCAGCCTGGTGCTGGCCCTGTCGGCCTACAGCAGCATCATCGCCGCCATCACCGCGCTGCTGATGGGGCCCATCGCCGACCGCGCGGGCAGCCGCCCCATCATGGGCTTCGCCAGCGTGCTGATCCTGCTGTCCCAGACCGGCTGGATGGCGCTGGCGGCCGGGGGCCTGCCCCGCTACCCCGCCGTCCCGTTCCTGATCGTCACCTTCGGCGCCGCGGGCTACTCCATGCTCAGCCTGGCCTCCACCCGCCTCCTCATGGGGCTGGTGCCCGCCACCGGGCGCAGCCACTTCTTCGCCATCTCCAGCGTGTCGATCAGCCTCACCCTCGGCCTGATGCCGATCCTGTGGGGGCTCGGCCTGGACGGCCTGGGCCGCGCTATCGGCGACGGCATCCCCGCCGCCGCCGGCTGGACCTGGAACAGGTACAGCCTCTATTACGCCATCGGCCTCACAGGCACGCTGGCCGCCCAGTTCTTCCGCCGCCGCCTCGATGAGCCCAAGGCCATGTCAACCGATGAATTCCTGCGCCTGCTGCTGATCCAGTCGCCCGCCGGCATCATCACCCGGACCGCCGCCTCCTTCCGCCGGTTCCTGCCGCCGGGGTGAGGAGAAGAGTGATCAGTAACCAGTAATCAGTGATCAGTAACCAGTGATCAGTGATCAGTGGTCGGGGCAATAGGACCTATAAGTCCTATAGGACCTATTGCCAAAACCGCTGAACCCCGAACCCTGAACCCTCTTCTTCCCCTCTACGCCTCCGGCCATTCGAGTTGCCGGGCGCTGACGAACCGGCGGTCGAGGCCGGCGATGGGGTCCGGGAACGCCAGCTCCCGCGCCAACAGCAGCAGGGGCTGCGCGAAACCGGACTTGGGCTCGGGCTGCAAGTCCGGGTACAGCCAGTCGTGGACGATCGGCGCGCCAATGCGGGCCATATGCAGCCGGATCTGGTGCTGCTTGCCGCTCAGCGGCTCGATCTCATACCGCCCCAGCCCGCCCCGCTCTTCCACCAGACGGATCCGCGTCCGCGCGTTCACGGCCCCCTCCGCCTCCCGCATGCGGAACCAGGGCTCGCCCTTGATAATCCGGCTCTCCACCAGCCACTCGCGCCGGCCATCGGCCGGCAGCGCGGCGATCGCCTCGTACCGCTTAACCGCGCGCCCTCGCATGAACAGGCCCGAATAGGCGGCGCGCGACGCGGGATCCTTGGAAAACAGCACCACGCCGGCCGTCTCCCGGTCCAGCCGGTGCAGCGGGACCAGGTGCCCGCAGCCGGTGCTGCGCATCAGGCGGTAGAGCAGGCACTCGTTGACACAGGGGCCCGACGGCGTGACGGGAACAAAATGCGGCTTGTCCACGGCCAGCAGGCGCTCGTCCTGGAACAGGATCGTTTCCTCGAAAGGAATCACGGGCTCAGACGCCACCTCGCGCGTGTAATGCAATCGACACCGCCCCGGAAGGACCCACGTGGCCGCCAGCGCCCGGCCCGTGTCGTCCGTCACCGCCCCCGCCTCCAGCCGGCGGACCCATTCGGCCCGCGCCACCTGCGGAAACCGGTCCGCCAGGAAATCCGGCAGCACCCGGCCCGCCGCCGTCTCCGGCGCCGTCACGGTAGACTCCCTGGGTGCACGGCTGGACGTCCCGTTCATGCCCCCACTCTACCACCCCTTCCGCCCCCCCGTCCACCGTGTCCACGCTGTCCACTCCGTCCACCCTGTCCACCCTGTCCTTCGCCTTCGCCCTTCGCTTCCGTTTCTATTTGAAATGCTTTCTCCATTTGCTATGCTCGCCCCTTTAACAAAGGAGAACGCATCATGGCCCGCATCACCTTCATCGGCGCCGGCAGCCTCGGCTTCACCCGCGGACTCGTCCGCGACATCCTCACCTTCCCCCTGCTCCGCGATGCCACGCTGGTCCTCATGGACATCGACAAGGAGCGCCTCGCCTTCGCCAAGCGGGCCGTCGAATCCATCGTCGCCCAGGGCAAGTATCCGGCCACGGTCGTCGCCACCATGAACCGGCGCGAGGCCCTCAAGGGCGCCGACGCCGTCCTGTGCACCATCCTGAACGGCGGCGTGGACGTCTGGAAGCACGACATCCTGATCCCGAAAAAATACGGTATCGACACCAACGTGGGCGACACCCGCAGCGTGAGCGGCGTCTTTCGCGGCCTGCGCACGATCCCGGTCATGGTCTCCATCGTCAAGGACATGGAGCAGTGCTGCCCCAACGCGGTCCTGCTGAACTACACGAACCCCATGGCCATGCTCTGCCGCGCCATGCAGCGCGAGTCGTTCATCAAGACCACCGGCCTCTGCCACAGCGTGCAGGGCACCGCCGAGATGCTGGCCAAGTGGATCAACGCCAAGATGGCGGATGTCACCTACACCTGCGCGGGCATCAACCACCAGGCCTTCTATCTCGACTTCAAGGTCAAGGGCAAGGACGCCTATCCCCGCATCCACAAGGCCATCACGACCGACAAGAAAATCTACAACGCCGAACAGGTCCGCAACGAGATGTACCTGGCGCTGGATTACTATGTCACGGAGTCGAGCGGCCACAACTCCGAATACAACTGGTGGTTCCGCAAGCGCCCGGACCTGATCAAGAAATACTGCACCACCGGCACGAACTGGAATCCCGGCCACTACGCCTACATCCTGGAATCCTACGCCAAGAATAAGAAGAACTGGAAAAAGAACATCCGGGAGTGGTTCAAGAAGGGCGCGCCCATCAGCCTGGAACGCGGCCACGAATACGCGGCCTACATCATCAACGCCTGGATGGGCGGCGAGCTCTATTCGTTCAGCGGCAACGTGGCCAACACGAAGCTGATCGACAACCTCAAGGAAGGCTGCTGCGTGGAAGTGCCGGTGCTGGTGGACCGCCGCGGCTTCAACCCCATCCACGTGGGGCCCCTGCCCCCGCAGCTGGCCGCCCTCAACCAGGTCAGCGTGTCGGTGGAGGAGATGGCCGTCGAGGCCGCGCTCACGGGCGACCCCCGCCTCGTCTACCAGTCCATCTGCTACGACCCCCTGTCCGCCGCCGTGCTCTCCCTGGCCGAAATCAAGAAAATGGTCCAGGAGATGCTCCTCAAGAACAAGCCCTACCTGCCCCGGTTCAAGAAGATGCAGATTTAGGGGTCAGGGGTTAGAGGTTAGGGATTAGCAGACATCGCAATCTGCTATCCCCTGATCCCTCAGCCCTAGCCCCTCTCTTTCCGCATCAGCTCCGCCACGGCCACGCCGACCGTCACGGACACATTCAGCGACGCGCCCGGCCAGGAGCCGGGGATGGCCACCAGCGTGGTGCAGGCCTTGCGGACGGCCGCCGACATGCCCTCGTTCTCGTTGCCGAACACCAGGCAGGCGGGCCTGGGAATGGGCTCCGCGCCCAGCTGCTTGTCCACATCCGTCTCCAGGCCGATCACGGCCAGCCCTTTTGACTTGAAGACATCCAGACACGGCGCCAGGTGCAGCGTGGAGAACACGCTGATGCGCTCCGCCCCGCCCTCGGCCATGCGCAGGAACGCGCTGCTCATGCGGCCGCCCGACTCCAGCCCGCCCATGATCAGCCCCTCGATCCCGAAAAAGGCGCAGGTCCGGACAATGGCGCCCAGGTTGTGCGGATTCTCCACGCGATCCACCGCCACCCAGTTCGTGCCGGGCCGGATCGCGTCCTCGACAAACCGGCGGATCAGCCGCGGCCGCACCTCCATCACGATGCCTTCGTGATGCATGCCGCCGCCGACCTTCTGAAGCTCCTCGTCCTTCAATTCCCGATACACCAGCCGCTTGCTGGCCGCCCATCGCAACAGCGAGGCGAGGGCTCTCAGCCGGTCAGCCCGGTAAAAGATCCGGATAATGTCATCCCGCCGGGTCTCAAAAATAGCCCGGCAGGTCCGCAGTCCATACACGGCCTGTTCGTCATCTCTCTCGTCCGTCATAACGCCGCCTTTCCACACGATCCGTCCGGCTCCAGCATCCGCTCCGCGCGGTACGACGATCGTACCAGCGGAGCCGAGGCCACGCCCGTAAACCCGATTTCCAATGCCAGCCGCCCGAACGCCTCGAACTGGTCCGGCGTCACATACCGCTCCACCGCCGCATGCGCCGCCGAGGGCGCCAGATACTGGCCGATGGTCAAAAACACCACGCCCGCGGCCCGCAGATCCCTCAGCGCCTCTTCGATCTCGGCGTCCGTCTCCCCCAGGCCGACCATCAGGCCCGACTTCACCTTCACGGCCGGCCGCCATTGCGCGGCGGCGCGCAGCACGCCCAGCGACCGCTCGTAATCCGCCTGGGGGCGGATCGCAAACTGGAGCCGGCGCACCGTCTCCAGATTGTGGTTCAGCACGTCGGGCCGGGCTTCCAGCACGGTATGCAGGGGCGCCAGGGCCCCCTTGAAATCGGGAATCAGCACCTCGATCGACGCCTGGGGCAGCCGCTGGCGGATTTCCCGGATGGTGGCGGCAAAGAAGGCGGCGCCGCCGTCGGGCAGGTCGTCGCGGGTCACGCTGGTCACCACCACGTGCTTGAGCGCCATCCGGGCGGCCGCCTCGGCCACGCGCGCGGGCTCGGTGTCGTCCGCGGGAACGGGGCGGCCGTGGCCCACGGCGCAGAAGCGGCAGCGGCGCGTACAGGTGTCGCCCAGGATCATGAAGGTGGCGGTGCCGCGGCCGTAGCACTCGTGCTGGTTGGGGCAATGCGCGCCCTGGCACACGGTGTTCAGCCGGCCGCTTTCGAGAATCTGCTGGACCGCCGCCGCATCCCCGTTGTGCGCCAGCCGGACCCGGATCCATGGTGGTAAACGTGCCATGCCGGACAGCTTACCACGGGCGGCCCGCTTCAGTCGACTGCCTTCGCCTTCCCATCGCCCTCGCGATCGCCCTCGCCGTGAGTGCGTCGCCTTGACCGACCACCTCCCCATGTTATACTCCTGGCATGGTCTACGTGACCGTCAGGACGCTCGCAGCCAAGGAGAAAAATCGATGACGCAGTCAAGAGGCAGGCATGGTTTTCCCCTTCACCCCTTTTTGGTCCTCGTTGCCTCCGCATTCTTCGCGCTGGAAACCGTGACGGCCGAACCGACCTGCACCGTTAGCGTCCACGGCCTGATGCCGTTCGGCGTGCCTTCCGGCTACAAAGGCAGTGCTGTCGTGAAGATCACTTACACCTGGACCATCAAGGCCGACCGGCCCGCCAACGGCGCCACGGTCCTGCTTTATGAAGAGGACAAGCTCGGCGATGACTCGTATGGCTCCCTCCACTTACGCGCGCCCTCAAACAGCGCCAGTTCCAGCGGGTCCTGGTCAACCTACGTGGCGTTCACCAACATCTCGTTCGTCGATATCGGCGGGAACGACGACTTCACCGACGATGTGCTGGAAATCCGCGGCCGATTCACGGCGCACACGCCATTACCAGATAAGGCGTTTGACTCGAAAAGCGAAATCCTCAATATCGCCCCGTCGATTCCACCGTGGATAACCGAGTCCTTTGCCGATCCGGACGGCCTCTACACCATATCCTGGGGCCCCGCCACATCCGTCGACACCTATGAGTTGACGGAAAGGTTCAATTCCGGCGCGAGAGTCACGGTGTATGCGGGGACCAACACCTCATGGACAACACCTGTGGCGCAGTTACCGGGCTCGTATCAATACCAGATTCAGGGGGTGAACGCGAGCTGTCGGGGAGGCTCCCGCGGCGGAGGCACCGTCCGGGTTGGCGATCCGTCCAGTGCGGGCATGATTCAATTCCATACAGCGGGTTACTCCGTGTCGGAAAACACGCCTTTCGCCCTGTTGAAAGCGACTCGCGTCGGCGGATCAAACGGCGTGGTCAGTGTCGATTTCAAGACCGTCGACAACACCGCCCTTTCCAATCGCGATTATCTGGCGCGCTCCGGAACCCTGACCTGGGAAGCCGGCGATATTGCAGCGAAAAGGATCAAAATCTTTTTAATCGAGGATGCCACAGCCGAGCCCGACGAAATGTTCAAAGTCAAACTGAGCCATGCCACAGGCGCCATTCTGGGAAGTCCGATCGTGGCCCAGGTCACCATCCTGGCTCAAACCAGCGGAAGCCAGGAGAAGTCAGGCGATACGGTTGAACCGTCAAACGGATCCGGCTTGACCAATGGGCTCTCCTGGCAGGAAACAACCGTGATCGGGCCCGGCCTGCTGAGTTTCGACTGGAGGCTGATCACGTCAACTCCGGAAGACGCCGTCCTGCTGCTGGATAATGGCGCCGTGCTCGCCCGTCTGGACGGATCGAACGACTGGGCCTGCGCGTCGATCCCCCTGGATGACGGGATTCATGTCGTCAGATGGGTCACCGTTCGCCATGAGCCCGCCTCTCCGGTTGAGAGCCCGGAGTTTCTGGATCGCATCCGGTGGACTCCCTCGGCGATCCCGGCCCTCCGGCAACAGCCCCGCTAAACACAAGGTTCGCCATGAGCCAACACAGCCAGCTTCTCGCCGGTTCCGGATTCGTTCCCGCCGACGGCCAGACCGGCGACTGCCTTGCCGGTCCCGCCCTCGCCGCCCCGCCGCCCCTGCCGCCTCCCCAACGGGTGGCCACCCTTGGCGTCGAACCCGCCAGCTACCTCCGCCGCGCCATCCTCTGGCGCGCCTTCGGCGCAGCCGACGTGCTCTCTCTCAACCCGGCCGGCTTCCTCGCCCGTCCCCCGTCCGCCGACGCCATCCTCGTTCATGACCTGCCGGCCTTCCCCGCCTGGGACGCCTTCCTGGACTGGGTCGGCCCGCGCACCGCGATCGTCGACGTGCAGACCGCCGTCCACATGGCCGCCGCGTCCGGCTTCAGCCTGCGCGTCCGCATGGCGGCGGGCTCGGCCGAAAATCCCCTCGCGGTCATGTGCCACGCGCAGGACCGCGCCGTCTATCCCCTGGCCCCGGCGGTCGACATCACGGCGCCGCCCCCGGTAGCGACCGGATTCGTCGAGGGCGACCGCGTCCACCTGTACGGTCCCTCGCCCCGCGATTCCGGCATCCAGGTCCTGGTCGACGACGAGGCCCTGGCCGCCTTCGCCGCCCGCTTCAAGGCCTCGGTCTGGGGCCGGGAAAGCCGCACCCGCGGCGCCGCCCTGCTGACCTGCCCCACGCCCGCCGGCGGCCGGGTCACCCTTATGGACCTTTGCCTCGTCGACCGGAACCCCGAGCCCAGCGGCAGCGAAACGCCCGCCCTCCAGATCCTGCTGTCGCTGCTGGGCCGCAGCCCCATCCAGTTCGGCCATTTCACCGTGCCGCCTCCGCGCTATGCCGACTTCATCGACACGCTACGCGGCCTGACGGCCCGCTATCCCGCGTTCGCCTCCATGGAACAGATCGGGCGCTCCGTGGACGGCCGCGACCTGTGGCTGGTCAAGATCGCCCGCCGTCCCAACCTGCCGGCCGTCCTGCTCTCGAACGCGGTCCATCCCTACGAGTGGGGGCCCATTTTCGGCGTCCTGCGCTATGTGCGCTTTCTCCTCGAGAAGCTGGAGACCGGCGGCTTCGAGGCGGAGGAGCTGCTGGGCGACCGCCAGCTCTGGTGGGTGCCCAGCGTCTGCCCCGACGGCTACGACGACCGCCGCCAGCAGCCCTCGGCCATCAACCTGAACCGCAACTTCCCGGGCGGCTGGGAATACGCCGCGCTCGGCCAGGTTCACTGGGGCAATTTCGGAAAGCCCCACGCCATCGAGGAACTCACGCCGATCTCGCTACGGGGCCCCGGCCCGGGCTCGCAGCCCGAGACCCGCGCCATGATGAGCCTGTTCGACCGCCAGGACGGCCGCATTGTCACGCTGGCCGACTTCCACGAAAACACGGGCCACTCCAACTTCCTGCACCAGTTCGAGGACGAACACGGCGTCATCGCGGATGCGGACTACCATGTGGAGCTGATCGAAGGCATCGGCCAGGCTTTCAACGACCGCTTCTTCGAGCAGCGCGAAACGGGTTTCATGCGGATGGAACACACCCGCGATTTCAACCCGGGGCGCATCTGCGCCTGGCTGGGCTATGCCGTCGAACGCGGCGCCAAGGGCTGCGTGGTGGAGGCGTGCGGAGGCGACGCCACCCACTACCGCACCGTGCGCCGGACGGAATACGCCGCCCAGATGGTCGAGCAGGTGCTGGCCCTGGAAGCGGGCCGCCTCTACCGCAATCCCTGGGGCGAGGCCCGGACCGTCACCCTCACGCTGAAACGCCACCCCGGCCAGGTGGTCTGCCGGATCTACAACGCGAATGGCGATCGCATCGAAGAGACCCGCGAAGCCGGAACCGGAACCCTCACCCGGACCGTCCCGCCCGGCGGCTGCCTGCGCGTGCGGTACGGGTAACATGCTCCCTCGCCGCCATACCCTCTCCCGCCGACGCTTCCTGGGCGGCTGCGGCATGGCCCTGGCCGCCTGCGCCGCCGGCTGCGGAGGCAAGCCCGCTCCGCCGCCGCCGTCGCCCGCCACCGGACGGGAAGCCCGCTTCTACGACAAACGGGCCGACCGGGAGGTCCAGTGCCGGCTCTGCCCCCGTGAATGCGTCATCCTGCCCGGCCAGCGCGGCTTCTGCAAGGTCCGCGAAAACCAGGCCGGCACGCTGGTCAGCCGGGTCCACGGCTTCCCCGTGGCCCTCCACGTCGACCCGGTCGAGAAAAAGCCCTTCTTCCACGTCCGGCCGGGCGCCCAGGCCTTCTCCCTCGGCACCGCCGGCTGCAATTTCACCTGCCAATTCTGCCAGAACTACGACATCTCCCAGGCCGCCCCCGAGGACATCCCCGCCCCCGCCCGCTCGCCCGGCGAGCTCGTCGAACAGGCGCGCCAGGCCGGCTGCACCCTCATGGCCTTCACCTATTCCGAGCCGGTGGTCTTTTACGAATACATGGCCGACTGCGCCCGCGCCGCCCGGGACGCCGGCATCGGGAGCGTCATGGTCTCCAACGGCTACATCAATCCGAAACCCCTCGCCGAGCTGCTCCCCCTGCTGACGGCCGTCAAGATCGACCTCAAGGGCTTCACCGAGGCCTTCTACGGCGACACCTGCGGCGGCCGCCTCCAGCCCGTCCTCGACACGCTGAAGCTGTTAAAGGAACACAAAACCTGGACCGAAGTGGTGACCCTCGTGATCCCCGGCCTGAACGACAGCGCGTCCGAACTGAGCCGCCTCGCCGCCTGGGTGGCCGCCGAAATGGGCCCCCGGGTTCCGCTCCATTTCTCCCGCTTCATGCCGATGTACCGGATGCGCAACCTGCCGCCAACCCCCTACGAAACACTGAAGCAGGCCCGCGCGCTGGCGCTCAAGGAAGGCTGCCAGTTCGTCTATATCGGCAACGCCCCCGGCCTCGGCGGCGAAAATACCGCCTGCCCCGCCTGCGGCCAGACCGTCATCGAACGCTTCGGCAACCGCGTCCTGGAAAACCGCCTGAAAGCCGGCGCCTGCCCCGCCTGCAACGCGGCTATCCCGGGCGTGTGGAGGTGAGAACGAGCAGTGATCGGTGATCAGTAATCAGTAATCAGTAATCAGTGATCAGTCCCGATTGCGAACGCGGACTCGCAGGAGTTTACCGGGCAGCGTCGCTTTGGACTGCTGCTCCGGCTCATCCCTCCGGATTGCTTGCGCCGTTCGTCCGGACGAGCTCCTGCGAGTCCGCCATGCCAGTCTCAGATCAGTGAGCCATCGGGCGTTTCATGGAAGCCAAAATCGCGCGCCTGCCCTGAGCGCCGTCGAAGGGCCGGCCCTTGCGAGCGCCAGCGCGCCAAAGCGCCCGCCAGATCGTGCCGAAACGCCACACCCCCGCTGGTAACCGCCAATCAGGCCCATCACCGCGGCCAGCGGCCGCAGCCACAGAAGACCTTCGGGCGCTTCATGGGGACCATCGCGCGCCGCCCGAGCGAGCGCCAGCGAGCAGGGCGCGCGAGGGCTAGTCGGGTGCGGCGTTTCGATCAGCACGATATGGCGAGGCGATTTTGGCGATGATGGCGCCGCGCGACGCGGCGAGCTGGCCTCCCGGGCCGCGAAGCCGCGTTGGGTGGCGCCAGCGCGCCAAAGCGCCCGCCAGATCGTGCCGAAACGCCGCACCCCCGCTGGGCAGCCGCCTACGCGGCCGTCTGCTTAGCCG
>CAYZVY010000063.1:0-8092 GCA_964481675.1 uncultured Verrucomicrobiota bacterium
AGCATCGGGCCATGACATGCCTAGGCCTCGCAACTAATCGCAGATGCGCCCTCCGACAACTTGACAGGTACCCGTTTTGGCATGGACATCGACCGGGACGGCGACTAGTATAAAAACGTGCTGTCGTGCGGCTCGAAGCCGAAGACGACGAATGAGCGAGATGCCATGCGCCGGATTGTCATCTGTTATGCCTTTCAGGGAAGCGGCCACCATGCGGCGGCCCTGGCCCTGCAGAACGCCGTGCGGGAAGCGGATCCGTCCTGTTCCTGCGAACTGGTCGATTTTTTCCGCTGCCTCTACCCCCGGGCCGGCGGGGCGATCGAGGGGTTTTATCTCGGCGTGCTGAAGGCCATGCCGTTCCTGTGGCAGATGCTGTATGACGGGCGCCTGGCCACGTCCATGGCGGCGGGCTGGAAAACGGCGGGCCGGCTGCGGCTCCGCCGGCTGCGCGACACGCTCGCCCGGATGAGCCCGGACGCGGTGATCTGCACCCAGGCCGGGCCGTTCCTGGCGCTCAATGCCGCCCGCGGAGTCGACGTCCCGCTGCTGGCCGGCGTGGTGACGGATTTTGTGCCCCACCGGCTCTGGGGGGGGCGGGGGAGGGGCACGGTGATCGTGCCGTCGGAAGAGGCGGCCGCCCGCCTGCGCGCCCTCGGCGTCCGGCCGGAGCGCCTGCGCGTCTTCGGCATCCCGATCCAGGTGCACGGGCTCCGCCCCCGGCGGATTCCCGCCGAGCCGCCCAGCCGGATCGTCCTGGTCATGGGCGGGGGGTTTGGCCTTCATTTGTCCGCCACGATGATCCGGCAGATCGACGCGAGCCCCGAACCGTTTTCGCTGCAGGTTGTCGCCGGCCGCAACGAGCCGTTCCGCGCCGCGCTCGAGCGGCAGCGTTCCTCTTTCCGCCACAAGCTGACTGTGCTGGGATACGTGGACAACATGCCGGAGCGGATGCTGGCGGCGGAGGTGCTGGTGACCAAGCCCGGCGGCATGACCAGCGCCGAGGCCCTGGCACTCGGCGTGCCGATGGTCCTGCTGCCGCCGCTGCCCGGGCAGGAATTGTATAACCGCGATTTCCTGGTGGGAGCGGGGGCGGCCCTGGCCGCGGAAGACGGCGGCCTCTGCAACCTGGTGACGCGGCTGCTGACCGATCCGTCCCGGGTTGCCGCCCTGCGGCGGCGGATGGCCCTGCTGGCCCATCCCCGGGCGGCGGATGAAATCGCCGCCTTTGTTTTGAATGCGACCGCGCTGCGGGCGCCCGATCTCGCCACGGCTGGCCGCTCATGAGCCCGGCTCTCCAGTATGACATCCTCCGGCGCCTCGATTTCAGCCGGCCGGCACTCGCGGCCGTGGCCCGGGCACTCGAGGGCGGCGATGCTCCCGCCGCCGCCACGCAGCTCCTGGCCTACTATCGAATCCGTCCGATGCGTTTCCATTTCGATCCGGACGAACCGCTCCGGGATCTGGACCGGATTGCGGATCATCCCCTGGATCAGACCGCGCTGGAGCCATTGATGAGCCATCTGTTTTTCCTGGCCGGCTGCCCGCCGGTGAACGCGGGCCCCGTGATCGACTGGCGGCAGGAAACCGGCTATCTCCAATGGCATTGCCAGCTGTGCCGCCACCCGTTCTGGCTGACGCTCACCGAGGCGTGGCGCCGGACCGGCGATGCTCGGTATATCGCTGAATTGGCGGCCCAGCTGAAAAGCTGGGACGCGCAGGTGCCGCCTCATTTCCCGGCCGAGGGCCTCGTGCGCGCGATCGATCCCGGCATCCGTCTTGCTCACTGGATGCGGCTTTTTCCGGTTGCCGTCATGGCGGCGCCCTTCGATGAAGAGACGCTCCTCCGTTTCCTGACCCATGTGCATGGCGCCTGCGAGTACCTGAACGCGCATGGGGCAGGCGGATATTGCCCGGGAAACCACGGCGTGTTCGAGGCCATGGGAGTCCTGCAGGCCGGCGTCTACCTGCCCGAATTCAAGCAGGCGGTGGTGTGGCGGCGGGACGCCTCCGCCTGCATCGGCGGCCGGATCCTGGCGGATATCCGGCCGGATGGCGGACAGATGGAGCAGAGCACGTCCTATCACGCCGATATGCTCGACACGTTCCTGACCTATCTGAAACTCCAGGCGCTTTCCGGCGACCCCCCCCTGCCGGAGGTGCGTGACCGGTTGGACCGGATGTGGGCCTTCCTGGCCGCGTTACGGATGCCCGGGGGAATGTGGGCGGCATTGGGTGATTCCAAGCCGGCCGATTGGAGCCGCCTGATTGAACGAGGAGGCGCGATTTTGCACCGGCCCGATATGTCCCCGTTGGATGCGGAGGGCGGGGCCGGATCTGTCCTGTCCTTTCCACAAAGCGGATTGACCGTGTTGCGTGGTGCCCATCAGGGAAGCAGGGAGCGCTGGCTCCTGTTCGATACGGGAGCCCATGGCGGCTGGCATGGCCATTACGATCTTCTGCAGGTTGTCGCGGGCGGCTGCGGCCGGGCGTTCCTGGTCGATCCCGGCTGCGGCCGCTACGATCACCAGTGGCGGCCGCTCATGCGGAGCACGCTGATGCACAATACGGTCAGCGTCGATTTCCACGATTATCTCGATGAGGGCGCGCTCGACACGGGAGCGCCGTCGCGCGCCGTGCTGGTCCGGTCCGACCCGGCGGGGCCGGTGAAGGTTTTGTGCGGCTGGCACGAGGCGTACAGCACCCCGCGCGAGCGCGTGGTGGTGGAGCGACTGGTGGCAATGGTGCGGGAGGATTATTGGATTGTCGTCGATCGGGTGCGCGCGGAGCGCCTGCACGAATTTGCCTCGGCCTGGCATTTTGCACCCGGCGTACTCCGCCCCTTGTCCGGGCTGCCAGGCGTGGCCACCTCGTTCCCCGATTCCAACATGGCCATCATCCCGCTTTTCGGCAACGCCCGTTTCAGCACGCTCCCGCGCTGGCATGCGCCGGATGACGCCGGAGCGGAGCCGTCGCCGGTCTGGGTGGCGGAGGGGGTGGGGCGGGAGTGGCTCTTTGCGGTCGCCCTGATTCCCTATCCGGGCGAACAGGTGCCCCTGAAGGCTTTTTCGGTGGCGTCGGCCCCGGGAGGCTTTTCGGTCCGATTGGCTTGGGCGGTACAGCCGGACGAACTGGTGGTTCGGTTTGGACCGGAACCCGGCGAGGGGACCGTCCGGTTCACCGTGTAAAAAGTCCTTGTTGTTTTGCGGGCCGTAAAACGGTAGGATAGCCCGCTTCATGAATGCCGAAATCCAACGCCGACGCACCTTCGCCATCGTATCCCACCCGGATGCCGGCAAAACTACGTTGACCGAAAAACTGCTGCTTTACGGCGGCGCCCTGCAGCTGGCGGGCTCGGTCACCGCGCGCAAGAACCAGCGCGCCACCACCTCCGACTGGATGGAGCTGGAGCGCAAGCGCGGCATTTCGATCAGCTCGACCGTCCTCCAGTTCGATTACCGGGATTATCGCATCAATCTGCTGGACACGCCGGGCCACAAGGATTTCTCGGAAGACACCTACCGCGTGCTGACCGCTGTGGATTCGGCGGTCATGGTGATCGACGCCGGCAAGGGCATCGAAACCCAGACGCGCAAGCTGTTCGAGGTCTGCCGCCGGCGGGGCATCCCGATCTTCACGTTCATGAACAAGCTGGACCGGCCCGCGCGCGACTGCCTGGAGCTGATCGACGAGCTGGAAAGCGTTCTCGGCATCAAGGCCTGCCCGATGAACTGGCCGCTGGGCTCCGGATCCGATTTCAAAGGCATTTATGATCGGGCCACGAGGAATGCCCACCTGTTCGAGCGTACGCCCGGCGGCATTTTCCGCGCTCCCATGAAAACGGCGGGGCTGACCGACCCCGAGATCGTCCGCGTCATGGACCCCCTGGTTCACCAGTCGGTGTGCGAGGAGGTCAGCATGATCGAGGGCGCGGGCGCCGCCTTCAATGCAGAAGCGGTCAACGCCGGCGAGCTGACGCCCGTCTACTTTGGCAGCGCCTCGAACAATTTCGGCGTGCAACTGCTGCTGGACGGGTTCCTGGAGTGGGCGCCGCCGCCCACGGCGCGCGCCAGCGGCGAGCGGCTGGTGGCGCCTGAAGATCCCGCCTTTTCGGGCTTCGTCTTCAAGATCCAGGCCAACATGGATCCCCGGCATCGCGACTGCGTGGCGTTCATCCGCGTGGTGTCGGGCAAGTTCGAGCGCGACATGACCGTCACGCATGTGCGGACGGGCCGCGAGGTCCGCCTGTCCAACTCGAGCAAGATTTTCGGGCGCGAGCGCACAACCGTGGACGAGGGGTATCCGGGCGACATCGTGGGCATCGTGGGGAATTCCCTGTTCGGCATCGGCGACACGGTGACCACGGATCCGGCAATCCGGTTCCGCGAGGTGCCCCGCTTTTCCCCGGAATGTTTCGCCAGCCTGCACAACACGACCACGTCGAACTACAAGCGGTTCCGCGACGGGCTCAGCCAGCTGCTGCAGGAGGGCGTGGTGCAGGCGTTCGAGACGCCCTACGCCGTCCGGCGCACGCCGCTCCTCGGTGCCGTCGGCCCGCTCCAGTTCGAAATCGTGCAGTACAGGCTGGAAAGCGAATATGGCGCCACCTCGCGGCTCGAGCCGGAGCCCTGGAAGATCTGCCGCTGGATCGCCCGCGAACCCGAGGGCGGCGAGGACCTGCTGCTGCCGCAGGGGAGCCGTCGGGTGCAGGACCTGCTCGGCCGTCCGGTCCTGATGTTCCTGGACGATTTCGCCCTGCGTTATTTTACCGAGAAGAATCCCAAGGTGGAATTGACGGACCTGCCGGGCGAAGCCGGCGAGACCGGCACCTGGGGCGAGTAAGGAGCGGGTCCCATGAAAGCGGAGCGCGCGGCGTCGGGCTTGCAGCCCAATATCGTCTTCATCCTGACCGATCAGTGGCGCGGCGACTGCCTGGGCATCCTGGGCACGCCCGCGGTGGAGACGCCGCGGCTCGACACGCTGGCGCGCAAGGGGACGCTGTTCACCGCCTCCTACAGCGCCTGCCCCTCCTGCGTGGCCGCGCGCGCCTCGATGTTCACGGGACTGCGGCCCACCACCCACGGCCGGCTCGGCTACCGGGATCGCGTGCCCTGGCGGTATACCGACACGTTGTGCGACCTGCTGGGGCGGGGCGGCTACCAGACGCACGGCGTGGGCAAGACGCACTTCTACCCCCAGCGCAAGCATATGGGTTTCCAGAGCCTCGACAGTTGCGAGGGCGCCCAGAACCTGGACGGGGATTATACGAACGATTACTGGGAGTGGCTTCGCGAGAAAGGGAACGGCCTTTACGAGGAGCAGGATCACGGGGTCGACTGGAACTCGTGGGTCTCGCGCCCCAGTCATCTGCCTGAGGCGCTCCACAACAACACCTGGTGCGTCACCAAGGCGCTCGAGTTCGTGCGGCGGCGCGACAGGACGCGTCCCTTTTTCCTGAACATCTCGTTCCACCGGCCGCATCCGCCCATCGATCCGCCGCAGGTCTACTTCGGCCTGTTCAAGGACAAGCCCCTGCCGCCGGTGCCGGTCGGCGATTGGGCCCGGAAGAACGCGATCGAGCCCGACACCGTGGACGCCTGGCATGCGAAGATTCCAAAGGCGGAGCTCGATCGGGCGCGGCGGGCCTACTACGCCCAGATTGCGCACATCGACAACCAGATCGGCCGGTTCATGATGAACATGCGTCTTCTCAAGCCGGGGCCGACCTGGTACATCTTCACGTCGGACCATGGCGAGATGCTGGGCGACCACTGCTTGTTCCGCAAGACGTACGCGTATGAAGGTTCGGCGAAGACGCCCATGATCATCACGCCGCCCGAGGGCAGCGCCGTGCAGGTGAGTGACGCGCCCGTGTCGCAGCAGGACATCATGCCGACCATCCTGGATATGGCGGGCCTGCCGATCCCCGAAGCCGTGGAAGGCCGGAGCATGGTGCCGCTCTGCCGCACGCCCGACGCGCGGAAGGGCTGGCGGCCGTATGTGCATGGCGAGCATTCCGCGTGTTACGAGTCGGATCACGGCATGCAGTTCGTGACGGACGGCAGGGAAAAGTTCGTGTGGTATACCAAGACCGGCCAGGAGCAGTTCTTTGATCTCGTGCGCGATCCGCAGGAGACGAAGGATCTGATCAAGACTGCCAAGTATAAGGCGCGGGTGGCGCTGTGGCGCAAGCGGCTGATCGATGAGCTGGCGCCGCGCACGCAGGACGGCCTGACCGATGGCAGGCGGCTGATCGCCGGGACGAGCCTGCCGAGCGTGCGGCCCGAGTTGCTGGGGTAGGGTAAGCCGCTGGTTTAGACGCCGAAGAATTGAGAGAACCACGAATTAACATGGATCAACACGAACACGAGACACGCAATAAAATACCTTGGGAAGAGAATCCGGAAATTCAAAAGGCACAGTGGACCCTTTGCCTGATCGGGCTCTGTGTGCTGACGGTCATTGCCATCATCGTCGGGTTGGTGACCGGAAAATGGATTGGATTATGGATTGCGGTTGGTGTTTGGCTGGGCTTTATTATTTCCTGGGGAATAGCGGGTGTGCTCATGATCACGATCGTCACGATCTTTTCGGGGTTCAGAAAAAGGCGGAGACCAAAATAACCGGAAAATGGCTCGCCGCTGTCATGGCTCTGGCGGAGCAGTGCGCAGGCTGCTTGACTGATGCATACTAATATGTCATCATTTGATGCATGAGAACGACGTTGAATATTGATGAGCACATCCTGAGGCGCGCGTCCGAATTGACAGGCGTGAGGGAGAAAACCGCGCTGGTGAGAATGGGGCTTGAAAGCCTGGTGGAACGCCGTAGCGCCAGCCGGCTTGCGGCGCTTGGCGGCAGCGAGCGCCAGTTGCGGCCGATCCCGAGGCGGAGGCCGTCGCATTGACTTTGGTCGATACATCCGTGTGGATCGATCATCTTCGCAGCGGAAACCGCAACCTGACGGATCTCCTTGAAGCTGACGAGGTGTTTGTCCACCCTTTTGTGATCGGCGAACTGGCGTGCGGCAACCTTCAGAACCGGGCGGAGATTCTCAACCTGCTTCGCGCCCTGCCGCAAGTTACGAAGGCCGCCGATGAAGAGGTGCTCCAACTGATCGGAGGCCGGAACTTGCAGGGAAAGGGACTCGGCCTGATCGACGTCCACCTCCTGGCATCCTGCCTGATGGAGCGCTGTTATTTGCTGACAAAAGATACTCGTCTGGCCGCCGTTGCGGCTGACATGGGCCTCGGAGGCGGCAGCCAACGATCGGCTGCTCAGAATCGGTGATCTGGCGCTGCTCCGTCTCCTCCCTCCGGACGAATTGCGCCCACCGCTACCCGTTTTCCCATCTCCGCAGGATCATGTCGATTTTCGGGGCCATTTGTTCGCGGGCCAACCGTCGGGAGACGTTTCGCGAAAGCAGGTTGTCGTAGTTCGTTTCGGTATGGCGGATATGTGCCTTCACCGCCAGCATCACGGCGTTGGTGTCAGATCCCGCATGTCAGGCATAACGCGCCTTTGTTTTCCTGAACCGTGATCCACGCATGGAGACCCAACGCCTGTTTGCATTCGTCGCAGGTCGATTCCCGCAAGGAAATGAAGACTTTCAGTTCGGATTCGGTTTTGGGTTGGGGCGATGATGTATTCATGACTTTCGAGCCATGGCGGGTTTTGGGACGTGCGGGGTTATGGATTTGTCAGGGTCGTGTCGGAGGCTATGGCCTGGGATTTCAGCAAATCAGCGACTACCTCTTTTGCGGGTTCGCGAATGGCGCTAATGCACTCGTCTTCGGGGGGTGGATTCTGATTCGCCGGAGGCGACGCGCAACCCGCCAGCAACGCGGTCAGGATTATCATGCTTATTTTAGTTGCCGTTTTCATCGCTTCTCACAGATAACTGATCCTGAGAACCGGTTCGTTTTCGGTAGGGAGAACCCTCCGGGTGAGCCGCTCGCCCGGCCGATGCGCATCGCGGCTCCGCGGGGACGCGTCGCCCTACCTGCTACGCGTAACGATTCTCATAATTGTTCCATCTGGGCGCCAGGACTGATCACTGACCACTGGTCACCGATCACTCTTTCTTCCTGAACCC
>CAYZVY010000063.1:8192-16339 GCA_964481675.1 uncultured Verrucomicrobiota bacterium
GCGCCAGGACTGATCACTGACCACTGGTCACCGATCACTCTTTCTTCCTGAACCCTGAATCCTGAACCCCGCCTCCTCTTCTTCCCTATTTCATCCTTGCCAGTTCCGGCGCCAGATTCCTCGCCAGCGCCGCCATGCCGGCGTTGTTGGGGTGGATGCCATCCACGAAAGCGCCGGGATCGGCAGGGATCAGGGACGGACCTTCCAGCAGGTGGACGGACGGATAGGCCGGCGCAATCTTGCGCAGCACGTCGCGGAAGCTCTCCAGCCAGACGCCGTCCTTGTTCTGCTCGCCCTTGTCCCAGACCGCGGGAAACGGCGTCAGCAGCGCGGTCGGAAGCCCCGGATGGCCCGCGAAGAGCGTATCGAGCAGGCGTTTCGTGTCGTCCTCATAGGTGGCGACCGATTTGCCTCCGTTCCAGTCGTTGCAGCCGAACGCAACGCTGGCGATGTCGGCCGGTATGCTCCCCACGTCGCCGGCGGCGGCTTCCATCCGGGCGCCGCCCACGGCCACGTTGTGGTGGTTCCATCCCAGCGACCGGGCCGTCAGCGCCGGATAGGTGCGGCCGGGCGAGGAGCAGGTCATGCCCTGGCTGATCGAGTCGCCGATTACGAGCCAGTTGACCGGATCGGCCGGCAGAGCCTCCAGGCGGGCGCCGTCGTCCGCCTCGAGGGAAACCAGCCACGACTCCATGGAATAGGGCAGCCACAGCTCGAAGGTCCGGAGCAATTTTTCAGCGGATTGAAAAACCTCCAGACGGCAGGGCTGCTGTTCACGGTCGCCGGCGAAGGTGCCCATGAAGATGCCGTCGACGACCAGGTCCACGCAGGGAAAGACGCGTGCCGCGCGGCCGAACCGCAGCATGGCGGTCAGGCGGCGGGTATCCGAGCGGAAGCGGATGCGGATGCCGGTCTGGCAGCGGGCGCGGATGACGGCGCCTTCCGTGGCGCCGTAATGCGTGCGCTGCGACGGCGGCATGCGATCGAAGAAAACGCCTTCGGGGTCTTCCCGGATTTCGGTGCAACCGGTGGCGAAGGAGCGGAGCTGGGCGAACGTCAGGTTCATGAGGCGGTCTCCTGTGCAAAGGGAAGGGGAATGGCGTGGGCAAAGCCGCGGCCCTTGACGTCCAGCATCGGCTTGCCGTCGCGCCGGGTGCGGAAGGATGCGGCGAGAGGTCCTTTGCCCGCGGCAAAAACCGTGGCCAGCATCACGGTTGCCGTCAGGCGTTTGGTCAGGAGGCGGACCATGGTGGAGACCGGCGCGGCGGGATCGGTCGGGGTGCCCATGCCGAGTTTGACCACCACGGGCTCCGTGGCGGCGCAGGCCACCCGCATGACGGCCTTTTTACCGGTCAGGAGCGCGCCGGCCGGCTCCAGCGCCACGGTGGTGAAGGTGTGAAAGCGCGACTCGATCTGGTTGGGCGCCGTCAGCTCCACCCGATCGGCGACGAGGAAGAGCGTGTCGTCCAGCATGAGGAAGAGCCGCTCGATCCGCTTGACGAGCGGGTTGTTGTACATGGAGATGCGGATCGCCTTGGGGCCGCTCAGGTGAAACCCGTGAAATTTCCCGGACTTGACGGGCGTGGTGACGACATCCGCGGGCTTGGAGAGGCCGACGCCGCCGATGAAGAGGGTATTCTTGGCATCCGGCCGCATCTCCCAGATGTCAAACCGGCGGTCGCTGAACGTGGAGTCCATGTAGCCGCGGTTGCTGACGGAGGTGGCGAAGGCGTCGCCGTCGAGGGCCAGGTGATAGCTGAGCACGTCGAGGTGATTGTGCGGAACCTCGGTGGTACCGCCGCGGACGGTGGCCGCCAGCCGGGGGTGGTCGGGCGAGCTGGCGATCACGCCCCAATCCATGCGCGGGTACAGGTGGGTGTGCGGCTTGAGCGCCGCCTTTTTGGCCCGGGGGCTTTTCTTCAGGACCGGCATGAAAAAGCACAGCTCGGCCGATTGCGGCCAGCCCTGCCGGTCGATATCGGGCGGGGAGTCGGGCAGGAGGGCGGCCAGGGCATGTGTCAGCGCCTCGTCGCCAAACCGGGCGGCGGCGGCGAAGTGGAAGGCCAGGGGCGTCCAGGGGTGGTTGATGTCGCCGAAGCCGCAGGCCACGCCGCCGGGGTTGAATTCAAGGGGGAACCGGAGCGTCTGCCGTGCGCCGGGCAACTGGAGGGCGGGGTGGCTTCTCCCGGTCGCCGCCTCGTGGCTGAGGAGGTAAAGCCAGGCGTAGCGCATGCCGTAGTTCCAGTAGCCCAGGCCTTCCACGCAGCCGCCGCCATACTCGTCGGTCTTCTGCATATAGCGGAGGACGGCGCCGTCGCTCCGGGCGATCAGGGTTTCCATATCCGGAACATCCCCGGCCAGGGCGAGGGCCAGCATGCCGCCGCCGCCGGCGCAGACGGTCTGCCAGTTGGAGTCGGGCCGGTTCATCCACCAGGCCGGCGTGGCGGGGTCGGTGTGGATCCGGAAGGGGGTGAGCGCGCGGCGGGTGGCGATGTCGATGAACCAGGCGCGCTCGGAGTCGGACAGGGTGGCGGCCAGCAGGTCGTAGGCCAGGGCCAGGGTCGTGCTGTTCTCGCCGTAGCTCAGGTCGAAGATGGCGTCGGGGCCGGGCTTGCCCTGGCGCCAGGCGATCCACGACCAGAACTCCCAGCGGTCCATGTCGGCCACGTGGTCCAGCACGGCCTGGCGGAACAGAGGGTCGCCTTCCGAGCGGGCCCAGGCCGCGAGCAGGGTCACGATGCGGGTCTGCATGCGGCGCGCGCGGATCAGGTGGGCGTTGTGGCCGTTGTGGGGGTCGAAATCGAAGGCCGGGCTTCTGGCGAACTCCCGGGCGGCGGCATCGACGGCCGCGGCGGCCTCGCGGGCGCGGGGGTGGCGGCCGGGCTGGCGGGCGAGGGCCAGGGCGGCGGGGGTGATCAGCAGGCGGGGGTGCGGGAGGAGGGCGTTCATGGTGTTTTTGTCCTATGGGCGGGGAGGAAGAAGGCGCTGCCGAACCCGCACGGCACGAGGAGGATCGTGCAGGCCAGGAAGAGGATGTGGAACTGGGTCAGCTTCCAGGAGCCGATCAGCAGGACGGTGTCCTTCAGGCCGGCTGTCGCGAAGGCGGCGCAGGCCGTCAGGATGGCGGCCGCGGCCACCGTGAACAGGTTGTTGAGGACGAAATAGGTCTTGCGCGGTCCTGTTTTGGGTACAGACTCGTAGAGCGCCGAGGTGAGGGCGAGGCTGTAG
The DNA here is from genome assembly GCA_964481675.1 of uncultured Verrucomicrobiota bacterium. Classification (GTDB taxonomy): domain Bacteria; phylum Verrucomicrobiota; class Kiritimatiellia; order CAIKKV01; family CAIKKV01; genus CAIKKV01. The sequence goes on from CAYZVY010000063.1 coordinate 11,421, forward strand.
GCGGCGTCGCCGAGGGCGGCCGCCAGCCAGCCGAGCCAGACGGGCCAGGTGCGCTCCGGCGTGCTGATGGAGAACGCGAAGAAAAAGTAAAGGTAGGGCACCGTGCACCAGAATACAATGGCGCGGGGCCCGGCTTTCTGCAGCCACCGCCCCAGGACGGGCGAGGCGACGACCTTGACGACGGCGTACAGGACCAGCATGAGGGAGATGGCCACCTCGCTCATGTGCAGGACGCGGAGATTGAACACCTGGTAGTAGGGGATGGCGAGCCAGAAGGGGATGTTGTAGACCACCGACACCAGGAGGCAGCCCCGGAAGAGCCGGTTCTTCAGGAGGCCGGGCATCCGGGTCCAGTTGACCGTATCGGAGCCCGGCCCTTCGGGAAGATGCGCCCTGTTCAGGGCGAAGGCCGCCAGCATGCCGAACAGCCCGCCCATGGCCAGGAAGAGCGAGTAGGGCTGCGCGTCGGTCTTGTCGAACGCCCGGACCAGGAAGCCGGCCCCGGTCAGCGTGACGATCATGACGAGGCTGCTGAGCTGCATGCGCCGGCCGAGGTAGGCGCCGCGGATGCCGTCCGGGATCGAGGAGGCGAGCCAGTCGTCGGTCACGGGCCGCGCCAGGTTGAGCGAGGCGGCGGCGGTGAAGACGGCGAGTCCGAGCATGGGAAAGCGCCAGGGCTGCGGGAGCCAGGGCAGCAGCAGGATGCAGCCGATCATCAGGAGCGGCTCCAGCAGGGCGAGGCGGATGGTGTAGCGCTTCTTGTCCGCGATCTGCTTCAGGGCCAGGAGCCCGATCATCTGGAAGAGGCAGGCGACGCTGGCGATGGAGGCCAGGATGCCGAGCCGCTCCTTGGGGATGTCCAGGGCCAGGGCGAACGAGACGAAGACAAAACCCGACATGCCGCAGATCGTGTCGTAAACGCCGCGCAGGGAGAGGTTCCAGTTGAACGACTCCAGGGATTTCCGGGTTGAAATGGAAGGGGGTGGTGGACCCGCCATGGGCTGTTTCCTGTTAGCCGCGTAGTATCGCGAAAGGCGGGCCCGCGGGTCAAGGGAGAACGACCGGCGCCACCAGGGGCGCCGGCTGGAGGCCCTTGGGACCGGTGAGTGAGAGGAAGCGGCGCAGGAGCACCAGCTCGCGGAAATGGTGTTCCCGCTCGGTGAGCGACGCGAGTTCGATCTGGGCGCCGGCCAGGGCGTTATGGCCGCCGCCCGTGCCGTATTTGCCCACGATGGCCCGCATGATGCGCCCGGCGTTGGCCAGGGGATCGGAGGTGCGGAGCGACAGGAGCATGCGCCCCTGGAAGCGGCCGTAGCACAGGGTCCAGTCGATGCCCTCGCGGCGGAGCAGCAGGTCGGCGATTTCGCCGATCATGTCGGGATTGTCGGTTTCGCCGATGTTGGTGACGATGCGGGAGCCGTAGACCAGGGCGCCCGAGATGCCCCGCATGAGAAGCTCGAAGTAGGCGCCGGGCACGCGCTTGCTCTTGATTTCCTCCAGCATGCGGCGGTTGGCGACCGGGTAGAGGGCGGAGTAGGCCTCGATGTCGGGCCGGGTGCTTTCCCCACCCAGGTCCTGCGTGTCGGACCGGATGCCGTAGACCAGCGCGGTGGCCAGGGGGGCGGCGATGTCGACCTTGGCGGCCATCAGGTATTCGTACAGGATCGTGCTGGTGGCGCCGTAGCGTCCGCGGACGTCGGTGAACTCCGCCCGGCGCGTGGCAAGGCGGATGGGATGGTGGTCGATGACGATGTGCGGAATCACGGCGAGGGGGAGGGAGTTGTTGCCGGTGCCGGGCTGGGTATCGACCATGGCGACCAGGTCGAACCGCGCGATGTCGAGGTCGCGGATGGGGCGGAGGTTCAGCGCGAGGTAGTCGACCAGCGCCCGGTTCTCGGCCCGGCCGACCGTGCCGCCGTGGGCGAAGGAGCATTGCACCTCCGCCTTGCTGTTCGCCAGTTCCCGCAGCGCGGTGCCCGCGGCGATGGCATCCGGATCGGGATAATCCTGCATGACGATGAGCATGCTGGTCTTCCCCCGCAGCAGGGCCAGGAGGCGTTCGACCTTTTGGACTGTTTTTTGTTTGAGGCGCATGGGCGGTAAGAACGGTTTTTCTCAGGCACAGAGTACCAGACGGGGCGGGGGATTCAAGGCGGAATGCGGAGGGCCGGAACAAGGCTCGGATTGACAGTTTCCTCCCTTGGGCTTATAAACCAACCAGAAAGGACCCTCCCTATGAATTTCGGCTTTTGGGAATTAACCATCATCCTGCTGATCGTGCTGCTGCTGTTCGGCGCCCGCAAATTGCCCGACCTGGCCCGTTCCCTGGGCAAGAGCATCGGCGAATTCAAGAAGGGCAAGGACGAGGGCGAGAAGTCCGAGAAGAAGCCGGACGACGACGCGACCAAGTATACGAAGTAGCCGCTTTTACGGGGCGGCCGGAAGGGGCGCCGCCGCCGGGAGCAGGATCGGCGCCGGGACCGGGGCCGTGGCCGCCGGTGCGGACAGGTGTTCCAGGTCCTTGACGGTCGAGCTCTTGAGATCCGTGATCAGCGGCTTCCATTCGCTTTCCGGCTGCTCCAGGAGCAACCGGTCGTAGAGGCTCACGGCCTCCTGGATCTGCCCCTTGGCGCGCAGGCAGCGCGCTTCGCCGAGGCTGGCGACGGTCACCAGCGCCGGCTCTGATGTGTTTTCCCGGACGAAGGTCTTGAAGCCCTCCAGCGCTTCGTCGATCAGCCCCTGCGCTTCCTGGCAGTGGATGCGGCCGAGCCTGGCGGCCGGCACCATGAAATGCTTGGGATACGTGGTGATGAAATCCGCGTACAGCTTGTCGGCTTCGCTGTAGCTGCCCGAGTCGTAGCGGGTGCGGGCTTCCATCAGGCTGGCCATTTCGGCCGCCTTGGTGGAGGGGTATTGCCGGATGATTTCGGCGAATTGCGAGGCCGTCGACGCCACGGCGAGTTGCGTGGCCGCGGTATCGCGCGCGGCGCGGGCGCGGTTCTGGTAGATGGCGAAACCGGCAATGATCGCGCCCGCGATCACCAGCCCGATCAGCACTTCTTTCCAGTTCGAGGTGATCGAGGCGAACAACGACTCAACGGGATCGCCGGCATCGGATTCAACTTCCGTTTCGGCGGGTTTCTTGGTTTCCTCGGGAATCATGCCATCCTCCGTAAGTAAGCGACTCAATATGACGGGAATCAGCCGGAAATCAAGCCTTTTCTGCCACATCCTTTGTTCTTGTCTTGCGCGGCAAAATCGCCTACTTTTTTGACACGTGATAGCAAGGAGTTTTCAATGAGTCAGTTAGCGATCAAGGGCGGAACCAAAGCCGTGACCAAAGAGCCGGGCGATCTGTTTGCCTGGCCCATCGTGACCAAGGAAGACGAGGACGCCGTCCTCGACGTGCTGCGCCGCGGGGCGATGAGCAACCTGGACGTGACCAGGAAATTCGAAGCCGAAATGGGCGAGTGGCTGGGGCTTCCCTACACCCTGGCCTGCTGCAACGGCACGGCGGGGCTCCAGGCCGCCATGTGGGCCTGCGGCGTGGGCGCGGGCGACGAGATCATCTGCCCCAGCATGACCTACTGGGCCAGCGGCCTGCCGGCGCTCACGCTCGGCGCGTCCATCAACTTCTGCGATATCGACCCCGACACGCTCTGCCTCGATCCCGCCGATGTTGAAAAGCGGATCGGCCCCCGCACGAAGGCCATCATTGCCGTTCACTATTGCGGGTATCCGGCGGACATGGATCGCCTGCTGGACATCGGGCGCCGCCACGGCGTCAAGGTGATCGAGGACGTCTCCCACGCCCAGGGCGGCCTTTACAAGGGCCGCATGGTGGGCACGATGGGCGATATCGCCGTCATGAGCCTGATGTCGGGCAAGAGCTTCCCCATCGGCGAGGGCGGCATGATCGCCACCCGCCACAAGCCGCTCTGGGAGCGCTGCGTGGCCTTCGGCCATTACGAGCGCACGGGCGCGTCGACGGCCTGGGGCGGCACCTCCAAGGGGCTTGAGGATCCGGAGCTGGCTCCCTTTGCGGGCTTGCCCATTTTCGGCGCGAAGCACCGGATGAACCAGACCTGTTCCGCCATGGGCCGCGTCCAGCTGAAGCATTATCCCGCGCGCATCGCGGAAATCCAGAGCGCCATGAACCGGTTCTGGGACCTGCTCGAGGGCGTCCCCGGCATCCGGGCCCACCGGCCGGCCGCCGGCAGCGGCAGCACCATGGCGGGCTGGTACTCGTCGCGGGGCCTCTACCGGTCCCAGGAGCTCGGCGGGCTTTCCTGTCAGAAATTCTGCGAAGCGGTGGCCGCGGAAGGCTGCTCCATTGCGCCGGGAGCCAATTTCCCGCTGCACCTGCATCCGCTGGTCCACAAGGGCGATCTGTTCCGGCAGGGCAAGCCGACCATGGTGGCCTTCGGCCAGCGCGACGTGCGCCAGGGACCCGGCTCGCTGCCGGTGTCCGAGCGCATCAAGGACATCGCCTATTCCATCCCGTGGTTCAAGAAGGACAAGCCCGAGCTGATCGCCGCCTATGCGCAGGCGTTCCGCAAGGTGGCCGAACACGCCGACGAGCTGCGCTAGGCGCCTGCATGTCTTCCTGAGGGTCGAGCCGCATGTGCCTGTCTCGCCACTGGATGTGGGAGCGCGGCACCGTCCGCGCGATCATGCATCCATCCGGCGCCTTTCGCGCCAACGGTGTGGCGCTCCCACCTTCCGGTGCCGAACTTGTCCATGCGGGTGCATCACGGACTCGCGGGATCTCGTCCGTGTAGGCTGCATGCGCCATGCCTACGCCCGCCGCTCCACCGTCACGATGGCATAGACGTTCAGTCGCGTGAGCAGGACTTTGCTTCCGCCGGCGACGGGTCCCGCCCATGGCGGGTCCTTTGCCGCACGCCGGCTGCCGGAGG